>CBHCMF010000033.1:0-27327 GCA_965974465.1 uncultured Noviherbaspirillum sp.
TGCACCTCCCCCAAGATCAGTGATGCTGATAATAAAATCGCCTGTCTCGGTCGTGCCTGCCCTGAGTTTTCCATCTTCGCCAATGACATTTGACGTCGCTGCTGCGGCAAGCCGGTTTAGTACAGCACGCTGCAATGTTTCATTAAACTGTTGCAAAGCGCTTTTCTTTTCATTCGTAAGCGCCTCTTCCGGATCTTTCGATTTATTTTGCGCTTGTGCCGCATTCAGCAGAACGGAGCCGTTAAGCGGGCTCCCACCAAAGCTCGGGTTGATGGGCGTGTAGATAAGCTCTGTTGCTTGCGCAACGGGTACAACAAACCAAACCAGCAGAGGCAAGGTGCTGTGCCGGAGGGATTCCAGTACTTTCTTTCGACGGGGCATGTTCTTCACTTCAGATTCTTCAAATTTCATCCGGTCCAATATCGGAGTCCCGGAACAATAGACGCTCAACTTCTGCATCGACGACTTTTTCATAAGTGACTTCTACTGCTTGCTCACTTAATGCTTTGATGTTGCTACGTGACGATGGGAGAACTGCTTGAAAAATGCGCTTTTGGGCATACTCGACCCATACCTGATTTCCCCATCGGGCCGAAGGCCGCTCATGGACGGATATCGCGTAGCGCTCACTCATTTCCCGGTCACGCCACGACGTAACGAAATATTGATAGAAGTCCTGCCCAGCGACGGTGATCGTTTGATTCGCTACGATGCCGCCATACAGCTCTTGCGGCTTCTTGACTTGCTCGGGTTCAGCCAAAGCGCTCGGCATCGATGACAAGAAAAGGCAGGCAAACAGGATAGTGGTCAGCAGTCTCAATCGTGAATCCTAGACTCTGCACTGACGTTCTTAGGATGTTTTGAACATTCCGTAAGGGCGATGTGCATGAATATATGTCAATGATTTAGAGTGCTTAAATAATGCTTTTCCTTTTGACAATTGTCAATCATTTAATCATGGCTGATTAACAACAGTTTGTTATGACGGAAGATTGGTATTAACCCTGGAGCGATTTGCCTGTGCGTGAAAGGGGCCCATCTCGGGCCTGCGATGCTCACCGTAGCGCACGTATGGTTGCGCTTCTCGGCCCGACCTGACCTCCCTTTCACGTACAATCAAACCGCTCTAGAGATTGAGATCTCTGTCGGCCATGAGGAACTCAGCGAGCGCGACGAAGTGGGGTGACGGGGTAGTGGTTGCGTCTGCCTATACCATGCGCAGCAGGACGAGGGCGGTAGCGGAAGCGGATTAACAATGCCGTATAGCCGCTTAAGCAGTTCACAAGTTAAAGCCTCTGGCTTTGCGGAGAATGCTTATTTTTGTCGGCACCTGATCTCTTCATGGAATGCCCCCATGAATGGGAAAGAACGTGCTGGCGGTGAATTCAGCCGCGGCGCCTTACGGTAGAAACAGGATGCGACTAGCCGACAACCAGCTTGCGGCGGCTGGCCTGTGAGGTGGATTGGCCGTTCGGTCCGTATAAGGGACCGCCTTGTGGGCTGCCTTGTAGGATATTGAGTGCAGTCTGGTTGCGTGCCATGTGTTGGCCGATTAGCAGACCGTTGAGGCGGTTTTGTTCTTTGGCCTGCCGGGAGATATTCAGTAATTCATCCCAGGATTGGCTGGCGGCGAGCAGGGCAGTTGAACCTTTTGCCCAGGCTTGCATTCCTGCTTCGCTGGCTTCGAAGCCGGCGGCGGCAAGGGCGCGATGGCGGTTTTGTGCCAATTCTGTCATGCGGGCGACGATTTTCGCCTTTTCTTCGGTAACGGTAGCCAGTGCGTCGACGTTGGCGTCAATCAGTTGTGCCTGCTCCTGTTTGAGCAATTGCAGCAATGCGTTCGCTGCATTGAGTTCTTCACGGAGGCTGTGCACCAGGCGGTCACCTAAAGCTTGCATCTGTTTCCTATGCTTTGCGAGTATGGATCAGATCGTTGACGGTATCGAGCAGGCCGTTCGCGACTTTTTCCGGGTCGACCTTGAATGTGCCGTTGGCGATGGCAGCCTTGATCTCTTCCACTTTGTTGGTATCGAACACGCCGTTTCCGCCGGTTTGGGTCAGCGACTGCAGTTTCGACGATAGATGAACACTATCCGATTCGGCTGGTGCCTTGGCGGCAGTGCCGGCCTTTTCGGCGCTTTTACCGGAGCGCGTCTGTGCCGTGCCGACACTTAGCCCTCCCGTCTTTTTCAGTGAGTCATCGATTTTCACGATCTTTCCCTCTCATATTGGTGGTCTTTTACTGCTTGTCACCGTTTTTATCGACGCATTCTGACAGAACTTTAGCGCCAAATTAAAAAATCGCGAAAATTCTGATGCGTCAGTATGTGACTTCCACAACACCGCCTGCTTTGGCTACGCCGCTGACAACCTGGCCCGATGCTGTTCTGGCTTGCGCGACTTGTCCGTCCGCGGCGTTGTTGAGTGCTTTGGCTTCGGCGGAAACGCGAAAACCAGGTCCGACCGATACGATGCGTACGGTTTGACCTTGCTGCACGACCTGTTGGCTGCGCAGCGCATCGTTGCGCAAAGGGGCGCCCATCCGTAAGGAGGCGGCAAGCGTGCGGCCGATTGCTTGCGATGGATCGGTGAGGATGCCACTCGGAAGCGCGGTCAGGTCACCTTTAACCTTTGCAATGTCATTGGGGCCGAGGATCTGACCTTGCACTAATGGTGCAGCGGTGACAAGGTACTCTGCCATCACCTGTACCGTTGCTGGAATGTAAATTATCCACGGGGAGGGCGCGACGCAGCGTATGCCGACCGTGGTTTTACCCCAGATCCTGCCTCCGGTCGGCAGGAATGCTTCTGGCGCAGCACAGGCAGGCAAGTTGGTGCGTGCATCGATCTGTCCTACTTGGATGTTGACTGAGCCGGGCAGGCCGGCTGATTGTATACGCAGAAATTGTTCGGCCTGCTGCCGCAATACCGTCTGATCCTGGCGTGGCGTCGGCATTTGTGCTGCAGCCATACCAGCCGAGGTCAATAGTGCGGCAAGCGCGATGGATTTCATGAAAGAGGAGAGATTCATTGCAGGCTTCATGTTACTGAGTGCGCGGTGAATCAAAAGCCTGAATAGGCAAGAAATTCAGAGCCTTATCAGCCGATCGGCGTGACATTTGCGTCCGTATGATCAAGCCTATACCAATCCCCCATCGATTTGTTGTCTTGTTTTTAATCGGTGATATCAGGAGAGCGACATGATCGGGAAGCTTGACGAGGCTCTGCAATTTCATCAGACGGCGTTGCGCCTGCGTGCGGAGCGCCAGCAGATCCTGGCGTCGAATATCGCCAACGCAGACACGCCGAACTACAAGGCACGTGACATTGATTTTAACAGTGCGTTGAAGCAGGCGATGTCCGCCCCTCCTGCCGCGCAAGATGCGTTGCTTAAGACATCGCCAAAGCATCTGGGCGGTACCGTCGCCGGTACAACGGCAAGCGGTGGGCCGTTGTTGTATCGGAATGCCGCGCAGGGCAGTGTGGACGGCAATACAGTGGATATGGATGTCGAACGCACGCAGTTTACTGACAATGCGCTACGGTACGAGGCCAGCATCACGTTTGCAGCTGGGGAGTTGAAGAAGCTCCTTAGCGCCATTCAAGGGCAATAATCATGTCGCTATTTAACATTTTCAATGTCGCTGGTTCCGCGATGAGCGCGCAGGGTCAGCGTTTAAATACGGTGGCTAGCAATCTCGCCAATGCAGACAGCACGAGCAGCGCGAACGGCCAGACCTATCGTGCCAAACAGGTGGTGTTTCAGGCGGTGCCGATGGCCAATCCGGCTGCCAGCGGCGTCAAGGTGCAGCAGGTGGTCGAAGACCAGTCGCCGCTGAAGATGGTGTATGACCCCAAGCATCCGCAGGCCGACGAGAAGGGCTATGTCGCCATGCCCAACGTTAACGTGGTGGAGGAAATGGTCAACATGATTTCCGCTTCGCGTTCATATCAGACCAATGTCGAGACGATGAATGCGGCAAAGACCATGCTGCTGAAAACGCTGACGTTGGGTCAGTAATCAAGGAGCGTTGAATGAGTACCGTGCAAAACAAGGGGACGGTTTCCTCCGATCTGCTGGCGACAATGAACCCAGCAAAAAAAAGCGCAACCGACACAACAGGTGCGGCGCAGGACAAGTTCATGACGTTGCTGGTCACGCAAATGCGTAATCAGGATCCATTGAACCCGATGGACAATGCGCAAGTCACGAGCCAGCTTGCGCAGCTCTCGACAGTGACCGGCATTGAAAAACTGAATACGACGCTGGAGGCCTTGCAAGGAAGCTATCAGTCAAGTCAGACACTGCAGGCAGTCAGCATGATTGGGCACGGTGTTTTCGCCCCAGGCTCGAAACTCGCACTGCAAGACGGGAAGGCGTTGTTTGGCATTGAACTGAGCGAGCCAGTCGATAGTGTCAAGCTAACGATCTACGATGCTTCGGGTAAAGCGGTTCGTTCCATGACGCTCAATGACCAGAAAGCCGGCACGCTGCCCTTGCAATGGGATGGTAAGACAGATCAAGGCACGACTGCTGCTGACGGCAAATACAGTTTCGACGTCGTGGCTACTCGCGGTGGAGAGAAATCGGCGGCGACCGGGCTTGGGTTCGGTGCCGTGGAAAGCGTTACGACCAATGCGCAAGGCGTAAAGCTGCTTGTGCCCGGAATGGGTGAAATCAAGTTGACAGACGTTCGTCAGATTCTTTAAGTCAGCACGTCATACCCGCGGCGGCCTGTTGCATGAATGGGCAGGGAAGTCACGGTAAACCAGGAGAAGCAAAATGAGTTTTCAGCAAGGTCTTAGCGGTCTTAACGGTGCCTCCAAACAACTGGAAGCCATCGGTAATAACATTGCCAACGCCAATACGGTAGGTTTCAAGACTTCTCAAGTGCAATTTGCCGACGTGTATGCGAATTCGTTGACGGGCTCAGGCGGTGCAAGCAATACGGGTATCGGTACCAAGGTGTCGCAGGTGAAGCAGCAGTTCAGTCAAGGCAACATCACCAGCTCTGTCAATCCGCTGGATATGGCGATTAATGGCGGTGGTTTTTTTCGGTTGAGCAATAACGGTACGATCTCGTATGCGCGCAACGGGCAGTTTGAGCTCGATAAGGAAGGATACCTGTTAAATTCGGGGGCTCGGCTGACGGGTTATCTGGTGAATGCCAACGGCGTACTCTCGTCCGGTAATCTGGGTGAAATCCAGATCGACACCTCTAATCTTCCACCGCAAACGACGACACTGGTCGAGTCAAAATTGTATCTGGACTCCCAAGCGTCGGTCATTACGGCGGCTTTCGATATCAATGATCCGACGACGTATAACGAAGGAACCTTGGTCAACGTCTATGATAGCCTCGGTAATTCGCATGGGCTCCAGACCTATTATGTGAAAACCGCTGCCAATACGTGGCGTGTATACGCTGCAAACGACGGTGTGCCGATTGTGGGCTCACAGGCGGGCGGCGCAGTCGGTATTCTTAATTTCAATACTACGGGCGGGATTGCGTCGGCCACTCCGGCCCTGCCATTCCCAATCTCGTTGACGACGACAACTGGCGCAACCTCACCTTTTACCGTCAATTACGATTTCACAGGAACGACACAGTTTGCCACTACCTTCACCGTGAACCAGCAGACTCAGGACGGTTTTGCATCGGGTCGCCTTTCTGGTTTCAGTGCCGGAGCGGACGGCATCATTATCGGCCGTTATACCAACGGCAAGACCGCTACGCTGGGACAGATCGTGCTTGCGAATTTTCCTAATCCGAACGGTCTGCAGCCGCTTGGTAACAATCTCTGGGCAGAGTCGTCGGTGTCAGGGGAGGCATTGGTAGGAGAGCCGAACTCGGGCAATTTCGGCGTGTTGCAATCGTCTGCAGTGGAGGATTCCAACGTCGACCTGACCGGTGAGCTCGTTACCATGATCACGGCGCAGCGCGTTTATCAGGCGAATGCGCAGACGATCAAAACCCAGGACCAGATTCTGCAGACGTTGGTGAACTTGCGGTGATGAACGGTAACGCATAGCGCGGATACAGAGGAGCAGAAATGGACCGTTTGATCTACACAGCCATGAGCGGCGCGAAGCATATCCTGGAAAAGCAGGCAAATACGTCGCACAACTTGGCGAATGCCACGACAACCGGCTTTCGCGCTCAGCTGGATTCGTTCCGGGCGGTGCCGGTCAACGGCCCTGGGCTGCCGACGCGCGCCTTCGTTGTGGATGCCACCGTCGGGTCCGATTTTTCGTTGGGGCCAATTCAACAGACCGGGCGTGATCTTGATGTCGCCCTCCAGGGCAAAGGCTGGATGACGGTGCAACTGGAAGACGGTAGCGAGGCGTATACCCGTAGCGGTAGTTTGAAGCTGAGCGAAAACGGTGTCTTACAGACGCAGGCAGGCCATAACATTTTGGGCGACGGTGGTCCGATCAGCATTCCCCCCGATGTCAATGTGTCGATCGCCAAGGACGGTACTGTCAGCGCGATCGCTGTCGGCAGCAAGCCAGGTGCAGCGACGCCGCTTGGTCGCATCAAGCTGGTTAATCCGCCGGAAGAGTCTCTGGTGCGCGGCGACGATGGCTTGTTCCGGCTCAAGGATGGTAGCGAAGCCGAAGCCGATGCCGGTGTGAGTGTGATTGGCGGCGCGCTGGAAGGCAGCAATGTCAATGTCGTGGATGCCATGGTCGACATGATCGGTCTGGCGCGGCAGTTCGAATTGCAGATGAACCTGATGAAGAACGTCGAGAACAACGAAGGCAAGGCAAGCCAACTGCTGACCTTGAACGCATGATGCATCACATGCCGGCCTAGTAAGCCAGCACATTTTCTGGAGAAGGCAATGATTCGATCGCTATGGATTTCCAAGACCGGCCTGGATGCGCAACAGACGCAGATGGACGTGATCTCCAATAATCTGGCGAATGTCAGCACGAGCGGCTTCAAGCGTTCGCGCGCGGTGTTCGAAGACTTGTTGTACCAGACGATGCGGCAACCCGGGGCACAGACGTCGCAGCAGACGCAATTACCGACAGGCTTGCAGATCGGTACCGGTGTGCGGCCGGTTGCGACCGAACGTATTTTCACTCAAGGCAATTTGCAGCAAACCGGCAACGATAAGGATGTTGCCATTCAGGGCGCAGGTTTCTTCCAGGTGGTGATGCCGGACGGGACGGCGGCCTATACCCGCGACGGCTCCTTCCATATGGACAGTCAAGGACAGCTGGTCACCTCCAGCGGCTTTGTGGTGCAGCCCGCCATTACCATCCCTGCGAACGCCACCAGCCTGACCATTGGGCGTGACGGTACGGTCTCCGTATTGCAGTCGGGCCAGGCAGCCCCAACTCAGATCGGCACCTTGCAGTTGACGACGTTTGTTAATCCGGCTGGCCTGGAGGCGAGGGGCGAAAACCTCTATGTCGAAACAGCTTCATCGGGCAGCCCGAGCACCAATACACCCGGCCTGAATGGTGCTGGCATGCTGACGCAAGGGTATGTAGAAACCTCGAACGTCAATGTGGTGGAGGAGTTGGTTAACATGATTCAGACGCAACGCGCTTATGAAATTAACAGCAAGTCCGTGCAGACTTCAGACCAGATGCTGCAGCGTTTGTCACAGCTATAACGGACCTACACGAGGCAGATTTGCGCGACGCGCAACGATGACGAGACCAACATGAATAAACTGACCGTATTCGCCTTTCTCACCATGGTCGCGTCAACGCTCATCGGTTGTGCGGCGCCGGAATCCATCATTCAGCAACCGATGACAGCGCGTCCACACATCACTACAACGCCTGCACCGACGAATGGTGCCATTTTTCAGAGTGCCTCTTACCGGCCAATGTTTGAAGACCGTCGCGCGCGTTTGGTCGGGGATATTCTGACGATCACCATCAGTGAGCGGACCAGTGCCGGTAAATCTTCGGCAAGTTCCGCCAGTAAGGATGGCAGCACTTCCACGGCGGTGACGCAATTATTCGGCGTGCCGACAGGCACCCTCGGCAGGCTCGGCGTCGGCGGTGAGACGGAGAACAGTTTCGAGGAAAAGGGCGCGGCAAGCTCCAGCAATACCTTCTCCGGGACTATTACGGTCACGGTGGTGGATGTGCTTCCGAACGGCAATCTGATGGTCAGTGGCGAGAAGCAAGTGGCCTTCGATAAAGGTATTGAATATGTGCGCTTCTCCGGCGTCGTGAATCCCGCCACGATCACGGCTGGTAATGTCGTGTCTTCGACGCAGGTCGCGGATGCACGAGTGGAATATCGGACCAATACCCGTATCGATCGCGCCGAACTGATGTCACAGCTTGCGCGCTTCTTCCTCAGTTTTGCTCCGTTCTAGCGATGAAACCTTTGAAAAAACTGATGCGGCATGTTCCCCTGTTGTTATTGGCTGCTTGCGCGGCGATGCCGATGGGTGCGCATGCTGAACGGTTGAAGGATCTGGCCACGATACAGGGGGTGCGTCAGAACCAACTGATCGGTTATGGCCTTGTGGTGGGCTTGGACGGTAGCGGCGACCAGACTACGCAGACGCCTTTCACTGTGCAAAGCGTGATCAGCATGTTGCAGAGCATGGGCGTCAATCTGCCATCAGGCACCAGTTTGCAGCTTAAAAATGTGGCGGCCGTGATGGTTACTACCTCGCTGCCCGCCTTTGCGCAACCGGGGCAAACACTGGACGTAACGGTTTCCTCGATGGGGAATGCCAAAAGCCTGCGTGGCGGCACGCTGCTGATGACGCCTTTGAAAGGGGCGGACGGGCAAATCTATGGGATGGCCCAGGGAAATGTCCTCGTCGGCGGTGTGGGTGCCGCTGCCAGTGGCAGCAAGGCACAAGTCAATCATCTGAGCGTTGGCAGGATATCAGGTGGCGCTACCGTGGAGCGTGCGGTGCCGACACCGCTTGGCCATGGCGAGGTCGTCTATCTGGAATTGAACGACACCGATTTTTCGACAGCCAGCAGGGTAGTGGAGGCGATTAACCGGCGCTTTGGCGGAGCGACGGCAGCGGCGCAGGATGGCAGAGTGATTCGGGTGCGTGCGCCACTCAACAGTGATGAGCGGGTGGCGTTTCTGGGGGCGCTGGAAAGCTTGAACGTGACGCCGGCGCAAATGAGCGCCAAGGTGATTCTGAATGCTCGTACCGGATCAGTGGTGATGAACCAGGCAGTGATGCTCGATAGCTGTGCGGTATCCCATGGCAATCTGTCGGTCGTGATTAACACCGAGCCGGTCATTAGCCAACCGGCACCGTTGTCGGGCGGTCAGACCGTCGTGACATCGACATCTCAGATCGATATCAAAAAGGAACCAGGGCAAGTGCTGCTCCTCAAAGGTGGCACTTCTTTGGCTGATGTGGTGAAGGCACTCAATGCCATCGGCGCTACGCCGCAGGACTTGCTGGCGATTCTGCAGGCGATGAAGGCCGCGGGCTCCTTGCGTGCCGAACTTGAAATTATTTGATGCCATGATCAACTCGACAGATCTTTCCGGAAAACTCGCCATCGATGTCAAGGATGTCAGTAATTTGCGTAAGGCGGCGCGGGAGAATTCACCGGAAGCCTTAAAGGAAACGGCCAAGCAGTTCGAGGCACTGTTCATGAACATGGTGCTCAAGAGCATGCGCGAGGCAACGCCGCAAGACGGGCTTTTCGACAGCCAACAAAGCAAAATGTACACGTCCATGCTCGATCAGCAGATCAGCCAGACGATGGCGTCGCGCGGTGTCGGATTGGCCGATGTGCTGATCCGCCAGCTATCCAACGTTCCCGGCGCCAAGGTACCTGCGGTTCCGGAGGGTGAACCGTCGCCTGTGCGCGAGGCAACGACGCTAAAGCCAACGTCAACGGTGTCGCAGCCGGCGCATGTTAAGGCATTTCAGGAAAAGTTGAGTGCGCATGCGGAGGAGGCAAGTCGGACGACCGGCATTCCCGCCAAGTTCATGCTGGGTCAGGCGGCGCTTGAGAGCGGTTGGGGCAAGCGGGAAATTCTGGCACGGGACGGCACGACCAGCCATAACCTGTTTGGCATCAAGGCCACGGGGGGCTGGAAAGGGAAAGTTGTCGAAGCTGCTACGACGGAATACATCAATGGCGTGCCTCAAACGAGAATCGAACGGTTTCGGGCCTACGATTCTTATGCCGATGCCTTCCGCGATTATGCAAAGCTATTGAAGAACAACCCGCGTTATGAACGCGTACTGGCTAACGCACAGGATGTGGCGGGATTTGCGCAAGGCTTGCAGCGTGCCGGCTATGCGACGGATCCGAATTACGCGGCAAAGCTTACCCGCATTATCAAACATTCATTGTCGGCGTGACCAAGCGGGAGGCGCTTCCCGAATAGCCTCAAGTTTTCTTGTGGCGTGCCGTTGATGAACCTATCGATCTCTGGAAGAAGATAACATGGCCTCTAGCATCCTCGGTGTCGGTCAAAGCGCACTGGCTGCAGCGCAAGCCGGACTTACCACCACCGGCCACAATATTGCCAATGCCAATACGCCCGGCTATTCGCGCCAGATTGTCGTGCAGGCGTCTTCCGGTGCTCAGGATATGGGCTTCGGCTTCGTCGGCAAGGGAACCTCCGTCGCGGAGGTCAAGCGGGTCTACAGCGAGTATCTGGGCAATCAGGTGATGAGTTCCCAAACGTCGACGAACCATCTTGAGACCTATTACAGCCAGATCAGCCGCATCAGTAATCAGTTTGCCGACCCGGACTCCGGGCTTGCACCGGTGATGCAGGATTTCTTCAAGGGTATACAGGAACTGGCAGCGAATCCTTCCTCGGCCTCATCACGCCAGGCTGCCTTGTCTTCAGCCGAAACGCTGGCTTCGCGGTTCAATAGCTTGAATGGTCAATTACAGGAAATCCGTGAAAGTGTCGACGGACAGATCAATAACAGCATTGAAAATATCAATCTGTATGCCAAAGAAATCGCCAAGCTGAACGATGCCATCGAAAAAGCCCAAGGTAATGTCGATGGACGTCCGTCCAACGACTTGCTGGATCAGCGCGATCTTGCCGTTGCTGAATTAAGTAAAGAAATCAAAACGACCATCGTTAAACAGGGCTCAAGTTACAGCGTTTTCATCGGTAATGGACAGCCACTGGTCGCCAGTAACAAGACCTATAGCCTGGTGGCCATGCCTTCGCAGACCGATCCGAGCCGCACCACGGTAGGTTATCAATCGAATAATTCCACCCTTGAACTATCGGAAAACAGTCTTCCTGGTGGCAAATTGGGGGGATTGCTGGAGTTCCGTGCGAAGTCGCTCGATATCGTCCAGAACTCGCTCGGCCGCATCGCGGCGGGACTGGCGATGACGATGAATGCACAGCATCAGCTTGGACAAGACCAGAACGGTGCACTTGGCGGTAATCTGTTCAACGTGGGGAGCCCCGATATACGAGGCAGCACGATCAATACCGGCAATGCAGTGATCAACGCCACCATCACGAGCGCCAGTGCCCTGACGACCAGCGACTATCGCTTGCAATATGTCGGTGGTAACTATGTTGTAACGCGTCTGTCCGACAACACAGTGCAATACAGTAATGCTGCATTTCCCGCTACGGCGATTGATGGTGTGAGCTTCAGTGTCGCCTCCGGGGCAATGAATGCCAATGATGAATTCATCATCAAGCCGACAATCAATGGGGCTTCCGACTTCAGCGTGGCGTTTTCTGATGTCACTAAGCTGGCGGCTGCCGCACCGATCCGGACGGCAGCGCCCATGAGCAATACCGGCAGCGGACAGATCAGCGCGGGAAGTGTCAATTCGGCATTTACGACAGCCACAGTGACGCCTGCGGTGACGTTGTCCTACAACAGTGTGGCTGGCACGCTCTCTGGATTCCCGGCGACGATGCCCGTCACGGTGACCAACGGCAGCACGACCACCACCTTCGCTGCCGGTGCACCGGTGACTTATACGTCCGGTGCGACGATCAGTTTCGGCGGTGTGAGTTTTACTCTCAGCGGTGCGCCTACGAACGGCGACACATTCACCATCGGTCCCAATACCAATGGTGTCGGCGATAACCGCAACGCACTGTTGCTGGCATCCCAGCAAACGGCAACCACACTTGCCAACGGCACGACCAGCTATCAGGGCGCATACGCCCAACTGGTTAGTCTGGTGGGCACCAAGACACGCGAGGTGGAGGTCAGCGGCAAAGCGGAACGCAAGTTACTGGAGCAAGCCGTTGCCGCCCAACAGTCTGAGTCCGGCGTCAACCTGGACGAAGAAGCCACCAATCTGTTGCGCTATCAGCAGGCCTATCAAGCTGCAGGCAAGGTGATGCAGACGGCCAGCCAATTGTTCGAGCTTTTGCTCACCTTAGGGGATTAAGGGGTAATTCATCATGCGTATCAGTACCAGCGTCCTGTTTGATAGTGGCTCGGCACGCATCTCCGAGATGCAGTCCAGTCTGGCAAAAACCCAGACGCAGATATCGACTGGCCGGCGCATTCTGACACCAGCGGATGATCCCGTGGGTGCGTCGCAAGCGCTGGTGGTGAGCCAGTCACAATCTGCCAACGAGCAGTTGGCAATCAATCGTCGAAACGCAAAAAATTCTTTGGAGCAGGAAGAGGGCGCGTTGCAAGGCGTTACCACGCTTTTGGATAGTGTGAAGTCACTGATTGTCGCCGCCGGCAATGGGACACTGGATAACCAACAGCGCGGTTTCTATGCGACAGAGTTACGTGGCATGTTCGACGAACTGCTGGGGCTGGCGAATAGCCAGGACGGTAACGGGAACTACCTGTTTTCGGGATTCCAAAGCACCGTGCAACCGTTTTCCAAGACTGCAACTGGCGCCCAGTATGGCGGCGACCAAGGGGCGCGCATGATGCAAGTCGCTGCTTCGCGGCAGCTCGATGCCGGCGACTCCGGCGCGATTGTGTTTGAGCGGAACAAAACCGGAAATGGCACGTTCGTGACCGCTGCCGCAGCGACTAATAGCGGCTCAGGTGTTGCTTCCCTCGGCTCTGTCGTCAATGCCGCAGCATTGACGGGACAGAGTTACCAAGTGAACTTTTCCGTTGCTGCTGGCGTTACGACGTATTCGATTGTGAACACCACGACGGCAACGACGCTCTCCAGTGGCAATGCCTATGTAAGCGGACAGGCGATCACTTTCGACGGGATGCAGTTCGACGTCAGCGGGGCTCCTTCTAACGGCGATCAGTTTACGGTGGCGCCAAGCGGCAATCAAAGCATCTTCACGACGCTTACCAATCTGATTACCGCGCTAAGCACCCCGGTGTCCAATGCAACCGATAAAGCCAATCTCGCCAGTAGCCTTAGTACCGCTAACACCAATGTTGATCATGCACTCGGTAACGTGTTGACCGTGCGCGCTTCTATCGGCATCCGGCTGAAGGAAATCGATGCGCTCGACAGCCAAGGCGAGGATATTAATGTGCAGTATGCCCAGCAGCTTGAAGAGCTGGAAGGCTTGGACTATGCCAAGGCGATTTCTGACTTAACCAAGCAGAAGACCATGCTTGAAGCGGCACAGCAATCGTTCGTGAAAACGGCGAATCTGTCGCTATTTAATTTCCTCTGATCCCGCGCTATCTGTTTCCCGCGGCTGTGCCCGGTGTGACGATCTGCCGGGCTGAAACAATGCCTTCATTGAACAGGCGATCGAGCAGTGTCGGCAGATACGGCAAGCTCAGCATGAGCACAATGAATCCCACACCCAGCGTCACGGGGAACCCAATGCCGAACAGATTGAGCTGCGGCGCTGCGCGTGTCAGTATGCCTAGAGCGATATTGGTCAAAAGAAGGGCCGCAACCATCGGCAGCGACAGTTGTACCCCAGCGATGAAAATCAGTTTCCCCATTTCTGCAATCTGCCGAAAAGCATTGCCTCCTGTGGGCGCGGAGGATATGGGCAGCGAAATAAAACTTTCCGCAAGCGTGGATAACATCATCAGATGCACGTCTGTCGCCAGAAAAATCATGAGGGCCAATAGCGCAAGAAACTGGGCGATGGCCGAGCTGCGGGCCCGTGTTTGTGGGTCAAAGAAGGTGGCAAACCCAAATCCCATGGTCAGGCCCGTAATCTCGCCAGCCATCTCGACCGCAGCGAAGATGATGCGCATGGTAAATCCCATGGCAAGGCCGATGATAAGCTGCTGTATCACAATCAGGAGGCCCACGAGCGACATCGGGTCCGCCGCTGGCAGCGCCGGTACTGTTGGCGCGATGACCAGAGAAAGCATGACCCCAAAGCCGATTTTGACGCGGACGGGAATGCTGAGATTGCTGAACAGCGGTGCTGTTGCGATCAATCCTAAAATGCGGGTGAGCGGCCACAGAAAGGCGGCGATCCAGGTACTCAGTTCAGCACTGCTGAGCGTAATCATGCTAATCCGATGCCTGCATTCGCCTATTTGTTTATCCAACCATGCCGGGAATGCTGGATAACATCTGTCGCATGTAATCCATCATCACCGTGAGCATCCACGGCCCTGCCACCACCATGGTGACGAAGATGCCCACCAGTTTGGGGATGAAGGACAGCGTTGCTTCATTGATCTGCGTCGCCGCTTGAAAAATGCTGACAATCAAGCCCACGGCAAGTGCTACCAACAGCATGGGAGCGGCGACCATCAAGGTCACTTCCATCGCTTGGCGGCCGATCGTCATCACGCTTTCAGGAGTCATGGCAAGTCCTCAATAAAAGCTTTGGGCAAGGGAGCCGATCAGCAATTGCCAGCCGTCGACCAGGACGAACAGCATCAACTTGAACGGCAGCGAAACGATCGCGGGGGACATCATCATCATGCCCATCGACATCAGGATACTGGCGACGACCATGTCGATAATCAAAAACGGAATGAAGATCGCAAAGCTGATCTGGAATGCCGTCTTCAGTTCACTGGTGATGAAGGCAGGGATCAGCACGCGTAGCGGCACATCTTCCGGGCCGTTGAGTTGCGGGGTGTTAGATAGCTTGACATACAGTGCGAGATCGGTCTGCCGTGTTTGTTTCAACATGAAGGTTTTCAGGGGCGCCGCGCCGCGTTCGAGCGCCTCTGTCATGGTGATTTTGTTTTCCGACAGTGGCTGATAGGCGTCGACATAGATCTTGTCAAACACGGGTCCCATCACGAACAGCGTAAGAAAAAGTGCCAGACCGATTAACACCTGGTTGGGGGGCGCGGTTTGGGTGCCGAGTGCCTGGCGCAGGAGGGACAGCACGATGATGATCCGGGTGAAGCTGGTCATCATCAGCAAGGCGGCAGGCAATACCGACAATGCAGTCAACAGGAGCAGCGTTTGCAGGCTGAGCGAATAGGTCTGTCCGCCACCCGGTGCAGGACTGCTCGTGACTGCCGGCATGCCAGCCTGGGCGGCGGCAAGCAGGGGCAAGCTGAGCAAGGTCAGGGGTAACCCAATTCTGCATGCGAAGCGCGTCAAGCGAGATAAATTAATGGCCATTGCGCTTTTCGATGGTTTGCTTAAGCCAAGCGGCGAAGTTCATGGTGCCTGGCGTGCCTTCGGTGACAGCCGCTGTTTCTTGGCGCGGCATGGTGGTGAGTGCATTGACGCGGCCCGGTGCGACACCGACCACGATCCATTGGCCGGCGACTTCGACGACGACCACGCGTTCACGATTACCAACGCTGACACCCCCAACCACTTTGGCGACTTGATTGGACCCGCCTCCCGCGACACCCATGCGCTTGAGCACCCATGCCGTGCCGGCCATCAGTGCGAGCACAATCATTAGCCCCAGCAGGACCTGCAGCAAGCTACCCGCCGATGTCGGTGTTGCTTGGGCGGCTGCTTGTGTCGGCGCGCTCAATAGCAGAGTCGATATCAGAACGAATGCAAAGCGAATCATTTGTTGAGTTTGCGGATACGTTCGGATGGTGTGATGATGTCAGTAAGGCGGATACCGAATTTGTCGTTCACCACCACCACTTCGCCTTGGGCGATTAGGCAGCCGTTGACCAGCACATCCATCGGTTCACCGGCTAGGCCATCCAACTCCACGACGGAACCCTGCGCCAATTGCAGCAGATTCTTGATCGCAATTTTTGTGCGGCCGAGTTCTACCGTCAGCTGTACTGGGATGTCTAGGATAAAGTCGATATCGTTATGCGTGCCAGTCTTGATGCCTGCGCTGGAAAAGTCCTGAAACATCGAGGCGGCGGCTTGCTTTGGCTGCAGCGCAGCCGCTTCTGCTTCGGCTTGGCTTTGTTCGGCGAGCGCAGCACCCCAATCGTCATCTGCTGTGCTTTGATCGTTTTCGTCAGCCATGTTCTTCTCCTTGCATGAATTCGTTGGTGCTATAGCTCAGCAGCTTTTCAACACGTAGCGCGTACTGGCCGTTGAATTTCCCGTAGCTGCATTCCATGACGGGAACACCATCCACTTTGCCTTGGACGGTTTCTGGAATGGCGATTGGGATGATGTCGCCGACTTTCATATTGAGTACTTCGCCCAGTGACATCCGGGCGGTCCCGAGATCTGCCACGATCTGCACTTCCGCAGTCTGGATTTGCTGAGTCATCAGACGTACCCAGCGCTTATCCGTTTCCAGCGTTTCGCCCTGCAGGCTGCTGGTAAGGATGTCACGGATTGGTTCGATCATGGAGTAGGGCGTACAGAAGTGCATCTCGCCGCTGACTGGTCCTAGTTCGATGGTGAAGGTCGTGGCGACCACGACTTCGTTCGGTGTGGCGATATTGGCGAACTGCGTGTTCATCTCCGAACGCACGTATTCGAATTCGACCGGATAGACGGGCTCCCACGATTTGGCATAGGTCTCAAAGACGATGCCGAGAATGCGCTGGATGATGCGTTGTTCGGTCTGCGTGAAGTCCCGGCCTTCGACCCGGGTATGGAAACGCCCATCGCCGCCAAACAAATTGTCTACCAACAGAAACACCAAGCTGGGGTCAAATACCATCAACGCTGTACCGCGCAGCGGCTTCATGTGCACCAGATTGAGGTTGGTAGGAACGACCAGATTGCGGATGAACTCGCTGTACTTGTGTACCCGTACCGGACCAATCGATACCTCGGCACTCCGGTGTAGAAAATTAAACAGGCCGATGCGCAGCAGACGGGCAAAACGCTCGTTGATGATTTCCAGCGTCGGCATCCGGCCACGGACAATGCGTTCCTGCGTGGCAAGGTTATACGGACGTATCCCTGAATTGTCTTCTGGCGCAGCACTTTCGTCCTGATCGCCGGTGACGCCCTTCAAGAGGGCATCGACTTCTTCCTGGGATAGGAAATTATCAGCCATGATGTTACTGGATGACGAAAGAGGTAATAAACACGCCGGTCACTTCCTGCGGAGGGCTTTGCGGTGTGAACGGTTTTTTGACCGCTGCAATGATTTCTTCTTGCAGTTTTTGCTTGCCATCCGGCGAGGAGAGCTCCGATGCTTTTTTGCTCGAAAGTAGGAGCAGCAAACGATTGCGCACTTCGGGCATATAGAGTTTGATCAGTTCGACCTGCGGCTGGTCAGAGACCTGAAGCGTGAATTGCGCCTGAAGATATTGTTCGACACTTTCTTGCTGCAGATTGACCGTAAAGGGCTCCATCTGAATGTAGATAGGTGGCTTGGGCGGTTCCTGTTTCTTCGCCGCAGGGCTATGTTCAGCCGCGCCCTTGCCCAGAAAGAAGAAGGCACCGCCAGCGCCAGCTGCAACGAGAAGTACCAGACCAAGGATCAGAAAGAGTTTTTTCTTCGATGATCCGGCGGGCGATGCGTTTGCCTTACCCTCTTCGATAGGGACGACTTTGGGCGGTGATTTTGGGCCAGTTGCCATTTTTTTCCTTTGTCCCGCTGTTCAAATCGGCTCGAAGCCTTGTCAGTTCAAGTGCATTGTTCGTGCGACGTTACGTTTGTTCTTATCGGTTCTATGCGAAGGTGTCGACCAGTCCTCGTCCTGATGCTGTTGACTGCACTCGGCTTACCCGTACTGGCGCCTCGGCACTCGCTACATCAGACCGGCCGTGTGCCGACCCCAGATGGCGAGATGACTGTGCGGTCTGCTGATCGAAACCGCCTTGCTGGTTCGGCATGCCGCTGTTAACGCTGGCTTGACCGAGCTGGATACCGGCGTCACCCAACATGTCGCGCAGTTTCGGCAAGGCGGCTTCCAGCGCTTGACGTACTTCGGGCTGGGCTGCGGTGAAGGTCGCATTGGCCTGAGAATTGGAGACGTTCAGCACGACCTGCAGAGGCCCCAGATCGGGTGGGTTGAGGGTAAGTGTTGCGCTTTGCTGGCCGCCAGCGACCATCCATACGACTTTCTGGCCAAGTGCTTGGTCCCAGGCTGGTGTACCGACTGCCGGTGTTAATTTATCCATTGCGTTGGCGGCAGCTGTTTGCGTGGCGTGCAGGGCGGCTTGTTGTGTTGGCTGCATCGAGACGGGGAGGGCAGACATCGTCTCTTTCATGGTCGCGGCAAAGTCATGTGTGCGCTGCTTGGCCGAAGCAACGGAGGTACCGTCGAGCAGGGCCTGTCCTTTTGCACTCAGCTCCGATGTGATTGGGGCAGGCGGTTCCGTTATCTCGGCGACGGCCGGCTCACGTTGCTGGCGGCTCGCACCGATGCGGTCCGTCATGGTTTCCAGAGCAGAGGCTGTCTTGCGCTGCGCAGCAGTATCGGCATCTTGCACCATGGTGGCCGTCGTCATTGTCGGCGATGTGGTGATCAGTGCGCTTGTTTCTGTGCTGGCGTCAGCGGACAACGCCTTCTTGGCTGCAGCCGCATCTTGCGCAGCGGGCATGCCGTTACTCGTATCGGTGGTCTGCGTTTGCATTTGTGCGAGATTGGCAACCAGCGCCAGCAGATCGCCTGAGAGTTGTGCGGAGGCGTCCGTTGCTTCGCTGGATTCCGCTGCTTCTGTGCCACCGTCGCTGCCTGTATCACTGGTTGCTTTCGCTTCCGCTGGCTTGGCATCGTTGGCGACCTGTTGCGGTGTGCCATTGGCGGTTTCTTTCTCTTGCGTCTTGGCGCCTTGTTCTGTGTTGCGACGACCTGCCACTTCGCGCGAAAGCACTTTGTTGAACGGCTCGGTAGACGCATTCGCCTCGGGCGACTTACTCGCCGGTGCAGGCGTGGAAAACATATTGACCGGATTGGATACTTGGGATGTCTGCATATCTGACCTACCGTTTGTAATTTGCCTGCCGGGTTGCGAATTCGTCCATCAATTTCTGATCGCGCTTGTTCTCTTTACGTTGTTCCGCTGCCTGCGCGCGCGTGGCAAGCGCGTCGAACGACATGCGCTTGCGTTCGCAGGATTGCCAGGTACCGCGTTCGTCGACAATGCGTTGTTTGGCGTCCTGCACGATCCGCTGTTGTCCCGCAATGGCCGTATCGAGTTTGTCGAGAAAAAGCTGAAAATTGCGATATCCCGCTGCACTGATGCCATTGGCCAGACCCGCTTTGAAGCGTGCCTCGTAGTCTTCGCGGTATTGCAACAACAGGGCAAGTTTCTGTTCCGTGTCTTCGCATGCGCGAATCGCACGGCCCAAGCGTTTGGCAGCCTCGTCAGTCTGGGTCGTTGCCAATTCGATCAGTGTTTCGAGTGCGGGATTGATTGCCATAATTCATTATAGATCTGCGTTTCGCGTGTCTATCCTCGGAATAGCGCGGCAAGTTGCCCCAAGCTCTCCTGAATGCCTGCACGTTCACTGATGTCCTGCTGCAGGAAGGATTCGATTTTCGTATGCAGAGCAATCGCTTGGTCGAGTACCGGGTCGGAGCCCATGCTGTAAGCGCCGACGCTAATGAGGTCACGGTTGCGCTGATAGCGGGAATACAACTGTTTCAAGTGCCGCATCAGCTTCTGGTGCTCTTCGCTGGTGATGTTATGCATCGCCCGGCTAATAGACTGTTCGACATCGATCGCAGGGTAGTGACCGGCTTCGGCCAAGCTGCGATTGAGCACGATGTGGCCGTCCAGAATGGCGCGCGCGGAATCCGCAATCGGGTCTTGTTGATCGTCGCCCTCTGTCAGGACGGTGTAGAACGCAGTGATCGAGCCGCCGCCAGGCTTGCCGTTACCAGCGCGCTCCACCAATGTTGGCAGCTTGGCAAATACGGAGGGCGGATACCCCTTAGTCGCAGGTGGTTCACCGATTGCCAAGGCGATCTCGCGTTGCGCCATTGCATAGCGCGTCAGCGAGTCCATGATCAGCAGCACACTCTTTCCCTGATCGCGGAAGTATTCGGCAATGGTGTGCGTGTACGCTGCGCCCTGCAGGCGCATAAGCGGCGGGGTGTCGGCCGGTGCTGCGACCACGACGGAGCGCGCTAGGCCCACCGAGCCCAAAATCTGTTCAATGAATTCTTTCACTTCGCGGCCGCGTTCGCCGATCAGACCGACCACGATCACGTCGGCGCTGGTATAGCGCGCCATCATGCCGAGCAGCACGCTTTTGCCGACACCGGAGCCTGCGAACAAACCCATGCGCTGGCCACGGCCGACCGTCAGCATGCTGTTGATGGCGCGCACGCCCACATCCAGGATATCGGTAATCGGCGCGCGTGTGAGTGGATTGGCGGCACGCACGCTGAGCGGCGCCGCGTGTGCTGTATTCAGGGGACCGAGATTGTCCAGCGGACGGCCGGCGCCATCCAGTACACGGCCCAGCAATTCGTCTCCGACCGGAAGATGGCGACCGCGATCGCTCGGGCGACGGCGTGGATGGGCAACGGTGCCGGGGCGCGGCAGGCTTTGTGCGACCTCCACCGGGAAGACGCGGGTACCAGGCACGACGCCTTCCACATCGCTTTGTGGCATGAGAAACAACTTGTCATCAGCGAACCCGACAACTTCGGCTTCGATCCTTGCGCCACTAGGAAGCGGCACCGTGCAGGCGCTCCCGACGGCAAGTTTCAATCCAACGGCTTCCATGACAAGTCCAGCTACACGCGTGACACGCCCGGACACGTGCATTGGCTCAGGAATGGCCACCAGCGCCTTGCAATCGCGCAGATAGGCTTGCCAGCGCTCGGTATGCGGGCCGGTCATTCCAGCCAGTCCGATTGCTTGCCGAGCGCATCAGCGATACGCTGCCAGCGTATCGATGGCGATGCATCGACTTGGTTGCTAGCGGTCTCCACGCGGCAGCCGCCACGCTCCATTTGCGTGTCTTCGGAAATGCGCCAGCCGGCCTTGTCCAGTTCGTCCTGTAGATAACTGCGCACGATGTCCGCGTCCTCTGGATGTAGGGCCAATAGAGCAGGTTGCTGCACCATGGGCAGATAGCGAATGGCTTCGCCAACAACGGGCAGTACCAGTTCAGGACGTGCCTTCAATGCTGTTTTCAGCATGGCTTTGGCCACATCGAGCGCCAGATTCAGCATATCTTCCGCCATCGTTTCATTGGCGCGTGCGACTTCGCTACCGAAGACCTCAGCGAGTTGTGCCAGCCGCATTGCTTCCTGTGCGGCTTCGGCTCGGCCGGCTTGCAACCCGGCGGCATGGCCTTGGTCGAAGCCTTCCGCGTAACCTTGGCGCCGTGCCTCTTCGCGCTGTTGTGCCAGTTCTGCGGCGGCCTGGGCAATTGCCTCTGCATTCTGTTGCTCGGTGCGTCGGTCCTCGCCAAGTGAGGCCAGCTCCCAACGCTGGTAGGCGGACATCTTTTCTTTCGGAATGATGGTGGAACTCATTGGCTATGTCCTGATAAGCGGCGAGGGTTGTACGACAACGATTGGCTATGCATCGACCTGAAATTATTCCGTACACGTTCCTAAATGAATGCGTCGTCGCCTTTCGCCCCAAGCATGATCTGACCTTCGTCCGCCAGACGGCGCACGATTTGCAGAATTTCCTTTTGTTGCGCTTCGACCTCGGACAGGCGCACTGGCCCTTTCGATTCGAGGTCTTCGCGCATCATTTCGGCTGCGCGTTGCGACATGTTCTTGAAAATCTTCTCGCGCAGCTCCTGGTTTGCTCCTTTGAGCGCGATGATCAGCGATTCGGACTGCACTTCGCGCAGCAGCACTTGGATGCCGCGGTCGTCGATGTCGATGATGTTTTCGAACACAAACATCTCGTCCATGATTTTCTGTGCTAAATCACCATCATAGTTCTTGAGGTTGTCCATGACCGAGGTTTCGGTATCGCCACTCATGAAGTTGAGAATCTCGGCAGCAGTGCGTACGCCGCCGATGGGCTTTTTCTTCAGGTTTTCATTGCCGGTCAGGAGCTTGGTCAGCACCTCATTGAGCTCACGCAGCGCGGTGGGCTGAACGCCGTCGAGTGTGGCGATACGCAGCACCACGTCATTGCGCAGGCGCTCGGAAAAGTAGGTCAGGATTTCGCAGGCGTGATAGCGTTCCAGATGCACCAGAATCGTGGCAATGATCTGCGGGTGCTCGTTGCGAATAAGATCGGCGACCGATTGCGAATCCATCCACTTCAGGCTTTCGATCCCGCTGGCGTCGCGCGTACCGAGAATGCGGTTGAGCAGGGAAGAGGCCTTGTCTTCGCCCAAGGCTTTGGTGAGCACGGTGCGGATGTATTCGTCCGAATCAAGACCGAAGGAGGTGTTCTGTTCGGTTTCAGAACGGAAGTCGTCGAGTACGGCCTCCAACTGCTCGCTCGCGACGGCCTTCATGGCCGACATGGCTGCGCCTAGTTTTTGCACTTCGCGCGGACCGAGATACTTCATCACCTCGGCGGCTTCTTCTTCGCCCAGTGCGAGCATCAGAATTGCACCTTTTGTAACGCCGTCCTCATTCATTTGTGCCTACCCATGCTTTGACCACGTTTGCAACCATTTTAGGATCGTTTCTTGCCAATGTCTTTGCCGCCTCAAGATTGTCCTGATAAGTACGCGGCTTGGCGCCCATCGGCTCTACCTCTTGCGGAAGCTCGACCTCGGGCTCCTCTTCGGGCGGTGGCGGTGGCTCGAACGATTTGACGATTCTGAGTACTAGCGGTTTGAGCACGCCGAAGAACAGGTACAACAGGATGGCTGCGCCTAGGAGATATTTGCCGACACTGATGGCCGTGGTCAGCGTTTCCGGCCGCTTCCAGATCGGTACCTCGGGAATGATTTCCTTTTCTGCGCCGGCAAACGGGCTGTTGACGACGTTCAGGCTATCGCCGCGGTCCTTATTGAAACCCATGGCTTCCTTGACGAGATCGGTGATCTGGTTCTTTTCCGCCTCCGTCAGCGGCTTCATCGTGACTTTGCCGTCCTTGGCTACTTCCTTTTTGTAGTTGACGACCACAGCAACAGACAGCCGCTTGACGCCGCCCATCGGTTGCTGCACGTAGCGTACCGTCTTGTCGACTTCATAATTGACGGTCATATCTCTCTGCGCGCTGCCGGTGGGGGCTGCCGCTGCTGTCCCTGCCGTTGCGGCGGCACCTGTAATTGGCGCGGTGGCATTGGGTTGCGGTTGGTTTGATAGGGCGCCCGGCACGCCGGAAGCGGTCAGCGTGGAGCCGTTCTGGATTTCACTGCTTTGCTGGCTACGGATGGCCGAGGCATTCGGCGTTCCGTTGGGCGTGTAGGTTTCTGCTGCTTGTTCGGTATGGGAAAAGTCGACGTCGGCGGTGGCTTCCGCGCGCACATTATTGGGACCGACAATCGGTGTGACGATGGATTCGATGCGCTTGACAATGCTCTGCTGCAGTTCTTGCACATACTTGAGTTGGGTCGGATCAAGGCCATTGTTGTTGGCAGATTTGCCGTTCTCCGATAACAGGTTGCCATTCTGGTCGACCACCGTCACGTTCTTGGTCGGCAGGTCCGGGACGCTGCTGGCCACCAAGTGGACGATGGCGCTGACCTGCTGCGGATCCATGGTGCGTCCGGGATGTAAGTTCAGCAACACGGAAGCGGTTGGCTTTTGCTGGTCGCGCACAAACACGGAGGCTTTTGGCAAGGCCAGATGCACACGCGCGGCCTGCACTGCGCCGAGTGACTGGATTGAACGTGCCAACTCGCCCTCGAGCGCACGCTGGAAATTGACTTGTTCGAGGAATTGCGAGACGCCGAGCTTCTGATTTTCCATCAGCTCGAAACCGACGCTGCCCCCCTTGGGCAGTCCCTGCGATGACAGCTTCAGACGTACATCATGTACCTGACTGGCCGGCACCAGGATGGCACCACCGCCTTCGGCGAACTTGTAAGGCACGTTCATCTGCTGCAACGAAGCGACAATGGCACCGCCGTCGCGATCAGAGAAATTGGAAAACAGCACACGGTAATCCGGTTGCTGACTCCACATCCAGACGCCGGACATCACGGCAAGAACGGCCGCCACGCCCAGCATCAGGAAAAAATTGCGCCCCCCCGGCGTTTGCGCGAAGCCGACAATACCCGTCGGGACAACGGCGACTTCCCCCTCTACCGCCATGGTGTGCCTCCGGCATTGCGATCGAAAAGGATGTGATTGATCATGTGAATTCTGCTGCTATATCGAGGTTTACGCCTGAGAGCGGTCTGACTATGCGTGAAAGGGGGCCATCTCGGGCCTGCGATGCTTACTGTAGCTCGCGTACGGTTACGCTTCTCGGCCCGACCTGACCTCCCTTGCACACATAATCAGACCGCTCTAGTCTAGGATTTTCGCTGCCTTAATGAAATTTAATCATTGGAATAGAGCAATATTTTCAGCGCTTATCCTCCTCAGGACGGGTTTTTTTGCGTGCTACCGTAGCGGTGTGAAAAAAGGTATCTCCGCCGGCATTGGGCGGGGCAGAGATAGGGGAGCGGTATGAAGGCCGGAATGATCGATGCAAGCAAGATCGAGGCGATGATTGCGCAGCTGCGTGCTGCGGCAACGCGCCCTGAAAAAAGCATCAATACCATACAGGGGGAAACGCCCGCTGCTAAGGTCGATTTCGCAAGCGCGCTGAAGGCAACGCTGGATCAAGTCAATGGCGCCCAGAAGAAATCCGAAGCGCTGGCAAAGCGTTTCGTCATGGGGGACGACAGCGTGAATCTGTCGGATGTAATGATCAATTCACAGAAGGCGAATATCGCCTTTCAGGCAACGATCCAGGTGCGGAATAAGCTGGTCTCTGCTTACCATGACATCATGAATATGCAGGTGTAGTTGCCAAAGGCGGAGATAGCTTTAGGCAGAAATCAGAATGGAGATAAGCGAGGCATAAGGTTGTTTCTTCCCGTCTCCTCTTCACCGCCTCAAAACAGATAGCGCACGGAAAACGTGACACTTTGACGCACATGCTCCGGCTGAACGATTTCGCCGATGCGGCTTCCGTTGCGCGTGGCGGGATGTGAACCACTGCGCGGTATTTTCATATAGTCGAATTGGGCGCGCAGTAGCCACTTCGAAGAGGTGGTGGGCTGATACTTTAGTTCAGCCGCATACCCGGTAGCGGATCGTGTGCGCAATGATGCGTCATGGAGACTCACCCTTGGGGGCTATACGATTCTTAGCGGATTATTTAGCCTATTACGCCTGTTGCAAGATGGTGGAATGGGAGGCCACGCAGTGATCGTCCTCGATACGCACACACTTGTTTGGTGAGTGTCGGTCGATACCGCATTGAGCAAGAAAGCAAAATCCACAACCGAACACGAGATGAAAGGCAGGGCTATTTATAGTCGTTTCCTGCATCACAGCCTGGGAGATTGCAATGCTGGTTGAACGCGGACGGCTACTTCTTTCGATGGACGTGGATAGCTGGCTTGTAAGCGTCACACAAATTGACCCTATGCGCTTTCTACCAATTGACGTAGACGTAGCGCTCAAGTCCGTCATGTTGCCGGAAGAATTTCAGAAGGACCCGGCAGACAGAATGATCGTTGCAACGGCATGCAAGCTCGTAGCATCACTGGTAATAGCGGATGAGAAGATTCACGGGTATCCGCACGTAAGTACAATTTGGTGAGGAGCAACAAGAGAAGGAAAAAACTTCATCATGACGGCTCAAGCAATGTTGGAAACATTGAACACAGCATGCCTCTCCAGTAGTGTTTCTGGATGTCGGAGGCGTTCCTTTTGTAGCGCGAGCGCCTTATTGAACGTGAAGCGGCGCATCTGGCTGGCGCACTGGGGCAAATTGATGTCGAATGAATGGAGAGAGAGGTGTGCTGCAACGCTCTTCCGGCAGCGCGCTGCAGCTATAAACAGCCAATTGCTCTTTAAGACGCAGTAAATTTCCTGCTACCAAACGCAATCCTAGTAAAGTTGCTGTTGATGACCAGGGTAACAGCAATGTATTGCTTGCCACTGGCTAATCCGGCGAAGTCCAAATTGGCGCTTGCCGTACTGCCCTGCAAGACTGTTTGCCATTTCACCGGATTACTGCCCGATTGCACAAGATCAGGATCCAATACATAAACCAATGAATACGCTGCTTCGGCAGGAGCATTCCATGACACTGATGGACCAGCCACCGCAACATTGAAGGTGCTGGGTTGGTTTTGCTCGACCGCAAACATTTCCCAAGTACCATTTGGTGCGATGTGATATTCAATACAATCTGGGATGGATTTGAATTGCTTGCCGCCGGAGTTGGAATACACCCCTTGGTAATACCCGGCAACCGGATCATAGGTACCATTATAGGGGCCTGATTGCGCACTGCCATCTACTGTTCCAGACCACGTACCGCTCAGCGTGTTTCCGGCTTTCGTTCCACTGACATTTCCTACATTGCTGGTCTGACAGCCGACATAAGTAAAGTACATGCTTCCGTTGAAAGCGGAGTCAGTGGATGGCAAATTCAGCACGAATGCGCCGGGCATAGGATCCTCGGGGTTGGTACTCGAATCTTCCAGGTAGTAGCCGACATATAACCCTCCAGGAGCAGAAGCAGGGGTTTCCGTGGAACTGGAGCCAGCACTAGTACTGGTGCTGGTTCCGTTTCCGCCACAACCGGTTAGTGCCAATATGGCGACTAAGGCCAACCAGACATAACTAGCTTTTGAAGTGATTCCTAATTTCACAGCTGCATCCTTTGCAAAAATGATAATTATAGGTGCATAAAATGCAATGCTGCAAATGATGAAGGTGTAGCACAAGGGAAACGAAAAGTTCGGAGGCCTGAAAATAAACGCCGCGCGATCCCGGTTCGACGCTTCGGGACGCCTTATTTTTTCCGATGATCTCCCCCAGATCCTCACGAGCAGCGGAAGTGCTCCGACCGTATTGTTTTCGCCCCTACCCGGTCTGGTAGCATTGCCATCGACAGGAAAAACCGCATTTTCGTGGCGCTTTCTGACGGGACAATCAGAATTTACAACGCAGATGGAACGCTGGCAGACAGTGCTTTTGCAACAGGGTTAGCCGGTCTTGATACATATCTCGCTTTTGGTCCCGGCGCAGGCGGCT
>CBHCMF010000034.1:0-26585 GCA_965974465.1 uncultured Noviherbaspirillum sp.
TGAGCATCGCAGGCCCGAGATGGCCCCCTTTCACGCACAGGCAAATCGCTCTAGCTGTAAGAGGAGGAGATTGCCGCTCCTTACAACATGCATTAAAAAACTGGGCTAGGAAACCCAACCGCGCTCATTTGCTGTTTGCAGAAACTCTCTGACATCTGCGTCGAGGCCAGAGACCGAAAATGCTGACTCCAAGTCACTGACGATGGCAGCAACATCACGTTCACCATCGCAGCGTTTTAAAATTTCTGCGGCGCTCTGATTGAGTTTTACCATGCCTTCCGGGTAGAGCAGGACATAGTTGTCTTGCGCTTCTTCCCATTGCAGGCGGTATAGTCTGGATAGCTTCGGCTTATCGAGTGGGCTGATCATAGGCATCTTTGCAAGCGGTTTGTCATGGATACGCTTTTTCGATCGCATCCAGCATCGACCACAGTATGTCGAGCTTGAATTGCAGGATGTCGAGAGCGCGTTCTTGCTGAGGGCGTGTCGTGAAATAGTCTAGCGTTACTTGCAATCCATGTTCCACGTCACGTTCAGCCAGAGAGATGCGGCTGCGGAAGTATTGCAATCCGTCCGCTTCAATCCACGGATAATGCTGTGGCCAGTTGGCAAGACGATCCTTGTGAATTTTAGGCGCAAACATCTCCGTCAATGAGGAGCACACCGCTTCTTGCCACGGTGCACGACGGGCAAAATTGACATACGCATCGACTGCAAAACGGACGCCTGGAACGACATGCTTGAGTGACAGTAAGTCCTCACGGGAAATGCCGGCCGCTTCGCCCAGCCGTGTCCATGCTTCGATGCCGCCTGGATTGCTTCCGTGACCGTCGTGGTCGTGAATGCGCTCGATCCATTTGCGCCGCGTCTCGCGGTCAGGACAATTGGCGAGAATCGCTGCGTCTTTTAACGGAATATTGATTTGGTAGTAAAACCGGTTGGCGATCCAGCCGCGAATCTGTTCTTCACGTAGCTTGCCGTTGTTCATTAAGACGTTGAAGGGGTGATGAATATGATAACCAGCCCCTTTAGCGCGCAAGTGTCTTTCAAACTCGGCGCGGTCCCATGGTTGATCGTTCGTCATAGCATTCGCTGTCATAGGGGTCACAGATGAATTTCCATTCCATCGAACGCAACTTCGATACCGTGTTCAGTTAGCGTCGTGCGCTCCTTGGAGTCTTCGTCGAGGATTGGATTGGTATTGTTGATGTGGATGAGAATCTTGCGACGATCGCCGATGGCGTCCAGAACGTTGATCATGCCGCCACTGCCAGATTGCGGCAAGTGTCCCATGGAAGCGGCTTTCTTTTTGGAGAGGCCTTGTTCGATCATTTCGTCTTCGGTCCAAAAGGTGCCGTCTACCAGTAGACAATCCGCGGTGCGCATCGCTGTGTCAATGTGCGGTTCGATCTCACCCAGGCCAGGGGCATAAAACACCTTTTTGCCATTGCCCATATTCTCAATCATGAGGCCGATGTTGTCTCCTGGTTGAGGCATCTCCCGATGGGGCGAGTAGGGCGGTGCTTTGCTCGTCAGCGCCATGGGTGTAAAGCGTATTCCTTCAATGCCCGGTAGTTGGACGGGTGTGGTGCAGTCGCGGTTTGCTTGTAGCGGATGCCATTGGACGCCGCAGTAATGCGACAGTATCGGTGCCAGCGGTAAGCCGGTGGTTAAGTCTTCCCAGACAGACGCAGTGCAGTAAAGCGGTAGGGGCTTACCTTCGCGCAGCATCAATAGACCGGTCACATGATCGATTTGGGCATCCATGAGCATAACTGCGCGTATGCCGGTATCCCGTAGAGTCCGGCCCGGTTGCAGTGCTGCCGTGGCGCGAATCTGGGTTAGGATATCCGGCGAGGCGTTAATCAAGACCCAATCGGTATCGTTGGCAGAGACGGCGATCGAGGATTGGGTGCGTGCTTTGGCATGGATGGTCTGTTTGCGAAAGCCATCACAATTGCGGCAGTTACAGTTCCATTGCGGGAAGCCGCCGCCAGCGGAAGAGCCGAGTACGATAATTTTCATTGGTGGCTCATGAGGAGCGCGCCTGAAATACTTTTTTGATGTGTTTCACGTCTGACCGGCGCATTGCGGTGTTGCTTGTCGTTAGCATAGCTTACTCGCGCCTTGTATCGCTGTTGTCGAACGCGTCCAAACCGGAAAATGATTTCATGCACGTTCTGGCTGAACAGAAAATAAGGCGACCGTTTTTCAGCCGGTCGCCGTACGCCCTAAAGAAGAGTGGGGGGATAATCAGCGATTGGCAATGTACATGGTGATTTCGAAGCCAAAACGTAGATCGGAAAATTCAGGTTTAGTCCATTTCATCATCTTCTCCTAATCACTCGATAAGTATCTGCTACCATTTTTGTACTCGTACCTTTGGGACGGATCAATGTAATCCGTCACCACTAATAACCGTAAGCAATTCTCATGCCGAAAGATACGCCTAAGCCATTCAACGAAGGATTTTGTCACGTAGGCAATGGACATCGATTGTATTTTGCTGAATATGGCAATCCTTCCGCGCCTCCAGCAGTGGTATTGCATGGCGGTCCCGGCAGCGGTTGCAAACCGGCGATGCTGGAATGGTTTGACCTCTCGCAGCATCGAGTCGTTCTGTATGACCAACGCGGCGCAGGGAAAAGTTCGCCACCCGGTCTATTGGCGCACAATCGCACGCCGGACTTGATTGAAGATATCGAAATCTTACGACGGGAATTAGAGATCTCTCGCTGGCTCGTGGTAGGTGGCTCATGGGGAGGCACGCTTGCCATTGCGTATGCCGGTAGTTACCCGACATCCGTCTCTGGATTAATCGTAAGAGGTGCGTTTCTGACAACAAAACGGGAGCTGGATTGGTTTTTTTATCATTTGCGCATGCTGGTTCCGGAAGCATGGGCAGCGTTGACCGCGGGATGGACGGTTGATCAGCGCAAATCGCCGCTCCATTTTTTAACACAGTTGTTACAGAGTGGCACGATGATGGAACAGCGCGAGGCCGCGCATCGTTGGGGACGATATGAAAATGCGGTCATGCAATCGATGATGGGATTTCCTGTGTCGCCGTTAGCAGACTATGCAGAAGAGTGGCTTGCCAAGTACAGCATTCAAGCACACTATTTTTCACAAGGCTGCTTTTTATCGGAGAGAAAGTTGTTTCGCTATGCACGCCAAACTACAAGCGTGCCGACTATTCTTCTCCATGGCACACATGACTGGATCTGTCCTCCGCAAAACGCGATGCGCTTGATGCGTTTCATGCCGCATGCCACCCTGCGATGGATTGCTAAAGGAACGCATACGGCAAGCGATCCTCAAATAGGCTCGGCTTTGCAACAAGCGGTTCGCGATATTTCGTTGTCAAGTCCACAAAAGGACATCTATTATTGATCGCTGGAAATATGTTCATGCTGATATTGTGTAATTTGAAATCGTTTCATGTCAGTACTTCGAGATTCAAGCCATGATTTGTTCTGCCGATATGCTGAGCTATCTCCAAGCAGTGTAAGGTAAGGCTCATTCGCGATTGACGCCGTAATGCCACATCAAGAGCGTGTCCAAGTCGCGTTGCAGGAAGTTGAAGGTTCAACCTAAGCACGGAGCGATTTATGCAGTCTGTACAGTTATGTGATCTTGATGTCGTCAAAGACATCATTGATTCTCATAAAACGAAGCCGGGGTCGATGCTACCAACTTTGCACGGCATTCAAGATGCGCTCGGCTATATTCCGTCCGACGCCGTGCCGGTGATTGCGCGAGAATTGAATGTCTCGCGCGCGGAAGTGCATGGCGTCATTACCTTTTATCACCATTTTCGCCAAACGCCCGTAGGCAAGCATACGATCCAGATTTGTCGTGCTGAAGCCTGTCAGTCAGTCGGTGCAGAACAGCTTGCAGCACATGCCGTGCAACGAATTGGCTGCAATTTCCATCAGACCAGTGTGGATGGGGAAATCTCCCTGGAACCTGTTTATTGTTTAGGACAATGCGCAGTAGGGCCTGCCATGATGATTGACGACGCCCTGCATGCACGTGTTACGCCAGCGCGCTTTGATGTGTTGCTAGGCACCGAGATCGGGAAAAAATGAGCATCTCTGTCTACGTTCCGAGAGACTCAACGGCACTGGCGCTTGGTGCCGATGTCGTTGCAGAAGCGTTAGTTGCAGAAGCTAAACTGCGCGGTATCCAACTGAATTTGGTGCGCAATGGTTCGCGCGGCATGTTCTGGTTAGAGCCGCTCGTCGAAGTTGCGACACCGGCCGGAAGGGTTGCCTATGGGCCGGTGGCAGTAGAAGATATTCCCTCTTTGTTCAATGCCGATTTCTTGAATGGCGGCCAGCATCCGCTTGCGCATGGCTTGACCGAACACATACCGTTTCTCCATAAGCAGCAACGCTTAACCTTTATGCGGGTCGGCGTGACGGATCCTCTGTCATTGGACGATTATCTGGCGCACGAAGGCTATGCCGGATTGCGACGCAGTATTGCCATGAGCGGCCAGCAGCTCGTGCAGGAGATCACCGACTCTGGTTTGCGGGGGCGGGGCGGAGCAGCTTTCCCTTGTGGCGTTAAATGGCGAACAGTACTCGGTACGCAGGCCGAGCAGAAATACGTCGTGTGCAACGCCGATGAAGGCGACTCCGGTACGTTTTCCGACCGCATGGTGATGGAGGACGATCCGTTTGTGCTGATTGAAGGCATGACGATTGCCGGCGTCGCGGTCGGTGCAGCTCAGGGCTATATTTATGTGCGTTCGGAATACCCTCATGCGATCGCTGTTCTGAACGAGGCCATTTGCATTGCGAAGAAAAACGGGTATCTGGGCGATAAACTTTTGGGTTCTGACAAAAGCTTTCATCTTGAAGTGCGCAAAGGGGCTGGGTCTTACGTATGCGGCGAAGAAACGGCCTTGCTTGAAAGCTTGGAAGGCAAGCGGGGTATCGTGCGCGCTAAGCCGCCGCTTCCAGCTGTGCAAGGCTTGTTCGGCAAACCCACCATTATTAATAATGTGATTTCTCTTGCCACCGTGCCGATCATCATGGCGCGTGGGGCGGCCTTTTATCGCAACTTTGGCGCGGGCAATTCACGCGGTACCTTGCCGTTTCAATTGGCCGGTAATGTTAAACGTGGCGGTTTGGTTGAACTGGCGTTTGGAATGACATTGCGTGAAATGCTGCAGGACTTCGGTGGCGGTACCGCAAGCGGGCGGCCGATTCGTGCCGTGCAAGTCGGTGGTCCACTAGGAACGTATCTGTCGCAAGCGCAGCTCGATGTTGCGCTTGACTATGAGTCCTTGGCAGAGACCGGGGGCTCTCTCGGGCACGGCGGTATCGTTGTGTTTGATGACTCAGTGAATATGGCCAAGCAGGCGCGCTATGCGATGGAATTCTGTGCAATCGAGTCGTGCGGCAAGTGTACGCCATGCCGTATCGGCGCGACGCGCGGCATGGAGCTGATGGACAACATCAGAGCAGGAAATACTTCTGTGCAGCAGATCCATTTGCTGCGGGATCTATGCGACACGATGGTCAATGGATCACTTTGCGCCATGGGAGGCATGACACCGAATCCAGTACTGTCGGCACTCAATCATTTCCCCGAAGATTTTGGTGTGGGTCAGGCGCGGCCTGCCGATCAATAAGGTAAGGCGCCCGCATCGATATTGGCGCAAGGAGCTTACACGTGGATCAGCTCAATGACATAGATTACGGCACGCCGCCCAGCAACTCATCAGAGATGGTGACACTGGAGATTGATGGCATGCCCGTCTCGGTCCCTCGAGGCACATCTGTCATGCGGGCATCGGTAGATGCCGGTATCAAGGTTCCTAAGTTGTGTGCAACCGACTCGCTGGAACCGTTCGGGTCGTGCCGCCTATGCCTGGTCGAAATCGAAGGCCGTAAGGGGTATCCGGCCTCTTGCACCACACCGGTGGAAAACGGCATGAAGGTCAGAACCCAGACGCCAAAGCTGGCGGATCTTCGTCGTGGTGTAATGGAGCTGTACATTTCTGATCACCCGCTGGATTGTCTGACTTGCCCTACTAATGGCAATTGTGAACTGCAGGACATGGCCGGCGTCGTAGGGCTGCGTGAAGTGCGTTATGGATTCGAGGGCGCCAACCACACCAAGGCAGCCAAAGATGAATCCAATCCGTACTTCACCTATGACCCTTCCAAATGCATTGTCTGTAATCGCTGTGTGCGCGCCTGTGAAGAAACACAAGGTACGTTTGCATTGACGATAGACGGACGGGGGTTCGATTCGCTGGTGTCACCAGGGCAAAACCAGAGCTTCATGGAATCTGAATGTGTATCCTGTGGCGCTTGCGTGCAGGCATGCCCGACGGCGACGCTGACTGAAAAGACCGTGATCATGATGGGGCAAGCCGAGCACAGCGTCGTGACGACCTGTGCCTATTGCGGTGTGGGTTGCGCATTCAAAGCGGAGATGAAAGGCAGCGAAGTAGTGCGCATGGTGCCCTATAAGGACGGCAAGGCAAACGAAGGACATTCTTGCGTCAAGGGACGATTCGCTTGGGGTTATGCCACTCACAAGGACCGTATCCTCAAGCCGATGATCCGCGCCAATATCACGGACCCTTGGCGCGAAGTATCCTGGGAGGAGGCGGTTAATTATGCGGCCTCTGAATTCCGTCGCATTCAGGCCAAGTATGGAAAAAATTCCATCGGCGGCATCACTTCATCCCGCTGCACCAATGAAGAGACCTATCTAGTGCAAAAAATGGTACGTGCTGCGTTTGGCAACAATAATGTCGACACCTGTGCCCGGGTGTGTCATTCGCCAACCGGATATGGCCTCAAGCAAACCCTCGGAGAATCCGCCGGTACCCAGACCTTCAAGTCCGTTGAAAAGGCGGATGTGATCGTAGTGATTGGTGCCAATCCAACCGATGCGCACCCCGTGTTCGCCTCGCGCATGAAGCGCAGGTTACGTCAGGGCGCCAAATTGATTGTGGTGGATCCGCGCAGTATCGAACTGGTCAAATCTGCCCATGTGAAGGCCGATTTTCACCTCAAGCTGCGTCCAGGCACGAACGTCGCCGTTATCAGCGCCATGGCCCACGTGGTCGTAACCGAGAATCTGATCGATGGCGACTTTATCGCCGAACGCTGTGACGAACAATCCTTCCGACAGTGGCGTGATTTCGTTTCGCGCCCAGAAAATTCGCCGGAAGCCTTAAGTGCTGTCACAGGCGTTCCCGCCGAAGACCTGCGCGCTGCGGCCCGCTTGTACGCGACGGGTGGCAATGCGGCTATGTACTAGGGCTTGGGCGTGACCGAGCATGCGCAAGGATCCACCATGGTCATGGGTATCGCAAATCTTGCGATGGCAACGGGCAACGTCGGACGGGAAGGGGTTGGCGTAAATCCTTTACGCGGCCAGAACAACGTACAGGGTTCTTGCGACATGGGATCTTTCCCGCATGAGCTGCCGGGATACCGCCATATTTCCGACATGGCGACACGTGCTATGTTCGAAGCGAATTGGGGTGTGCATTTGGAAAAGGAACCCGGCTTGCGTATCCCCAATATGTTCGAGGCAGCGCTCGACGGCAGTTTTAAAGGGCTGTATTGCCAGGGAGAAGATTTGGTCCAGTCGGATCCAAACACCCAGCATGTCGCCGAGGCACTGTCGTCGATGGAATGCATTGTTGTCCAAGACTTGTTTTTGAATGAAACGGCGATGTACGCCCATGTCTTCCTGCCAGGATCAAGCTTCCTCGAAAAGGATGGCACTTTTACCAATGCTGAGCGCCGTATCTCGCGGGTGCGAAAAGTCATGGTACCGAAAGCAGGCAAAGCGGATTGGGAGGTTACTGTTGCCTTGTCGAATGCCCTGGGCTATTCGATGCATTACACTCATCCGGCCGACATCATGGCGGAAATCGCGGCGTTGACGCCGACATTTGCCGGAGTCACTTATGAAAAACTCGACAAACTAGGCAGTGTCCAATGGCCTTGCAATGACGAAGCGCCTACCGGTACGCCAATCATGCATGTGGATCAATTTGTCCGTGGTAAGGGGAAATTCATCATCACGCAATATGTGGCGACGGACGAGAAGGTGACGCCAACATTCCCCTTGCTGTTGACAACGGGGCGCATTCTGTCGCAATACAATGTCGGCGCTCAGACGCGCCGTACGCCGAATGTGGAATGGCATGGCGAAGATCGCCTTGAAATCCATCCGCATGATGCGCAGGAACGTAATATCAAAGAAGGCGATTGGGTGGGCATCACCTCGCGCGCAGGTCAGACAGTACTGCGTGCGACGTTGACGGAACGCGTTCAACCGGGCGTGGTGTACACGACGTTCCATTTTCCAGAGTCTGGCGTGAACGTCATTACGACCGACAATTCGGATTGGGCGACCAATTGCCCTGAATATAAAGTGACAGCGGTTCAGGTGATGCCGGTGACACAGCCCTCCACCTGGCAGAAAAAGCATGAGCGCTTTTTGCAGACGCAGCAGCAATTGCTGCATCAAGGCGATCTGGCCACGCAGCCGAAAGATTCATCCCTGGTGGGGAAGTGAGCACCGTAAAAGGGCGCATTGACGCTAGCTACGATGGCGATACAGGAAAACCAAACTTTCGAGACAGTCACAGTAGAAAGGTGGTGCAGTGATGGTGTAAAAATCCGCACCGACGATGTTGCGGAAGAGGTTCCCATTGCGCTCGAATATAACGGCATTGCTCACGCCGTCATGCTTGCTTCGCCGGCCGATCTGGAGGATTTTGCACTGGGATTTTCTTTGAGCGAAGGCATACTGGAGCAGGCAAGTGACCTCTACGAGAGCGAGGTCATCGAAGAGAGTGACGGCATTCGGGTGGCAATGCGTATAGCGGCCGAACAGTTTTCCATGCTAAAGGAGCGTCGGCGCAATTTGACCGGTCGTACCGGATGCGGTCTATGTGGCACGGAATCTCTGCATCACGCCATCCGGCGGCCGGCTGCACTGCTGCCAACGACGTCCATTCATCACCAAATGCTGCCAATTGGCATCCAAAAGATGCAGGCCATGCAGCATCTGCAACGCAGAACCGGTGCAACCCATGCGGCGGCCTGGATGACCGTCGATGGTGAGATCGGTCTTATGCGTGAGGATGTCGGACGGCATAACGCCTTGGATAAACTCATCGGCGCCTTAAGCAGCGCGCGCAGAGATTTTTCTTCAGGTGCGGCGATTGTCACCAGTCGCGCCAGCTATGAGATGGTCCAGAAGGCGGCTACGGTGGGCATTGGCATCCTGGCGGCCGTTTCTGCACCCACGGCGCTTGCCATTCGTCTGGCGCAGGAAACCAATGTCACACTGGTCGGATTCGTCCGGCAGTCCGGGCACGTTGTCTATGCTCATCCAGAGAAACTGATTTAGCGCTCAGCGGGAGATGCGTATGAATATTGATAACTTGATCCACATGGCGAACCAGATCGGAACGTTCTTTGAGTCGATGCCCGACCGGCAGCAAGCGCAGACAGATATTGCAACGCACCTGAAACGCTTCTGGGAGCCACGTATGCGATCGCAAATTCTGGCCTATGCAGAGCAACCGGACCATCATCAGCTCAAAGACATCGTGGCGGAGGCGATTTTGAACTACAAAAACCTTCTGAGTTAAAGAAGCATGCAACACACGAATTGTCCTGGCCGGCGACTCGAGACTACGAAAACCAGATGCTGCAAGCAGACAAGATGGCGTCGAGCGGACAATTGACTGCAGGTGGGGCGTACGAGATCAGTAACCCTGTCGCCTTCGTTCTTTCAAATGCCGGTACGCTGGGACAATATTTGGAAATGCTGTTTCAGCTGAATCACGCCTACCTCAGCAATGAAAAAACTGCCTCCAGACGTTCAGGAGCAATTGGCTGCATTACGTAAAAACTGGAATACGACTATATCGTTGAGGACGTGAAGGACCTCATGGCCGAGTCGAAGGATGGTTTGGCACGGGTTAAAAAATTGTTCAGGAACTGAAAGTTTTTCCCGCGTGGACAGCATCGGCTGGGAACAGGTTGATCTGACAGAAGGCATAAAAAGCACCTTGAACCTCGTCCGCCATGAGGTTCAGAATAAAGCAGATGTCGTCTGTGAATTCGCGGTGCTGCCTCCCGTGGGATGCGTCCTGTCGCAAATTGAACCAAGTCTTCATGAACAGGCGATGAATGCTGGCGTGAGTCCTTTTCGAAATACGCAATAATAGTCAGACGGAGCAACCATGTTGGAATTAATCAGCGAGCATGCATGTTTTAGCGGTATGCAGAGGTTTTACCGCCATCAGTCCAAAGAAATTGGGCTACCTATGCGCTTCTCGATCTTTCTCCCGCCGCAGGCGCAAACCGCAAAGGTACCTGCTTTGTTCTATCTTGCCGGACTGACTTGCACAGAAGAGACGTTCATGATTAAAGCTGGCGCGCAACGCGTCGCGGCAGAGCAGGGTCTCATATTGATTACCTGCGACACCAGTCCGCGTGACGCCGGTATCCCCGGTGAGAGTGAACATTGGGATTTTGGGGTAGGCGCAGGCTTCTATGTGGATGCAGTGACGGAACCTTGGAAAAAGCATTACCGGATGTATAGCTATGTGACCAAAGAACTGTATGAAACAGTAATGCAAGCGTTCCCCGTAGAGCCTCAGCACGTCGGCATCTTTGGACACTCGATGGGCGGCCATGGTGCGCTTGTGCTGGCCTTGCGAAATCCCAATCTGTTCCGATCGGTCTCAGCATTTGCGCCAATTTGCGCGCCAAGTAAATGCCCTTGGGGGAAAAAAGCCTTTTCCGGTTACCTAGGTAACAACGAAACCGACTGGCTGCAATACGATGCCAGCGCACTTATAGCTAACATGGAAACACCGTTCCCTAACGGCATATTGATCGATCAGGGCCTGAGCGACAAATTTTTGGTGGAGCAGTTATTCCCCGGCACCTTTGAAGACGCCTGTCACAATGCGCAGCAGCCTTTGAACCTGCGTCGGCATGCAGGGTATGACCATGGGTACTACTTTATATCCAGCTTCATTGAAGACCATATTCGTTTCCACTATCAGCGATTGACGGAGGGCTGATTGGCTACAGTTTCGGTCATGGACAAAAGCGCTTCAACCTCTTCTTTACCCATCTCCCTGGGATGACGCTGACCGTGACGACGAATAAACTGCTGCCCAGTAGACTTAATTTTTTCAGCCCGGAAGCTGTACTGTCCTCTTCTTTCAATACCTTTTAACAAGAACCGCCGTTCTTGAGGTTTTTCAAACACCAGCGCTCCGTACCTACAGCAGTTTCGTTACCCCCAATAATAAGGAGTGTAATTCCAGATGGGACCGCCCCATGGAAGAGCCGGGTTATACGTCATGTTGGTCACATATACGTAGTTCACGGTCGTTTTCTTAAAAAAATATTGCATCAGTACTTGGTTTGCTGTGTGAACCAAGAGCCAGGTAATTTACCCCAGAGATTGGGGAAGAATTTGCACAGGACCGTTGAGCCAGCTTGCAGCATTCAAGTATTTGGAGTAAGTGGTCTCATACATGACGGCGTGTTCCCCATATTGAGCGGCACTGATGAAGCAACCATCCATACCAGTCCGCCCGATCCGCAGGACGGTTCTGGTGCAAATATCATTATTAGCTAATAACGCGATGACTTGCTGGCATGAGCAAGCGCAAAAACATTGAAGATCTGTTCAAAGGAAACCGCTTCGAGCGCGAGATCATCATCCTGTGCGCGCTGGTATTGGTAATACAAGCTTTCCTATTGGGATTTGGGCGAGATGATGGCCGAACGTGGCTTGCTGCTCGCCTACACCACTATCCTGCATTGGGTACAGCGCTTTGTGCTGGAATTCGACAAACGCAGGAATCGCTATGCAGTGCCAGCTTGGCCTGCCTGGTGCGTCGATGAGACTAACGTGAAGGTCTGCGGCGAATGGGTTTATCTCTATCGGGCGGTCGATCGTGATGGACAAACGGTCGATTTCCGGTTGATCCACAGGTGAAATTGGCATGTGGCGTCATTCGCTGCAACACGCAGGACGGATTTCTTTGGATGCCTGAACTCCCAAGGCGGTGTCGGGCTGACATCGGCCCACAAACCGCGGCGAGCTATTTTCGCTTCAGCCTGTGCCCTTGATAGCGATCCATCTTTGTTGTAGCGCACATAGACCCAGGCGAACCCACGCTCGACCTGCGCACGATTCACCTCGACGCCTGCGCACGTCACGACTGCAACCGAGCGGCCGTATCGATCAGTGCTCTGAATACTGTAGGTAGCCTCTTTATGAAAGCACAGGTCGGATAAAGACTGCTTGGATTGCTCCCCAAATGCCTGTGTCTTTTCTGGCGCATCGATGTTGGCTAGTCGGATTTTCAAGGGCTTGCGGGCATGCAGGACAGTCAGCGTGTCACCATCGGCAATGCCGATCACCTGGTCCGCCGACGCCGACTCCGCAACCACAATGGCTAAGATTGTGAGTAACTTTTTCAACGCTGATTTCCCCGATATATCCTTGAACGATTGCCTCAATCTTCGATGTGGAATTACATTGCGCACTACGCAAAGGTGGAAACATGGTAAGACAGTTTTTTAATCTCAATAAACTTGATCAATAGGTCGTTATGTTAATAGAAGGACCATTCAAGGGGGAAATCATGACCTTCACTGATCAGTTTTACGCCTTGGCTGGGCAAGTCCGTCTGGCGTAAGGGCCATTTTTTACTTGCTTAACAACGCGCCTGTTTCATAATTAATGCGACAGAATATGAAGAATATCTTCATCAAGGCCTTTCGCAGAACGCCTAACCTGCCGTATATGGGCTTGCTACGTTCGTTGCGCAACGCAGCATTAGAGTACACTACTTCTCATGTTGAGCTATCGCATCACTAAATACGATCCGACGTTGCGGAATGTGTCTGGCGCATATTTGCCAGACGAGTGGACTTCATACTGCGACGTAGAGCTTGGTCGAGTTTCGCTGGCCGACTACGAGCGAGTAGAGCATTCCTATGTGTTGGCTGCGCAAGCGATCCTTCGAGAGGCTGGAGTTCAAGAGCTGTCCATCGCAGGATTGGAAGACAGCGACGCTCGGGCTAGGGTAAAGAACGACGACAAGCTCTCAGTTGAAAACCTGAACCGTGTCCTCATTGACGTCTTACGGAACCAGTACTGGTGTCGGCTAGAAGGAGAGAACGCGTTCGTTCATTTAGGCTACGATTACTATATGTATGTCGGCGTTCCGAAAGCATGCAAAAAGTCCGAGGCTGCCACTATCGACTTGGGTTTGTTTGTTGAACGTTTTCCATCCCCCCTATGCAGCAGGTGGCCCCTACAACTTCTTCAAATGAACATTAGAATTGTAAGTCTATGCGCCTAATAATTTTCCTCATTGCTGTTTCCTTGGGACGAGTTGTATTTGCACAGTGCCCCGAGCTAGATGCTCTTGCTGGGCAGTATGGCATTACATTTTCAGGTGTCGTGAAAGACTTGCCTCGCACGTCGCAGCCGGAACAGATTAGAAGTCGAGATAAAGACTCCGTACTGGTCCAATTTGGTAGTCGCTCGGACTATGTTAATGACGGATTTGAGCACATGGCGTTAATCGACACAAAAAGCAAACAGGCTTGGATATTGCAGAAAGGGGGATTCGCCGGTGTTTACCAATGGTACGGACCAGTCGCCATAACAGAAACTGATTTCTCGCAATGTCTGATACTACCATCCTGACTCGTAATTCGACTGAGGCGTCTTACGGCCCTCGTCAATAGAGCGTTAGCGTTTATGTGGCCAATTGCTTTGATGGTTTGGACCTTGGTGATAGGTGCCATTTTTTACCTGACGGCGGCGGGCGCTCGACACGAAGTCTTTGAGGTAGATCCAGATTTCGGGAAGTGTTTATATCGGAGCGCTGCGCGTCAGTTGCTCTTTCGGTTGCCGGCTGTGAGAGCTACGGTGCTATTTCTCAGATCCGCTCCAAAAAACTTAGTGGGAACAATATATGTGTTAAGGGGGCTGTATGTTGTCTTTGTTGGTAGAGTCTCCGTATTCGCTCTGATGAACTGTTATGACGTACTTAGCTAACTCATATCACATCATTCGACACCGATGCCTACGGTATCGGTCAACTAGTGCCATTGAGACTGTAGAAAAACTCTTTTCTCGAAGAGCAAAATAAGTATGAATAAAAATCGGTTTCTTAAAACACCTGTATTGAATGATCGCAGCATTGGGAAGGGGGAGAAGATCCTCTAAACACGCTCCTCCTCTTCGATTGAGGGCTTTTTTACAGCGTCGTTAGGCCTCACATCCCTGCCAAAGATGATTCACAGCACCCGGTCGCGCCAATTCCTCCAGCTCGTCACTGGACTCGTCTACCTAGCCATCGCTGTACGCGCAGCGCTACTTCCTGAACGGCTCGCCCACGGGTTAGGCTATACCTTGCATGCTCCAAATGGGTACAGCGAACTCTTCGCTGTTTATGTCGGGGTCTGGACTGCCACAGCTATCTTGGCGCTCATCGCAGTCCGTCGATCTGATGACCCACTGTTCGGTGATCTGCTCGCGGGCTTCGTTATGGCCCAACCAGTCGCCCGCTTCTTTGCCGTCCCCTTCTGGGGTCTTCCGATAGGTAACCTCTTCTGGATGTTCATCTTAGAGGTGGCGGGAGCAATTGCCTTGTTCGTTGTGCGTCCGAGCGAGCCGGCAAAAGAACGTGAGGTCTGACTCTTCGGTTGCGCACACCTCATCGCTACATCAGGCTCGTACTGCCAACCTCCGGCTTCACTGCGGCTACGTTGTGTTGCATGAACAGCCTGGTGGATCGTTCCTACAAGTGCGAGAGGAGACAAATGTCATAGACAATGCAACAATGGCGAAGTTAAAGCCGGACGATCTTGATAAGGTTCGCGTTCGGTTTCGCTGCTGAACCGACGGTTCACCTTTCCATCGAGCGGTTATGTTTTCTACAGGGAGATAGCTTAATGAAAATTCAAATATCCAGATTTGCTCCACACCAAAATGCAAAAGTATTTGCGGTATTGATGGCGCTAAGTTCCTTAGTGTTTGCCGTTCCTATGTTCTTAATGTTTTCTATGATGCCAATGCCGGAAGGGCAACAGAGCCCCCCTGCGATCATGTTTCTGTTGTTCCCAATCTTTTACCTCGTCATAGGTTATGTAATGGTGGCAATTGGATGCGCGCTCTATAACGTCGTGAGCAAATTCACAGGCGGAATCGTATACGAGACTAACGGTAAAGATGGAGAACTTGCCAACTGAAACAGTCGCAAATGGACCTGGCCATTTCAGTGCTAGACGCCATCGCTGGGAGGCGAAATGATGAGATGCTCCAATGAGCTGGGACGTTTCGCTGTACAAGTTCTTCACTCGGCGATAGCAAGCGATCGAAGAAGTTCCGGCCGATGCGCAACTTCAGTCTCTCGATTCACTGTAAGCATCCGTGCGTTAACGGAAAAGCATGAAAATGTCTTATGTCTCCGCAGGGCGCTTACGGATGATAAAGGTCTTGTCATTTTTGGCTAGCCCGCTATGCCAAGACGACGCGCTGTCAATACCGCTTGTGTGCGGTTGCTGACTCTTAACATCTTGAGGATAGAAGACACGTGTAATTTCACTGTCACTTCCGCAAGGCCTAATTGCAAGGCAATTTCCTTGTTGGGATGGCCTTGGATTAGTAGCCTGAGAATCTCCTTCTTCCTATCACTCAGTGAAGGAAGTGCATTCTCGCGGATGGGGAGATTTGCGGAAGGTTTAATCCATTCCGGTTCTCGTATATCGCCGGCGAGGATGCGCTTGATAGTCTGAATGAGGATCTCCGTTGAGACGGCCTTGGAGATAAAGGCACGAGCCCCGGCCCGAAATGCAGCCATCACTTCATGGCGGCTTTCTGAGGCGGATATGGCGGCCACGGCGGCTTGCGGGCAAGATTGGCAAAATGCGGCAATGGCTTCAGCACCGCTGAGCCCAGGCAAACCCGGATCGATGAGTACTAGTTGCAGCTGCGGGTGGGCCTTGGCCAGGCTCAGACCTTCTTCCGCCGACTTTGCAAGCATGCTAACATCACCGGCAATCATCTGCATTGCCTGGTTCAATGCATTCCCATAGAGTGGATGATCTTCTACGATCAACGTACTATTGCTCATCGCTTGTTACCCCTTCGTAATGAACATTAAACAATTCTCGTAGAGCACCTCGCAATTGCTCCACATCGAGAGGTTTATACAACCAGTTCAGGCCGCTTGTTTCTAGTTCACGAATACGCTCAGGTGCCGTGTCACCCGTGATCAGCAAAGCAGGAATATCTTCTGTGAATTTTTCACGTAACGCGCAAATAAGGTCAATGCCGTTTTCGTGATCACGTAAGCGGTAGTCGCAAATGATGGCGTCGGGTTGTTGCTTATGCGCTGCCAGCAGATCAAATGCTTCGCGTTTGGACGTAGCGGTGATCACGGAATATCCCCATTGTTCGAGCAAGAATCGCGTCGCATCGAGAATGGTGATCTCATCGTCGATGACGAGAATGGATGCGCCCACGAGATCATCGGCGATGGTAAGTGGCTGCTGAACAGAGGGCTGCGGTTGCTCCGTGTGAGAGGCACAAGGCAGATCGACAGCAAACATGGAACCGCAACCTGGGCGCGAGACGAGGGTAATGGGGGCGTCAAGCAGCTTGGCAAGTCGTTCGACAATCGCCAGGCCGAGACCTAAGCCTTTAGTGCGATCCCGCTCTGGATTGTCGATCTGAAAGAATTCATCGAAGATGGCGCGCTGCTGGTCAGCGGCAATGCCAGGGCCGGTATCGTAGACGGCGACCCGAAGCATCGCACCTTTGCGGCGGCAACCGACGAGAATTTTTCCGTGCTCCGTATAGCGCACAGCATTGGCGACCAAGTTGCAAAGAATGCGTTCGACCATCGCAGGATCGGAACGCAGATACGCCGAGGAAGGCGCTACACGTAAGACCAGTTCTTTGGCAGCGGCTTCCAGCTCAAATTGCAGATTGATCACTTCGAGAATTGATGCAATGGGAAAGACATCGATTTTCGGCTGGATCGTTCCGGAATCCAGTTTGGACATGTCAAGCAGCGCACGGAACATGTCGTCCACCGAGCGGGCGCATTGGCGCGCATTGTCAAATTGGGTGCGTACTTGATCCGGTAACTGTTGCTCGACAATGGTTCCAAGGTAGAGATTGAGCGCGTGCATGGGTTGTCGCAAGTCGTGACTGGCAGCGGCCAGGAACCGTGACTTTGCAATATTGGCCGCGACCGCCGCGCGCCGTGCCTGTTCCGCTTCGACGGTACGTTTTTCGACCAATTCTTCTAGATGGGAGCGATGCTGTTGCAGCTCCGTATAGAGCGTTGCATTTTCCAGTGCGATGGCAGCCTGCGCGGCTAAGAGATCCAGTACGGTGATACGTTCCGGGGTAAATACGCCGCAAACAAGTTTGTTTTCCAGATAAAGCGCTCCAACAACGTCGGCTTGTTTTACCAAGGGCAGGCACAGCACGGATTTTGGACGCTTGCAGTGCATATAGGCGTCTTCAGAGAAGGGCGTGAAAGCGGTGGCGTCATCCAGCAACAGTCGTTCACGTGTTCGAATCACATAATGCAAAACTGAAATCGGCAACACGTCGCCGCTCAATGCTTCCTGCTGCAGCGAAATCGTGACCCGGTCACCGTCCGTGACGGCTTCTGCTGCGAGGCGCTCCTCTTCCCGCCCAAGGATCAATAGGCCACGTTCAGCTCCTGCGTGTTCGAGCACGATCTTCAATAGCGTTTCAATCAGCCGATCCAGCCCCAGTTCGCCGGATACCGCTTGCGTTGCCTTAACGACAGTCATTAAGTCCAATTCCTGGGGGCGACCATCGAAGGTCCCGGTGCGTCCGTTGACCGTTATGGCAGGCGCGATGGATGATGCTGCAATCGTGGGGTAATGTTGGTCCAGATACTGGACCTTGCCCGTTGCGCCCCATCGCAGATAACAAGCTCGGGCATTGCGTAAATAGGCATGGGAGATCGTTTCAAATCCTCGATCTTGATAAAACCGGGCTGCCAGTTCGTGCGCAATACCTTCGTTTTGCACAAAACCATGGTCGCGTGCCGATCGAATTGCCTCTTCATAAAATCGCATCGCATCGAGATCGCGGCCTTTAATACGCGCGTGCTCGGCCATTACCATGGCATAGCGGTTGTGGTAATTTTCGGGACAGTTCTCCGCCCACAGTTTTAACTTATGCAAATGCTGTGTCAGCAGATGCATAAACTCTTTCTGTTGCGATGCAGGGGCCGTTGGATAGAGCGCCGTGAGCGTCAGGGCGTAGTAGAAATAATGGGTAATCTCGGCAGGCGAAGACATCATCCCGCTCACGTTTCTTGTTGCATCGGCCGCAGCTGCAAGGGCCTCGGGATAATGCCCGTAGAGATACGACACAATTTGTTTTTTGGTGTAGTAGTATGCAAAACCAGCGTCAAATCTCGTCCTAACGAATCCGGCGAGAAGTTCTTCTTCACTCAAAGTACTGTCCGCGGAACCAGATGCATCCAGGGGCACTCCTTTAAGGCTCATTACCAACTGCTCTTGGGAGTGGATCATTAAATACATTGCTTCGTTGTGCGTCCGGCGCGAAAAGGCAATGTACTTTCTGATGAGTTCGAGCACATCGTCGAGAGGGGCGCCTTTCTCGGTGCTGCCCAAGACCATCCATACACTGCAAAAAGACGCGTAGATCAGATTTCCGGCCTCCAGACAGGCAACGAATGCCCGCTCCAGAATGCCCATGCTGGTGGCAAGATGCCTTTTTTTGTCGTTAATGAAGTGGCCGTGAATGTAGAGCAGTCTCCCTTTGAGTTTGGCGTCGTTGAACTTCTCGTTCAAACGTAAGGCCATCTCGGAAAATGCAAAGGCTGCCGGGATGTTTTCGAAAATGCCCGACAGTACGATGCTGTAGCCGCTGTATGCGGCACACGATTCTTCCGTATTGCCATGGGTCAGAGACAGGCTTAATCCCTTGAGGACGAGCAGCGGATAAAGGCGAGGGCGCGCAATAAATGCGCAGGGGGTCGCGTCCGCCAGTAGGCCAATGGTTGCTTGCACATCGGCATCGGTGGCTAGCGGTGCATCAGCAAGTTCTGCAATGTCGCGCCCGCGTAGCTGAACCGGGATATCTTGATGCACTGCTGCAAGTTCTCTCTGAATTTCATCTTCCCTCTCTGGAAACTTAACCCCGAACAGCTGCAGGCCTTCGAGCGCAACATCCACTGCTGTCGAATAGCGGCCGGCGACCTGATATAGCCGGACGCGTAGTCGATACACACGAGACCGGTCAGGATGGGAACGGGCATGTTCGAGGAGTAAACTGAACAATGCATCGGCATTGTCGAAGTGGCTTGTCAGGTACTCACATTCTGATAATTCCAAATAGAGCGAGAAGGTTTCGCTGTAGCGCTCGCTCCAGTCCTGTGGCGTTGATAGTGCGGCAGCCTGTGCCAGGTAACTACGTGCAGAAGCCCAGGCAGTGGCTGCCTTCGCTCGTTTCCCTGCCAAAAAATTCAACTGACATAGCAGCTTTCTCTCAGCAGGATCGGTGATCAGTTCGATGCCTTGGTTTAATTGATTAACGACGTCGAAAACGCGCTCTTCTACGATGGTGGACGGCAATTGGGCGATCATCTTGCGTCCGATGGCAACGTGGCGTGCAGCACGCTCTTCGTTAGGGATAAGGGCGTAAGCAGCTTCTTGAATGCGGTCATGAATAAAATTGACCTTTTCGCCCGCACGCACAAGAAAACCGGCGCGTACCGCGTCATCGATATCTGCTTCGGCTTGTGCTGCAGGTCGATCGTGCAACATGGCGAGCATGCTGAGAAATACCTGGTTACCCAGGCAGGCGAGCTGTTGGAGTGCTTCCTGTGTGGCTAAGGGAAGACGTTGCAGCTTCTGTATCATCAGCCCGACGACGTTGTCAGCTAATCCCTTTGAGCGAATGCGCTCAATATTCCAGCGCCATGTGGCGGTATGCCTGTCAAACGCCAGCAAGCCTTCATCATGCAAGGTGGAGAGGAACTGAATTGTGAAAAAAGGGTTTCCTTCCGTTTTTTCATAGACCAGTTCTGTTAACGGCATTGCGCGTGAAGGCAAGCAATGCAGCGTGTCGGTAATGAGATGGCCCACATCGCTCATTGGCAATGGGGCAAGCACCAAATCCGTGATCATCCCGCCGTTCTTGCGGATTCTCTCCAATGTCAACGTCAGTGGATCGAAAGGTGTGACTTCATTGTCACGGTACGCCCCGATCAGAAGAAGATAGCGAACCTCAGGGTGGGTGACCAGGTGCTCCAGTAGTTCGAGGCTGCCGTGGTCTAACCATTGCAAGTCATCCAGAAACATCACAAGTGGATGGTCTGCGCGTGCAAATACATTGATGAACTGTCGGATCACCAGATGAAAGCGGTTTTGTGCCTCACTGGATGTCAGTTCTTGAACAGGCTGTTGCGGGCCAAGAAGGAATTTGAGTTCAGGGATCAGGCCGATCATGAGTTGGCCGCTTCCCCCCACTGCCTGCTGAATCGCGGCACGCCAACGTTCAACCTGTTCCTGGCTCTGACTTAATATCTGACGGATAATGGTTTGGAACGCTTGCGCAATGGTGGCATAAGGAATGTCGCGCTTGTACTGGTCGAACTTACCTGCAATGAATATCCCGCGCGGAAGGACAATTACCTTATGCAGCTCATTTACGAGTGCGGACTTGCCGATACCAGAGTAACCCGACACCAGCAATAATTCTGACGTTCCGCTTGCCACCACTCGATCAAACGCTAACAATAATTTTTCTGCTTCTTCCTCACGCCCGTATAGCTTCTCAGGAATCAAAAGCTGGTCCGAAGCGTCGTGGCTCCCTAATGGGAAGGTGGAGATGTTGCCGCTGGCGCGCCATTGCATCAGACAACGCTGTAAATCTGCGACCAGGCCTTCCGCTGTTTGATAACGCTCTTCCGCAGTTTTGGTCAGCAGCTTCATCACAATGGCTGACACCATATCCGGTATTCCTGGCATGCGTTCAGCGGGAGGTACCGGCAGTCTGGCAAGATGGCAATGGATCCATTCCATCGGGTCTGTCGCCGTAAAGGGCAGCACACCGGTCAATAGCTCATAGAAGGTCACGCCAAGCGCATACAGATCACTGCGCGAGTCGACAGAACGGTTCATCCGACCGGTTTGCTCGGGCGCCATGTAAGCAAGGGTGCCGGCGATGATTTCCGCCGAAGCGGGCACTTGCCGTTCGCGGAGCAGTCGAGACGCAATGCCGAATCCAGTGAGACGAGCCTTTCCTTCCGCATCGATCAACACATTGGTCGGTTTAATGTCCTTATGGATTATGCCGCGCGCGTGAAGTTTGCCAAGGGTTTCAGCCAAGGCAATGGCGATCATAAGAAAATCGGATAGGTCTTTGGCTTGCCCAATATATCGCTCCAACGGCTCTCCGCCCAGATCTTCAAGCACCAAAGCCGGGATACCGTCAAAGGAGGTTGATAGAAGAGGACGTACTGCCCAGTCCGATTCTAGTTCGGCGCGCAACGCATATTCGTGTTCGAGCCGGTCGCGATTCGACTGGGAGACATACTCGGACAAAGGCGCCAAAATCAATACAGAAGATAAATCAGCGCTTTGCCCGCGCCAAAGTGCGAACTCTGTGTCGCTTTTGAGCTTTTCTTTTAGCGTATAAGCACCAAAGAGATCCATAACACCTCACTGCAAACCATTCATTACCCACCAGGGCTTGAAATAGGGCATCGGAAGTGTAATGGAGCGAATGATGCTTAGCGATAAACGTCTTCTTTAGTTACAAAAAATTTGTGACCGTCAGGCGGGAATATTTCCAGGTGTCACTAAAAATTCCTTACACATACTTCTGTATAGTTTTTTGCGCTCGCCATGATTGCTACTCTACCTACGCGTCAACAAGAAACTCGTGGGGGGGGCAATAGCTCCTTCCGAGTGAATGCGAGATAAACGGTGTTTCGAATTCTAGAGCGCTCTAATGGGCTTCACAATCAATGTGCCGAGGTACTTGGCCAACAGAAGAGCTCGCCCGTTTTGGACGGCATTGCACATCCTTATTAAGAATCGCTTACGGCTTGCCTTGTTTGGTAGTAAGCAAGGGCGGTATGTGGTCGACACGTGAGAACAGCACTGATCGCCTACGACAGCGCCTTCAAAAAGTTGTGGAGCAAGATCGGAAAGTGATCTGAATCGAGATGAAGGAGCAATCCATGTCACATGCAGACAAAGCGCAGGTCCGGGATCAAAGAGAAAGCCTTGCCGAACATCTAGCTTCCCCGCCTCCAATCAAGTATCAGGGAAAAGATTGGGAGTTTGTCCGTGTCGATGGTAACGACGCGACTGCCACTGTGTATTTGCGCCCTGCAGGAAGTCAGGATCAATTTGTGACACGCTCCGCATTAGCGAATGGCACCGCGTTTTTAGAAGACACGAAGACAGGCAGTAGACGCGCGCTTAACTTAAGTAATGAGACAGATAAAGAAGAGCTTGAGCGCCTAATGAAACCTGGAAAATCGTACAGGTCCGGGCAGCGACTGCTATTTCGTTACGTAGATGAAAATGCTTGGCAACGCGCTCGTTTGAACGGTACCGATCCGGAACCTCGCATGTGGAGAATCGGTGTGAGTGTGCATTCTGATTTGGTTCGGTTGAAGTATCTAGACGCGCAGGGCATTCGGCCGCAGGGAATTCGTGTTCCATTGCAAGATCTCGGGAGGGTGCCAGTAAGACTGAAAGGCGAGGAGCGTGATGGCGTATATCATCTAAGCCTGGATAGTCGGGGGAAGCTGGTGGCCTCCAAAGAGGGGGACGATGGCAAGATGGCGATGCGTCCAGTGCGGCCAGATGACGTTGTTGGCGAGTACGTCAATTACCCGTCAAACAAGCTTGGAAAAGTGCCGATTAAAAGCACGAGGGTGGCACGCGGAGAGCAAATGACCGGGGCCCGCCTCCCACAAGGAGCAGTGCACGCTTCGCCATCGGATGCTTTGTCAGCATATGGCATGAAGCCGCTTTCCAGCCAGGACGTCATGGCTATTAAGATAGGCCAGGGCGACAAGCTCATCCAACAGCTCACAAAATTTGTCGAGGAGCTAGAACCCAAAACGCCGCTTGTGATCAGGCAATGGCGTTTCGATGATGGCCCTGCTGATAAAAAATCTGCCTTCATGCAGAATTTTGTGCGCGCGGTCTGCAACCACGCACGCTCCGGTGCTCCAGTTGATTTAGTTCTTAGTCGCGGAAAGCTATCTCCCAGCATGGAGAGCACGTTGGCCGATGCAGGCGTGCGCGTTCACATCGCAGACAATCTGCCGCATAAGATGGTTGTTCATCAGAAAAGTCTTGCTACGCCAGATAAATCCATCATCTATACGGGGCCGTTCGACCCCAAGGCCACAGACCGTATGGAAATGATGGTCGCGCTTTCGCCAGCCCTTTCCGCGCGCTATTACGAGCATGAGTTTCTTGCAGTAAAGAAGGGCGGCGCGGTGGCGAAACAACAGGAGCATCTTGCCGGCCTAGCGGAAAAGGGCGTGGTGGTCGACCGCCCAGAGGTAAGCGCAGCCTATGCCGCACGTAGCTATTGGGCGCTAACCCGCGGTGCGCAGAAATCCATCGAACTTTACGTTAAAGAGCTTTCCCATCCTGAGTTCACGAAGCTCTTGATTGACAAGGCGCAGCAGGGGGTATCCGTAAAAATACGGCTGGCGGAAAACAAGGATGCGTTGTGGGATAACGCCTCTCAACGTTTGGTGCTGGCGGCGAAAAGGGAAAATCCGGATCTGGGTATTTCAATAAAAAGCTATAACTGGAATGCGTTTCCCTACAGGCATTTCAATGCCATTATTGCCGACAACGAGTTGGGCGCCTTTGGCACCTCATACCCATGGTCTAATGGACTAGGCCAGATTGATCCTGCTGGCAGCGGCACAGAGCACTGCCTGATTCTTGATGGAGAAAACCTCGCGAACATGCGAGATGCCATGAGGCTGGGCGAGAAAAAGCTCGAACATGCGATCGAAAAGTCCGGCGGTGTGACCTATTCAACAGTGAACGAAGTGCCTACCATCAGTCTTTTGGGCTTTCGAGGGGCGGGTACTAAGGATGATTTGTTAGCACCTGATTCTCCTCATCCTTATCAAGTAACAGGGCATGTCGGTTACAAGTTAAAAGACAAGGGGCCTATCTATGGTTTTGGGCCAAATGTGAGTGACGAAATACCGCATCACAAGATCATTGAATCACTCAAGCAAGGCGAACGCTACCCGGGGCAAATTACGAACGATACGGATGTTTTTCGAGCAGTTGCGACGAACCCCGCCGTAGGACGTGATGGAAATCCGCAGGTGGTCATCGAGCAGAAGATTCCATTCTTACGGCCTCAGTTTGAGCGCATAAAAAAGGAACACAACCGCCTGCTCGCAGCAGGCCCATCGACCGAAGTGCTTTATGGGTTTCCTTCTCGGAAAAGCGCCGGAGAAGGGATCTCTGCGTCTTCTGATGGCAAAGAACCTGTGTTCAACTGCGCAACCTTCCCGAAAAGACTTGGCATACCTATTCCAGAAAAAACGGGAAATATGAGGAAGTACATGACACCGCTTGCAGAAGCAGGGCGCCCATGGAAACCCAATAAAGCCAGATAACAAGTGGCTTGATCGCCTGACGCAATTCCTAAAGTTGTTCATGCCTCCGATGTGAGGAGAGTGACTGAATTGCCGATGTGCTTCTATTGGCATAGAGAGTGATTGTGATGAATGAGAATACGACTGATCTGGCGCGCTTTTGCATGAGAGCGAGAGCATTGATAACCAAAGGGCAGATGGATGATGCGCTTGATTTGTATGGGGATGTGCTTCATGTGGATCCAGACAATGCTTTAGCCTATGCCGATCGCGGTACGGCCTATGCCATGCAAAAAAAATTCGACTTGGCGCTCAATGATTTACAGCGTGCGTTTAAGCTCGGATATGCTGATGCAGCCGCCTATAGCACGGTAGCTACGGTTTGCCTGGAATTAAAGCACTTTCAAAAGGGGCTTGCGTGTTTCTCCAAGGCCATTGAACTCAACCCTGATTACCCATTAACTTACTACAACAGAGCGTACGTCTGGCATGAGTTAGGTGACGATAGTGCCGCTATTACCGACCTCGAGAAGTGCCTTGCACTGGCCCCAGATGAAGATTTTAAGGCGCTGGTCGTGCGCCGCCTTACCGCGTTGCGCTCTCAATTCACCGATGTCGGAAACTAAGAGCCTGTTCATGCTGTAAGACAGGTAAACGCATTTTTCCCGCGCTGGGTATCGAGCGGAATAGTGCGTCAATTGAGAAAAAAGGCGACCGTATGGTTCATATTTGTGTGAATAGCCCTGAAGAGTTGCAATCAATGCCGGACGAGTATCGCGATGTTCTTGCACGTCAACTGTTGGTTCACACTTCGGGGGAGCTAAGTGGCGCGGAACACTATATTCTGTTAGCCAAACATGCGCCCAATGCGTATGAACGGAAGGTTTGCTATGAAGCCGCTGCGCAGGAGATGGGCCACTACATGATTGGAGCGCAACTCCTTTCTGAGATGGGAATCGATACCAGTCACCTGTTACGCCAAAGCTTGGGCCAGCGTGAACATTGTCCAAGTGACTTCGTTTACGAACATGCGGACTGGGCAGAGCGGGGACTCACCTCGATGCTTACAGAGTCAGCTGCACTCGAGCACATTGTAGAAATGCAGGAAAGCAGTTATCGCCCGCTTGGACGATCGCTCGATAGCGTTGTAACCGAAGAGTCTCAACATATTGCCCATGGCTATAGAATCGTCAAAAGCTTCTGCGAAACGGAGGCGGGGCGTGTGCAGGTACAGGAAGCGTTGAATCGCAAATGGGGGCAAGTGTTGGATCTTTTTGGACCGCCTGCCTCTAAACGCTCCGAATTGTTCTTAAAGTGGGGCCTTCGACAGCGTTCGAACGAACAGGCACGACGGGATTTCATCGCGAAGAAGCGCCCCAAGCTTAAAGAGCTTGGCCTCATCGCGCCGGAAGACCATCTAAACCGCGCGTTCATGTGAGCCGTATCAACGGCAATCTCAGCAACCGCAACTGAGGCCGATGTGGTGCTTCGAAGGCGTGCTCGTTTCCGAACGCTTGACAATGCAGGGCTTGTTGGACTTTGGATGCGCGTTCATTTTTACCTTCACGAAGTAGCTATAGTGTAGTCGCCAGAGGCAGGGTCGTTCCTGGCCTGCGATGTTCGCGGTAGCTATCGTGGCTCGTCAGATCTTGAATAGGGGGCTCCAAGAAGCGCATCCAATGACGCATACAGAACGGGCTTTCTCTCACCAGCCATCGGACTTACGGCGTGTATTACACTGGTCCATAGAATATCTGCTTCGAAGAAATGTGGCCGGCTGCAATGTAGTGAAAGCTGCTGGCCAAGTTTAGAGCGATTTGACTGTGCGTGAAAGGGGGCCATCTCGGGCCTGCGATGCTCA
>CBHCMF010000035.1:0-26414 GCA_965974465.1 uncultured Noviherbaspirillum sp.
TTAGAGAGCAGATGAAAAATTGGGTATGTCCAAATTGTGGAGCAGCGATTCAGCGAAATGCTTTGGTTCGCCGACCAGCGTCTGAGCCGAGGTGGTACCAAGTATCTCAATACCACCTGTTCTGTCCTGCTTGCGATGCGCGTGTTGAAATTGACAAACGAGCGCAGCGACTGATGTTCTTAACTGGTCTGCCCGCGTTTATGTATTTCCCTTTTCATGTAACTTTTTTTGCGGACGCAACCTGGTCAAAATTGATTATGAATTCGCTGTTTGGCATGTTAGCCGTAATGATTCTGGTATTTGGATACACTGCCAAACTTGTACCTCATCGAAGCACTGAGAACACCAAGGATTGATCCGCCAGATGAAATCAGCGCACCTTCTAACTCAATGTTCGACACCGACGTGCAAGCACGCTGGTCAACGTACTCGTTAAAAATGAAGACTTTTTTCGCTTTTATGAGCCTGATGGCCGTTTGCACTACTTCTAGCGCGACACCCTGCGCAATTCCGGAAGCTATGTTTGCAATGTTCGTTCAGAAACAAACGGAAGGAGCACCGTACACTGTGAAAAAAATGCTTCAGGAAAATCCAGTTTATAGTGGGGCGATCAAACTTGTTCGTGTAAGTTCGGCGTCTCCTTTTTGGAGACACGGGTATCACTACACTGGGGTAATAAATTTGCAGAAAGGCGAAATGTGGCTAACTAGTGTAGAAGGATATAACAAGGGAGAGCGATGGTATGGCCCTGTAGAAGTGGAAGGAACTTTTATACGGAAGTGTCTCGAAGATGATCTTTGAAATAGCATTGCATCTTAACTCTACGCTGAACTCTGACACGGAACCGTGCTGGTTAGCTCGCCGTTAAACATACAGGAATATGGAAACAACCAAATTCCTAGTGGCGAGCATTATCGTCGGCATTGTCGGCGGCTTGGCCTCGGCTGTCTCCACATTTGTTACGCACTATGAAGAAATGAGCTCATCAGATGTTGCCCTCATGTTCACCGCCGGAGTCTTGACTAAAGCCGTGATGTACTTCATTTACGCTGCCATCGCATATCCGTTGATTAAAGTCCTATTCAAGCGGATGGGGTGGTAATGGTGACTGTACGTCTAACTCATCGTTGCACACTGAGGCTTCGTGCCAGTGAACTCAGTCGTTAAATGGCACAAATAACGATAAAAAACAGATGGCGACGAATCGGAATGCTTTTCTGGTTGGTTTGGCTTTTCGGTGCTGGGTCTTTGGCTACATACGAATGGCTTACTCAGACGAGCGGCGTTTTTGTATATAGAACCTTGCAGGCTGGTACGACGCTCGATGTTGAGAAAAACGAAGCGGTTCTTCCAGACGGGCGAACTGTTCAATTGAAGCAAAGCCTTGCTTCCCTCAAACCATGGGAAGTAAATTGGAACGATGAGCCAGAAGCCGCGCCTATGCTTGTAGCTAACTGGAAGAGATTCCTTCGACTTGGCATTGGCCTTCCGATATTTGTATGGCTGCTCGCTGAATTGACTACTGCTTTCTGGATGCGATTATCAAAGACTTTTGGAAGGGAAAATGACATTTAACTCGTCAATCAACCAGGATGCGTCGCAAACGGCGCACCTGTTATCTTAGTCGTTAAATATCTTAAATATCATGGCTATCAAACTGAACCCGGCGCCCCATAAAGGCCTAAAGCGGGCCATATGGGCTCTATTGTTTATGGTAGTGGTCGGTTCCGGCATCTTCCTTTGGTTCGGTTTTCGTGCAGACTCGGTAGCTTTATGCATCCAAGGTGCCGGGTTCTTCATTCTGGGTAGTGTGCACGTTGCGGCTTTGAGAGTTTATCTGTGGAGGCTTGAAACTTCTAGCGCCCCTAGAAGCTATACAAGACCTTTATTAATCTTAGGAATGTGTGTCGGTTTTTTTATAATGGTTGGCGGATTCATAGGACGTCAATTCTTCAGCCTATAACTAACGCAATCGAGGCTAAGATAAATGGCGAACTTATTTAACTTGCTGCTGAACACCGACTCACTAGTGCGCTGGTTAGCTCGGCGTTAAACCTCATGCTAAGACGGAAGAATTTATTAGCTCACTTAGACTCGCCGCTATCGTTAGTGGGCGTGCTGATGCTGCTCGCAATTTCAGCATATATATTTCTTGGGTTATTTCTGGTAGGGACAGGAGCGTATTGGATAGGCGCAGCGCTATTACTTCCCGTACTTGCTGTAGTCATGTTCTTGGCTCTGCGCGAATGGAGTAAGGCCTTTAAGCGATTTCCTCGAATTGGAAAAACAATGGGTATCCTCAATGCAATACTGATTGCAGCAGTGTTTGTTTATATCGGAGTCCTGTTTTATGGCGCACCTAAGGTTTAACTCAGCAATGGGCACGGACAGCCATCCTAGCTGCCGGTCATCTCGGCGTTAAAGGTCATGGACTACCGATGCCCTCATTGCGGCATGGATCTGAAGTGGAAGCTTGTTCGCCATCGGCACCAGAACATGCTTCGCGCCGAATTTTCATGCCCAGTATGTGAACAACCAATTGAGGTGCATAAGAGCATGTGGGAGTCTGCAATTCAACTCGCTATTGCGATACCTGGTATACCGTTTTTCAAGCTTTTGTTTAGTGACAATCCTTCCATGGCGGGGTGGATAATAGTTGGTGTCCTATCCGTATTGAGCGCCTTAGCTTGGCGTCATATATGGAAAAACCACTTAGAAAGGTGGCCTCGATATGCAAAAGTTAAACCGCTTTAACTCTTATGAGGCCCCACGTCGTCAATAGGTAAAGCTGTTCCAGCGCGAGATTTTTCTCGCGTTGCCGTTTTGTCCGCCACGTTGCTCGCGTCGCCTGGCTTGATTTCCAATACTGGCCACAGGAACGCGTCCTGTACCAAACACTTATCGGGGCTCGACGGCATGGTACTGCTCAATGCCGCTGCAGGGTCTGTCGACTCTGCGTCCCAGAAATTGATCCGTTCCCTGATGCCGGCCCACTCATAGCGTCGGGCTTGGCGGTACTCTGCCATCCAGTTAGTCCAGAGCTCGGGTCAGGGGCAGTCCACGCACAGCAAACCATGGTGCCGGTCTAGTCAGGTAAGGAGAGAAGCAGTCGGCCAATCACGCCATCGGGCTGCCGGGATACGGTCCATCATCTGCCGGCGCTCGGGGCGCATCAGGTTGCAGATGCGATGCGGGTTCATCCCATGTGGCTCCAGTTAAACGTCTGGCTCGACCGCTTCTTCCTTAACCGGCAAAAAACTTGTTCTTATCGAATATTTTCTCCCTGCTGAGCATGAAATAGACCGCGCGACCAGTCCGGGCCGCTAGGATCGACAGGGCCTTGCCCTTGCCATGCTTTTTGACTAGCCGTTGATGCAGTTTTTGTCCCTCGTGATTGCCGCGCAGGAAAGTCACTGCCGCTTCCGAGAAGGCCCACTTCAGGTGCACATTGCCGATCTTGCTGCCGGCATGCCCATACAGTTTGCCCGCCGACTCTCTGGAGCACTTCACGAGCCGGCAGTAAGACATGAAATCTTGCACGGTGGGGAAGCGGCCAATGTCATGAATTTCGTACAGCAGAATCAGCGCCAGCGTGTTACCGATGCCTGGGATCGTCTTGAGCAGGGCGAACGTCTTAGGATCGTGTTCCTTGGCGCAAGTCTGGATATGCCACTCGAGCTTGGGCAGCATGTCGTCGTAAAAGTCGAGCAGTTCGCAATCGATCTCGACCGTCTTTTTGACTTGCGGATCGGCAAAGCGCTCCAAGATATCCAGGCGTTGCCGGTCGGGACGACGGCTGATGCGTGACCCGAATTCGGGCAGGTTGTACTGGCTATTGGTGTTTTGCAGGTGCGACAGCAGTTCAGCGCGCTTGCGCATCAAGTGATTACGCCGCCGCATCAGATCGCGCGTGGCGCGCATTTCAGCGGGGTAGACGTACGCTTGCGGGAACATGCCGCCACGCAAGAGTACCGCAATCTTATGCGAATCGATTTTGTCGTTCTTGGCCTTGCCGCCGTGGATGGCTTTCATGTACAGCGCGTGACCGAGGACAAAGGCAAGCTGCTCTCGAGCGCAGAGATCAGCCAACCAATACCAGGTGAAGATGCAGTCAACGCCGATGACGATGTTGGCGCGGTACGGGGCGATGAATGTCAGGAATGGTTCGGGTGCCGATGGCATGTTGCGGTGCGCGACAATGGTGCCATTGCTATCGAGGATGCAGACGTACATGGTTCTGGCGTGCAGGTCGATGCCGCAGTAGTACTGGTGTTGTCCGGTATAGAATTGCATGTGAGGTCCCCTTTCACTGTGATTAGCCACGCTTAGGATGGTAGGCTGTGCCTGCCAAGCCCGGGAAGTGGGGCCTCAATCAGTATCACGTCGCTGGACACTGACGCTTCGCGCCAGTCATCTCAACATTAGACGCCATGAAGAACATGATCCGGCCGTTGTTGCCTGTTGTACTAGCCTTGGCCACTGCGCCCGTGCTCGCGCAAGAACGCACGCCAGTTTCGTCCATCACGAATGCTACATGGGCGCAGTACAGCGGTGAGTATCAGCAAAGCCCAATCTGCAGTAAGGATGAGATCACATTGTGGAGCTGCGAAACCGGCAAGCGCGTTTATTCGCTGTGCTCTTCGCATGCCGTGACCCGCACGTCAGGCTATATACAGTACCGCGCTTCTAGTCGCGGCAAAGTCGTGTTTATGTACCCGACTGAGAAAAGGCCACCGCTAGGCTCATTTGTTTACAACTCCTATGGGAACGGCAATGCATCCGTGGAGTTCACGAGCAATGGGTACGGATACACCCTTTTTGATCCACTAAGGGAAGAATCATCCATACTTGTGTCGGCTCCCGCTCCGTCTGGAAAACGGACCGAAATAAAATGTGGGGGCAACCAGACTCTTCAAGTCAATTACACAATGCGGCTCATGTACGACTCCGGCATATGGGCAGGTTACTAGGCATCGCGTCTAACATGCAGATGAACACAGGCAGCTTCGCAGCTGGTTATCAATTACGTTAAACGGCAGGAATCACATGTACTTTGATCAAAGAGAATTCGACATTAAGTTTGAATGGGGACTCCAGGGTATTGCGGTGCTGGCTCCGTACTGCGACGTGTTCATTATTGTCGACGTACTTTCATTTACTACCTGCGTTGACATTGTCATTGAAAAGGGAGGGATAGTCATCCCCTACCGATGGAAAGATGATTCAGTAGTTGAATTTGCTCGAGCAAAAAACGCTATCCCTGCAAGCTCGCGTGATCGCTTTGATGGTCGGTTTTCATTATCACCAACCTCACTCCAATCAGCTCCAGCTGGCACCAAGCTAGTACTGCCGTCACCGAACGGTTCAACGCTCTCGCTTGCTACTGGCGTTGCTCCGACGTTTGCTGGTTGCCTTCGTAATGCGAGCGCTGTCGCATCAGCGGCTGCGAAGATAGGCAAGCGAATTGGCGTTATAGGTGCAGGAGAAAAATGGAACGATGGCTCGTTAAGACCCTCATTTGAGGATTTGATTGGTGCAGGCGCTATCATTGCAATGCTTTCAGGAAAACATTCACCGGAAGCTATTGCAGCGGCGTCCAGTTATCATGCGTTTTCCGGCACGCTCGTTGATAGCCTTCTTGCCTGTGGATCAGGCAAGGAACTGCGAGGAAGGCATTATGAAAATGACGTGATAATCGCAGCTCAGGCCAACGCAAGTGAAACGGCACCGATCTTAGTTGATGGCGAGTTTGTGCCGTTTAACACATCGCTGGATACGGTCGCACCGCGCCGTTCAGCTTGAACGTTAGCCTTATGTTTTTTCGGACCGCAACCAAATTTCGTCTATTTACACTCATTGCATGCATTGCTTTGGCGTTGAGTCTATTGAAGGCACATGCGGGTGATTTATCAAAAATGAACCAAAAGCTCATAGTGAAGCCTGGCGACCTGATCGTGCAAAGAGATAAAGATGGCTGGGTTGCAATCAAAATCCTTGCTATCGATCCATGGCCGGATGGAACATCGGCTGCCCATTGCCTCACCTATAAGTCGGTTCCAAGCAAGCCAACTCCAGAATCGCTGAAGCGGGCAGAAGTTCGTATTTGGCATGCCCCGATTGATGCTGGCAGCTTCAAGGAAGGTTGGGAGCTAATTGGGAATCAGGCGCCTTCCAAAGATGAGTTGGTCGGCTTCCTTGAATACCTCAAACTGACAGATTTCCCGAGATATGTAAGTTTTACTGGTCAAGATTCAAGGGATATTGTTCGCAAGGCCAATGAACACTACAAGCGCGCGTACTACCTTGGCGATCAGGGAAAACGAGTTGAGGCTATTGCCGAATACAGTAAGGCAATCGATCTCTTCCCGCTGTTTTACGAAGCAATTGATAACCGAGCGTTCACCTATATGGAGCTTGGAAAGATCAGAGAGGCCCTTAGTGACTTTGAGCTATCTCTTCGTGTGAATCCAAACGGAATGGCAGCCTTTTTCTCAAGGGGTGAATGTCTGATGAAATTAGGTGATTTAGCTGCTGCTGAGACCATTTTTCTAGACGGTAGGAGCAAGTTTCCTGAACAACGAGCAATGTTTGAAAAGTTCCTGAATCATGTTCGTGCTCTGCGGAAGAAGGGCTAACTTGCAGTTCGACACCGACGCTTTGCGCCGGTCAACTTGGTCGTCTATGCGTAAAAAATGATGCTGAATCTCCGGTTAATCATGTTTGCATTTGCTGCCGCTAGCTTTTTGGGGCCGTACAGTTATGCCGGTAGTAGCACAAAGAAAAAGATTGAAATTACTCCAGCGACACGTGATGTTTTGCATGCGCTGTATTACGTTCGGACACGAGAGAAAATCGAAAAGGTGGGCACCGAACAATTTCCCACGAAAAATGGGGCAAGCCTATATGGGGTGTTGAGAGTCAAAGTCCCGGTAGTCCGTAGCGGTTCGATATACGAATTGAAAGGCGGTCCTAAGATTGTGGAATCATCTGGGAACAAGGATCTTGACAGGGCTGCTCTGCAAATCGTACGAAAAGCAGCACCTTTTAATCCCTTTCCAAAGCCACATTTCGACAATACACCCGAAGAGATCTGGGAAATGGTCTTTCGGTTTAACTTTACAACTGAAGTCGATCCGCATAACACGGCAGTCGATGCAGACGCACCTTCGCCGCGCTGATCACCTCTACGTTAGCCATTCACATCCGAGAGGTAGCATGTGCTTAACGACGCTGATCAAGAGCCATCATCACGATTTGAATGCGGGGGCATTCGAAATTTTCGGACGAACTGACTCATCCCTACAGATATCGGATGTTCGTTCGGATGAGTTTCTTATCGCCGTAAACTCAATCGAAGGTGAGCCAGAAACTACCTTCTTTGCACGCGCCAATGAAATCGTTTCTTACTATCTTGTTTCCCTGAATGCCGCCACGCTCGGCCATTTTTGCTGGGACTTCAAATTTATATCTCCTGTCGTTTACTCTCATTCGCAGGGAGATCGAATGAAAACCGGCAAAGAGTTCTTTCAAGCGCCCTCAGCGTACAAGTTTGATGAAGAAAAGCTACCCATCACTCCAGAACTCATCTGGCGCTCCCTAAAAATAATGATTGCGCTCGGGCAAGAGAAGAACTCGCCATTGGTCGGTGAATACATCAAAGGCCTATATAACCTTCACCAAACATTCCTTGGCCTAAACTTTGTGAACGAGGCATTCGCTAACTTCTACAAAGCGCTCGAATACTTTTGCACCGTCTACTACCTAAAGAAAAAGAGCCTGGAAAACGAAAAGAAAGAGATCAAAGGGGTGCTCCGTGATTTTGGCTTCAGGGAAGAAATCGTGGGTACATTTGATCCGATTTACGTTGCAAGATGTAATGAGATCATGCACGCACAGCGAGGCTTAAAATCCGTAGACATCGATTACGTCATTCGGTTAAAGATCTTATTGGACTCGTTGCTTCACAAGTACTATGAACCGATATTCAAGAATGTCGAAACCAAAGCTTCGGGCACTAATGGCTAACTTGGTATTGGACGCTGACGCATAAATGCGCCGGTCAACAAGTCGTTATGTAGAAAAGGACGGGCAGTGAAAGTTTATCTGGACGATGAGCGGACAACTCCTGGCGGATGGCACAGAGTGTACTGGCCCGATGAGGCAATCGCTTTGCTTGAGACCGGAAAGGTAACGGAAATCAGCCTCGACCACGACCTTGGTGACGATGAGCGCGGCACCGGATACGACGTCGTGCTTTGGATAGAAGAGGCAGTAATTACTAAGGGCTTCGTTCCTCCTAAAATAGCTGTGCATTCTGCAAATTCGTCGGCACGTCAGAAGATGGAATTGGGAATTCAGACGATCAACAAGAGAGCGAGTGAGGCACTACATAATACGACGCTCGACTCCCACGCTAAGCGTGGGTCAGCTTAGCGTTAAGTTTGGAACGATATGCGTCGAGCGTTCGGAATAGGAATTCAAAAACATGGCGACGTCGGCTTGCTTTTGTCGCAGTCATCAAGAATTGACTTCGAATCTTGGGAAACCGAGCTTGGCGCGTATTTTGACCTGATTGCGCCAAATTTTGACGACTACGCGCAGGCGCAGTGTTGGACCGATTTAAGTTCGCTAAATGTGATGGTCGTACTTGAAGGACGAGATTTGCTTGAGGCGATCCGTCGCATTGATGTGCTCCTAGCAAAATATGAAAACGGCGCAGCGACTTGGCAGCATTTCCAAGGAACTGAGAAACGTCCCGGACAGGATGAACGGGAAGTTTACGTCAAAATCGAACGGCACAGATTTCTGCTGGCGTTAAGATGGCTTCGTCGACTCTTCAATAAAGCAATGGTTCAGAATTCCCCCATTGCTTACGGTACGGGCGTATGCCGTCGGGCCTTGTGCGACATAAAGTCGCCTCCTGGGACGGTAACATACTCATGAAACTTAACATTCTGCTCGACACGGAAACACAACTAAGAGCTGCGGCTCCGCCGCAATGGTTGCGTTCCGGTCAGCGCCAGCGTTAAGAGGCAGATGCTGCGATTACGTAAATTGTCGACGTTTGAACATGAGTTTGTGTTTGGCTTGATGAAGGCGAACATGCTTGCCTATCACGAGCTATACGGCATACCGTGGGACCAAGAGTGGATAGAGCGAAATTATCTGGACAAGGAGAACTTGATAGCTGAACTTGGGGAAGAGCGTGTTGGCTTCGTTTCGCTTGAAAACTACGAGGGCCAGCTTCATGTTCATACTTTGCAGATTCTTACGCAGTACCAGAACGGCCGAGTGGGGTTGTATATGTTGCGTGAGCTTCTTCGGCTAATGCTGGAGAGAAGCGCAAAACTTCTCTCGTGTAAGGTATTCAAAGATAACCCTGCAAGGGGGATGTACAAGCGACTGGGTTTTAATGAGGTTTCGACAGAGGGCGTACTGGTTTCAATGGAGCGGAACGTTGACGAGAGACTGCTACGATATGTCTCTTAACTTGCAGTTGGACTCCGAGCTTCGCGCCGGTCAACATAGTCGTTGAGGCTGTAGAAAAAGTCCAAAAATGCCATTCTTGCTAATTTTTAAGCTAAAGGAATCAATGACTTACGTGGCTCAAAAATCCGTAAACCGACTTTTTCTACAGCCTCGTTGGGCGTCATGATTAATCGCTTCTGCGTCGCAGTCTTTGTTGCGATTCTCGCAGCCAGTGGCTTAGCCCATGGGGAAACCGTGCTCCTCGGGGTTCTGGAGGACGTGCCAGGCGTCTATGCAGGTGAAAGCAACAGCATGAAAGTGCGTACGCTGTTCTCACACAAAGACGCCAACTGGGGCGCCTATAAGAGCGACTGCCCCAACCAGGAGTGTCTTAAGACGGCTGCCGAACAATATCCGCGTGAAGTCACTTGGTTTGTTGCACTAGACGGACAACAAATCGGTAAGGTCGTCGGGCGGACGCCAAACAACTTTCCGTTCTACTCGCACGTTGGCTTGCAGGACATTGTTGACGGAAAGATACCTATCGTTGGTGAAGCATCGTATGAATTCGGTAATTTCGGCGCAGACAAGTTGCATCGCCCGCTAGTCGCTGTGTCCAGGCCAAACTTCAAAGATCCTACGGCGTGGAGGCGCGTTAAGGTTACGCCGCAGATGTTGAGTCAAGCGCTAACTGCCCTTCGCAGCAAAGTACCGCATGCGTGTAAGGAAGGCCCTTCTGATGCCTTAGTACCTTTTCGCTACGCGAAGAGTGATCTCGACATCCGTGCACACCGATCATCTCGTGGGGCGTTGGTCATGACTGTCATGCTGAAAGGAGCTTACGAGTGTGATGGCGGAGAGGGCGAAGGCGCACTGAACACCCAGACGTTCGCTGTTACCGAGGCGGGCATGATGCGGTTCCTTGGAGAGGGCCTCCTGCTTGTTGATGCCGGCGACTATGACAACGACGGACAATCCGAGCTATTGTTTTCGTTTTCCAGCTACAACAGGGGCGGCTATGTCTTGTTCTCAGGCGCCCTGGTTGAATTAGCGCGGTTTGAGTTCGGTTCTCACTGAGCGCAGGAAATGAACCGCATGCCGCCCAACAATCTGGTCAAGCGGACCTGCCGAACACCCGTCTTGGCTTTCCTATTGCGCCTCGCGCGGCAGTCCGCTTACCTTCACCGTTGAGGCTGTAGAAAAAGTCCCAAAATGCCGTTCTTGCTAATTTTCAAGCTAAAGGAATCAATGGCTTACGACACTCAAAAATCCGTAAACGGACTTTTTCTACAGCCTCGTTAAACATGAAAGGTTATATGATCACTTTAGGTTCTCTGTTAAATGCAAGACATCGGTCAATTGCCTCAAAATTGATGGGACTAGGAGCTTGACAGTCTCTATTTTTCAAGTATCAGGAAGAATGCCGTAAGTTTCTCAGCGGCCTGAACATCAAATGAATTGAAGCGACCCTATATCCGGTATTTGACATGTTCAATAAGATATCCATGATAAGAAGCACCCTTCTTGTTGCCACGCTCTCGGCGGCGTGCTTACCCGCCATTGCCAATGACACTTCCTACGGTGATGACAATGGCACCATCGTATTCAAGCGGCAACCCGAAATTAGTATGGACAAGGAGTTGTTATCGATCAGTGAAGACCGCATTCAAGTGGACTACGTTTTCACGAACAATGGCAAAAGCGATGCAAGCGTCTCGATTGCATTTCCTATGCCGCCGATGGATTTCAGCTACAGCGATCACAGCACAATCAGTGACTTCAAATTATCGGTTGATGGGATCAACATCAAAACAAAGCGAAAATTGGTTGTCCTGTTAAAAGACAAAACGGATATCACGGCCAAAATTGCAGCGCTTGGCTGGAGCGAAAAAGAGTTGGTGAACCTGATGGAGTCATGGAGGGATTCCCAGCCACTGCCAAAAGGAAAAAAACGTTTTCCGTCTGAGTGGTTTGATGCCGACGGAGAGCCACTTTTTACCCTCAACGAATACTTTACGTGGCAGCAGGTCTTTCCGGCTGGAAGACCGGTATCGATTCGTCACTCTTATACGCCTAGCGTAACAACGGGCGTTCCAAGGTCAGCGGGTGAGCTTATCGAAACCTATTCAAAAGAGACCTGCATGGACAAAAGTACCCAGTCTTCGCTTAAACGGCGGGAAGGTGCTTACGGTGTCATGTGGGCACACCTCAGTTATATCCTTTTGACAGCCAATAACTGGCAAGGTCCTATCAAAGATTTCACGCTCAGAATTAAAAAACAATCGCCTACCGATGTGATCAGCCTTTGCTTTGACGACGAACTCAAAAAGGTCGACCCGTTGACGTTTGAATTCAGTCAGCAAAACTATCGCCCCAATCGTGACTTAAGCATCCTGTTTGTCCACAAGGGAGAATGATATTGCTTCTATGTCGCATTTGTTTGCTAAACGGGTATGGAGTTTTCCACGATGGGAAACGATAAGCTTTATCGCTTATTGATAGTGTTTTATGCGATTTGTCTTATCACGGCAGGACTCGGGCACGCGCTTGATATTTGGCGTGGAGGCTGGATGCCATATATTCAGGCGCCGCCAGCGATGAATCTCTATTGGACCCTGTTGGCGATATTCGATATGTTGGCTGCGGGGCTTCTCTTTTTACGTCTTCGAGTGGGGTTGATGTTTGTGCTCATCATCATGACCTCCGATGTACTCATCAATTCCTACGGGACGTACCGCCTTCATGTGCTGGAGGGTGGTTGGTCGCTTCAGTTGCAATCTCTGTTTCTTGGTTTGGTTATTGGTGCTATGCCGAACTTATGGTCCACGGGGAATAAGAAATGCACGCTGATGAAGCGCCAGCCAACCAATAGGTAAAGCAATATCTTCACATACTCCCATTGCGCTATTCCCCCTATAGTGCGTGCACGCATAGCTAAACCGATTTAGGTCTCTGCTTATCTTTTTCACCCCTTCTAATGCCGGGACTTTCTCGTGTTGCAGGTTTGCGGAAAACGCCGTTCTCATTGTTGACACTACGCAATTTTCAACTTACTTTAGAGCAATGTTTATTTGTGGAAATTAATGTCGTTTAGGCGGCATTACCCCTACTACGTCGGACAACGCGGCGCTTTTTACAGGAGAGGCTAGCCCCATGGCATTGCGCATAAAAATGAAGCTTATGTCGATGTGTGTTGCCGCTGTGCTTGCCGGTGGTGCATGGGCCGCAGATCCTGAGTTGGAGCGGGTCCACACCATGCTGCGTGACGGTAAAGCAGCTGATGCGTATGCTTTGCTTGAACCGAAAGAGTTTGCGCAGGCCGGCAATGTCGATTTCGATACACTTTTCGGCATAGCTGCACTGGATGCCGGCAAGCCGGACCGGGCCACTTTAGCCTTCGAGCGGGTGCTGGCATTGAACCCGAATGCCGCAGGTGTCCGGCTGGATTTGGCGCGCGCGTATTTCGCGTTAGGGGATTTTCCTCGCGCGCGGCTGGAACTGGACGCTGTCGCGGAAAATAATCCACCACCTGCCGCCAAGCTCGCGATCGAAAAATATCGCCGTGCCATCGAGGATCTCGAGCGAGTGAAACGCACTGAGGTCAATGCGTATGTGGAAGGATTTGCCGGTTACGACAACAACATTACGTCAGTGGTGAGCGACTTCACCAATGCGGTGCTGGCAACGTACAGCCTTCCGGGATTTCAGCCGACCGGAAATTCAATTAAGCGCGATTCCAGTATTCTCGGCATGGCCGCCGGCGTTGAGCTGACGCATCGGGTAAGCGACGCGGTCGCGCTGAATGCCGCGGCAGACGTCCGCCATCGCGGCGTGCTCAGTGCCCACAACTACGACAGCGATCAGCTCGACCTGCGTGCCGGTGTCAGCTATGCGCAAGGCGCAAACTTGTATCGTGGTGGAGTGACAATGCAAGGCTACCGTCAGCGCACCGAAGTGCCGACCGCAGACCGCAATGCGTTTGGTCTTAATGCCGAGTGGCGTCATGCCTTCGGCCCATCGGACCTGGCAAGCATCTTCGGCGTGCTCACTAGGCAGCGCTTTCCAGACATTGCCGTCAATGATGTCAACACGGTGGCGCTGGGTGGGGGCTGGTTGCATCAGTTCGGCGGCGCGCAGAAGCCCTTACTGTATGCCAGCCTGTTAGGCGGCCAAGACAATGCCCAGAATCCGTTGGCCAATGGCGCCGATAACAGTCGGCGATTCATCAACAGTCGTCTCTACGGGCAGCTTGCGCTGGGTGATGCCGCGGACTTGTTCGCTAGCCTGGGACTACTGTATCGCAAGGACCGCTCTGCCTTTGCCCGTTCGAGCAACGTTGCCTTCGGCCATGACCGCACGACGGATGTCACACTCGGAAGTAACTGGCGGTTCGCCAAGAACTGGACGCTGCGTCCCCAGGTGACTTACATCGAAAATCGCTCCAATGTCGCACTGAGTGAATATCGCCGCACCGAATTCATGGTGACAGTGCGCTACGACTTGCATTAACCAACGGGGAAGCATCATGACGACAGCCCGATTTAACTCGATCCGATTGAAAGTGATGTGCGTTGCGCTGGTCGCAGCTTACCCTACGCTGGCTGAAGCCGGTGTCGCCGGACGCGTACAGTTTGTCGCCGGGGACGTGCGTGTTGTTGATGACAAGGGCAAGACTCGCCCCATGCAGAAAGGCCAGGAGGTCAATGAGGGCGATACCGTATTGAGTGGTGCAAACGGCTCGGCGCAACTTAAAATGGTCGACGGTGCCCTCGTCGCCGTGCGTCCCAGTACCGAGTTGAAAGTCATCGATTATGTATTTGATGCGAAGGACAGCAGTAAGGAAAGCGCCAGCTTCTCATTGGTCAAGGGTGGCTTGCGCGCGATTACCGGCCTGATCGGTAAGGCCAATAAGGACAAATATAAGATCGAAACGCCAACCGCGACGATTGGTATCCGTGGCACGGATCACGAGCCCGTGGTGGTGTTGCCTGGCGCGTCGGCGGGCGTACCTCCCGGTACTTACGACAAGGTCAATGTCGGCGCGACGACGCTGACTACCCAAGGCGGAACAGCGGTGATCGGTGCGAATCAGGTTGGCTATGCCGCATCACCGACGGAAGCGCCGATCGTCCTGCCGAAGGTACCAGATTTTTTCCGCGCGACCCCAGCCCCAAGGCAACAAGGGAAAAAACAAGAAGAACAAAAGAAGGAACAAAATCGCGCGGAGGCCCCTTCTCAAACGTCTGAGCAGACTGCCAGCACCAGCAATGCGGATAGCGATGCCAGTAGCAGTACCAGCAACAATGCCAGTACCAGTTCCAGCAATACGGGCACCGGTACCACTACCAGCAATGTGAACAGCAGCACCACCAACGTCAACGCCGGTAGTACTATCGGTACTAACCCAACAGTGGTAACAACCACGACGCCGGTGACAAGTTTGACGGCCGTCGATGTAAACGGCAACGCGCTAAACCTCTCCGAGCAGACACTGACGACCACCAGTGGGCAATTGGTCAATCTGAGCGACGAAACGTCGACTACTGCTTTGCAGAACCAGCTTCCTCATACCTACGTGATTGCGGCCTTTCCAGGAAAGATTGTTGGCTCGCCGGGGATGACGGATATTCCTTATCCTGACGTATATTTCTTCGACGGACCAAGTCCAATGGTCGTACGCGATGCGGCCGGTCATATCACTGCCGTGAACGGCATCAGCGCCGATGTCGATGGTTATCGCTCGTCCCTGTCCCAGAGCGGTGCTACCTTAACCGATTTCAAAAGCGATGCCGCAACAAGCCTATCTTGGGGACGCTGGCAAGGTGGGCAGGTGACGCGCAAGAATCAGTACTTTGGCACGGATGAGAATGGCTCGTGGGGAATGGGCGCGTTTAACGAAGGGGGATCATTCATTATTGGTGGCATCGACACCTATACCATGTCGTTGGGTAATGGGAGCCTGCATTGGATAGCTGGCAAAGAACCAGGGCCAGACTATTTGCCGAGAATATTAACCGGCAGTGCCGATTACACGTTGATTGGCGGTACCCGCCCAACGGATCAAAACGGCAATCTCGGCACGTTGAACAGCGCAAGCCTGAACGTGAATTTCACGAACCAGACTGCCAAAGCCGCTGTCAATTTTTCCATCAACGGGAACACCTGGAATATGACAAGCGGCAATATGCTGCTCGATGATGCAGAGTTCTCAAGTTACAACGGTTGCGACGGTAATTGTGCCTCCAATGTCAGCCTTACCAAGAATGGCGCGCCGGTCAATACAGTCGGTACACCAAGCGCCGGTTTCGCCATCGGTTCCATGAATGGCTTCTTGGCGGGTGCCGGCTTGAATGGCGCAGCCCTACAATATGCCGTACAGGACGAGGTGGCGATTACAGCGCCTGATAACACCACGACGTTCTCGCATAACGTGATCCAAGGTGTCGCTGCATTTTCCGGGCCGACCCAAGATACGAATACGCCATTTCGTGCAGTTGGCGTGAACGATGGCTGGGGCGGTGGTCCTGATGCAATTGAGGATGACATCGAAATGAGCGCAGAGGCGTTTTACCATGGCAGTGTTGACGGCGGCGAAGCGCCTGTTGCACGCGTGGTCGACGGCCCGAGCGGCCTGACCGAATTCGTCGGTAGCGCAAGCGGTTACACGCCGGTGGGCACACCGAGTTTCATCTCCACCGATATCGATGTCCCTGCCACCATCAAGATTGGCTCGGCAGTGAATCGTGACGTCGGCTCGACCACCATTGCCGGCACGACCGTGTCCTGGGGACGGTGGGAAGGCGGCAATATCGACATCTACAGCCGGGACGGCTCAGTCAAGCTGGGGACGATCGATAACAGTGAGCGTAGCATTCACTGGATAACCAGTTCGGCCTTGACTAACACTTCTTTCTCTAACCTTCCACTGACGGGAAGCGCAACGTATACCGTGGCCGGCCATACCAATCCGACGGATTTCAAGGGCAATGTCGGTGTCTTGAATTCGGCTACCTTGAGTGCGGATTTCACCAACGCTAAGGTGAATGCCGGTATCAACGTCAGTTTCAATGCGCCATCCAATACCAGCAATTGGACCATGACCGCCACCAATATTCCGTTGGGCGGCAAGGATGGATTCGGCTCTAGTACAGCCTTGCATGGAACCAACGGTATTACCCATACTGCCACCTGCACCGGTCCCTCCTGCGGTACGCAAACCGTCGGCCGCATTGGTGGCATTTTCTTCAACGGTGCACAAGGTGCGGCGGTCACGTATGGCATGGCAACCGGAACGGGCTCGCCCTCATCGACATTCACGCCGACCAATGCGGTGACGGGCGTTGTGATCATGAAGCGGTAGGCGAACGTGCTGGATTACCCGAAAGGCGTCACGAGGAATACAATAAACACGTCAATCAGAGACGAAAGGATCTGCCGCCATGACCGCTCCCGACACCCGATCTGCCGCATCATCTGTGTCACATGAACATCAATTCAATCTGGAAAAGGTACGCAGCCTGGTCTCCGCTCTGGAACAAGAGCTCGCGAATGCGCCGCCCGATTTGCCCAACGTACAGGCGCTGAAACAGGAAATCGAAACCCTGAAGCAAGTGCTTACGTCCCCCGACAATGGCCACGGGTTGGTAAGAGAAAAATTACATTCCGTACGCAATACACTGCAAGACATGACCGCCCGAGTCGAGACGGAAGTGTTGCAGGATAGCCGGTATATCGCGGAGATCGGCCGTATATTGGGGTTGGTGTAAGCCGTCCCCTCTAGCGCTTTTCCTACGCGTAAAAGGGGGCCATCTCGGGCCTGCGATGCTCACCGCCCTTGCAGGGCGCACCCCGGCTTGCAAGCCTGGGTCGTTGCGTAGGCGGGCGGCATGCCGCCCGAATTCCCCACTTCACCCTCACGTACGGTTGCGCTTCTCAGCCCGACCTGACCTCCCTTACACGCACACTCAAACCGCTCTAAATTCTTTTGTACACACCGGCAACCGCTGCAAGAGCCTTATCGATATCCTCGAAGCTGCTGATATATGTCGACTTGCTCGGCGGTCAGCACGTCCCGCATGCTCAAGTGATATTGCAAATGCGCTGCCCGTAGCTGTCCCTGCGCGCGCGCCGCAAGCGCTGAAGCTTCCTGCACCCTGGCGGCATTGGCCATTTTTTCGCTGAATAAGCGATCCAGGGCCCGTTCGGCGGCAATCACTGATTCTCCTAACGTCTTGGCCTCTGTTTGCATTTGCGCAAACAGTGATTGCGTCTTTCGTTTTTGCTCCTCGCTCAATCCTAGTGCATCGGCCAGTTCGAGCGCATGCGATGGCCCCGGATAACCGTTAAGTTCTGCGGGCAATGCCAGCGACATCCCTTTGCCGGCACGTAAATCGGCAATCTGCTGATCGGAAAGTGCCTTAATCGTGCGGTTCTGCATGGTGGCATAGGGCGCGTTCCCATGATGTTGTGTTTGTTGTAAGGCATCCTGTGCAATGGCAGGAAGGGCAATCCATAGTGTGATGGGAAAGATCCAGGTTTTCATGGCTGAGTGTCGAAATACGCTTCTTTAGCGGTGTTGAAAGGGAAGATTATTGCGGCAGATACCAGTAATGCCTATGATTACAATCATATGGTAAAAAAACTGATGTCCCGCTAATGAAGAAGGAAATCCCGTTGTCACTTCCTGCCTTGGCAGGTGTGACACCCACAGTCAGACGGCTGGGTGCTGGCACTGTCCTGTTCCGGCAAGGCGATGCACCGTTTGGCCTCTTTCGTTTAATGACAGGGCGCATCAGCCTAGTACGTACGACACCAAGCGGCGCCGAGGTACCGATGCACACCGTACGCGCAGGCGAACTGTTTGCCGAAGCCTCCTTGTTTTCCGATCACTATCACTGCGATGCTATGGTGATGCAACGCTCTGAGGTACTAATTTATCCGAAGACGGCACTGGTGCTTGCGCTCAAACAGGACTGCGACGCGTGTTGGGCATTCACCGCAGAACTTGCACAGCGTGTACAGGGACTACGCACACGTCTCGAAGTCAGTCGTATTCGTGCGGCCCCGGAGCGGGTACTACAGGCGCTACGTTTGCGCAGCGATGCCTCCGGTGTATGGATACTGGAAGGCACACTCAAGAAGTTTGCGGAAGAGGTTGGATTGACACATGAGGCGCTGTATCGCGCGCTGGCGGTGCTGGAGCGCGACGGCCGTATCGTCAGAGGTAAGAGCGAAATCCGCTTGATGTAGGCCGCATCCGAGCCTCATGCACAGCAGTAAGATGCTATCTTGGTACTTACCACGTGCCGCGCTCGGTATGCACAGTTGCTCGCCTTTATAGCGTCTGCTTCAAATCCCCCGTGTCTTGAGGGTCGTTTCTGGGAGGTTCGTCCGCGTAGCGGTCAAGCCGTTGCCGCAAGCTGTCTTCCATGCGGCTCAACACCCGCAGCCTGGAGTGACCAGTGTAGTCCTCTACCAAACGTGTCTGTGTTGATTTCTTAAGAGCGGAAATTTCCGCGCGAACCTTATTAAGTCGCCACTTGTAGTACCACTTCATTGCATCCGCTCCGCCGTAAGCACAAGATATTCAAAACCTTACATTGGCGATAGACCAATAGCATGAAGATTTGTTCCTGCGAGCAAATCTGTTTTGCGCCGATCACAGCTTATCAATGTGCCATCAACACCGGCACCGTCATTGTCTGAAGAACCGTGCGGGTTGCACCGCCTAGGAATATTTCCCGAAAGCGTGCATGCCCATAGCAACCCATCACCAGCAGATCTGAGCCAAGGTCCGCAGCAAGCGATAACAGCGCATCGCCCACATCTCCCTCTGCTCTTTGCTCGCTGACATTGACTTTGATGCGGTGCCGAGATAGATACGCTGCTATATCGGTGCCCGGATTGTCACCCGGCAGGTCACGCATAGGATCAGGGTTGAAAACGATCACATCGACCAGTGCCGCACGCCGCAGTAGCGGCAGAGCGTAATGGATGGCCCGTTTTGCTTCCAGACTGGCATTCCAGGCGACCAGCACGCGATCCCCGCTGCTCGGGGGTGAAAGCGCATAAGGCACGGTCAATACCGGACTGCCTCCATTCATCGCCACATATTCCGGCAGGTCGGCATTGGTTGATGCCGTTCTGCCATCCGGATCATATTGTCCTAATACCACCAAGTCGCTGTAGCGTGCCTGTAAGCTGAGTCCCGCACCGGGTTCATCCATGTCCTTGCGCGCTTCGAAAGAAAGGACACCAAGGCGCTTTACCATTTCTTCAAACCCGCTGAGTGCGCGGTCTGCATTTTCTTGTAATGTTTTTAGATATTCACCCATTGCCGTGCCGTCGGTGCCCGTCGCCAATGAGGCATACAAGAATCGCGATACCCCTGTGAAGGCACAGCCAATCAAATGCGCCTCATTCCTAATCGCCATGTTTGCCGCAAGCGCAATGCGCGCTTCAGCATTTCGTGCTTCATCGACATGCACGAGGATGGTCTTGTAAGTCATCGTAATTCCTCCAGAAATCTGGTGAGCGCCGTTCTATTCATCGTAGGCATGCAAAAGGGCTTGGTCCAGAGGACAATCCGCAACTTGCCGCTTATTTCATCAATATTTGTGTCGTCTCAAGCGGCTGGCTTTGCGCAGGCTCAATTCATACGAGGCAGAGCATTGCAGAGTGACGGAGAAGCGCGCATGGCGCATTGATTCCAGCTGGGAAACCAGTGTTTCTTCGATAAGGAAAGTAGAGCATCATGCGATTACCGTTTATGTTTTGCTTGCTGCTGCATCTCGTCATGGCCAATGCTGCGGCACAGACGAAGGCAGCGGAAACAAGTGCTGCTGGCAACACCTATCTTGCCGGCGGTGATCTCAGAATTGTCACCCCCGTCATCGCCGACCTGATTTCCGCCGGCGGGCGGATCAGTGTGGAACGCGAAGTCGGTGCGGATGCCGCTCTCACAGGGGGGAGCGTGGATGTACGTGCGCCGGTCATGCAAGACCTGCGTGTCGCGGCAGGTACAGTCAATATTCAAAGCAACATCGGTGGCGACCTTGCAGCTGCAGGGGGCTCGGTGAAGATTGAGAATACGGCGCGGATCGCCGGTTCGGCATGGCTCTCAGGGGGCGAAGTTACCGTCGCTGGCAGAATAGGGAAAGGCGCAAAGATTTACGGAAACAGAATCAACATATCGGGTGAAATCGTCGGTGACACACGGCTGGCCGGACAACAGATTGTCCTCGCACCGAGTGCACGGATAGACGGCAATTTGTCCTATGCCAGCCCGACCGAATTGCCAGAAAATCAGCGTGCGCAAATCAGCGGCACCATTACCCGGCTGGAGACACCGGAAGGATGGCATGCTGACAATTCGGGTAGAAACGCGCTGTCCTGGTTTCACCCCATTTTCTTCCTCAGCATGTTGATCTGTGGCATGCTGCTTTACCTGCTCTTCCCCAATGCCGTGACCGGGGCCGCCTACGCAATACGGCAATATCCGGGGCGCACGCTGCTGGCAGGAGTCGCGTTGCTATTTACTGTGCCACCCCTTGCGATTCTGTTCATGGTCACTGTGGTGGGATTACCAATCGGCTTTGCGCTGCTTTTCCTCTATCCACTAGCCTTGCTGCTGGGGTATATCACTACAGCGTTTTTCGTCAGCCGGGAAATTGCCGTGGCGCTCAAAAAATACACAGAGCCACCTGGTTGGAAAAAACAAACGCTCTTTCTCGCCTTGTCTCTGTTGGTGTTGGGTATTGCGCTGGTAATTCCCTATCTTGGCGGCTTGATTCTGATCCTTGCCATTGTTGCCGGCCTCGGTGGCTGGGCGGTTTCCGTCTACTTCAAATCCGGCCGCGGCACGCGCGCCCTCTAGGAATCGATTGCGATCCAAGTCTCCGGGAAAAAATCGTCAGGATGATTCAAATGGCCCAAAGCATTCATGCGCTTTGTCCTCAGCACGATTTTTCCCGGATGTCTGTTTAGATACGCCGCCCACCAGCTAAACGAGCTAAATCCTGTGGTCACGTTGTGCTTGCATTGACTCATTAGATGCAGATCTTCATAGCCCGTTTCAGGACCGTTATGGTCCACGTAAGTCACTGTGCCGGGGAATTTGAAGTGAGATTTCACCCAATCCATCTCATCCGAAAAAACAAAAAAATGCGGTTGCGGCACGCACGCCTGCATATACGCGATCGCATTACGGTAATAATTTTCTGTCACGATACCTTCATACCAGCTTCGATATTCCGGGTTGGTGACAACATCGCCGCGACGGATATGCAGGCTGACAGAATTGGACGATCGAATACGCTCTTCCATCACTTTGCTCTGAGGGGATAACTGCACTTTCAACGACAGCTCATCCTGAATGGCGTCGCGCATCGAATCAAAATATCGGTAGGAGAAAAAACATCCTCTTAGAATGATTTCATCTGGCAGCTCAAAAAAATGTGGCTTGTATCCCCAATCGCCTCGTTCCTCTCTGAACGTTCTCTTGTCGGTTCCGGATAGGCGTAGGAACAAGGCGTTCAGGTCCAGTCCTTTGAAGCGAAGCGCCCGAACGACGTTTCTCAGCAGCGTGATGTCCCGCAAGCGGGCTTTCATTGTGCCATACCAGCCAAGCGGTGATGCGACCTCCCCCGATGAAGTAAGGGGCGCCCTGCCAAGGAAATCGGCTTTGATATTGAATCTGTCAAGCTGGAAGGAATGTCCAATACGGCGTCCGCCATCGATGCCTTCCCTGCAATCTGTGTCGACATCCAGATACAAGGCGGTGTCGTGTTTTTGCGCAAGCGCCCGTGCTGCTGCATACATGAACATTTGATTGCCGAGCCCGCTGTGAATTTGCAAAACGATCATGATGTCCCTATCCATGAAAAGGTACCACTCAAGCTTGGTTGAACCGGAACTGGAGTGGCGACAATCAATCGGGAGGTGGCTTCCCGTTTCTTTGTCAATGGGTCGACCCAGTGGATTCACAGGTCGAAGGAGAATATCTACTGCGGCCAGTCAATCCCTATCATCCCGAACGAAGTGGTTTCTTACCGCTGATAAGCGGAAGGGGGAGAGGCTGAATGCGTCTAGGACCGCGCCGCGTCGGCAATATTCTTGGCAGTAATTCGCGCTAATGGTTAACAGCGATAGATATTGTGGGTGGTCGGATGAAGAAGGATTGATGCGGAATAAATCCTTGACACGTATCGAAATTCATCAAGTATGCCGCGAATTTCGATCGAAAGGATCTCTGAAGATTTGGCGTCTCATGCTACTGGTCACCCACAGTCTTATTGCAGGCATTGACGTACCCCATAGATATTGGCGTAACATATTTGCCTATTTACAACTTGATCCGTTGCAAAGACGGTCCGCGCCCAGAATGAGCCCGTTCCCGCTCCACCGAACAGCGATATGCCTTCTCGCCACCATCCCTCTGGCCTCCTATGCGCTCGATCCAGACAAATTGTTTGAAAAATTGAGCCCTTCCTGCTGGGGCGTCACCGCGTTTGATAGTGACAGAAAGCCAATGAGTTATGGCAGCGCTGTTGTCATCGGCCCCGGCAAACTGATCACCAATTGCCATGTGCTGCAAAAGGCGAAAAGTTTTCAGGTCAACAAGAGCAATATCTCTTATGGCGCCACGCTGGAATTCGCCGATCCCGAGAGAGATCTGTGTCAGATCAAGGTCTCAAACTTTACTGCGCCGGCGGTCGTCATCGGCACCGCTAACAAACTTCGGATCGGGCAAAAAGTATTTGCCATCGGTAATCCGGAGAACTTGGAACTGACCATGAGCGAGGGCATCATTTCTTCGCTGCGCAAACAGGACGATGAAGGACTGCCTCTTATTCAGACCACCGCACCCATCTCGCACGGCTCCAGTGGCGGCGGATTGTTCGACAGCGAGGGACGACTGATCGGCATCACCACCTTCAAAATGAAGAATGGACAAAACCTGAATTTCGCACATCCCGCCGACTGGATTCAGGACATCCAGGCACGCTATCAGGAAGCCATGGCCAAGCGTGACGCCCCAGGGAAAAACGCCCCAGCCCATAAGAGTGCGGTGAAAAATTACTCCGGGCCACTTCAGGTGGGAGAGTCCTGGGTGTACGAAGTAACAGATCTCTACACGGGCTTGAAACGGACTGTCACCCATCGCATCGACGAGATTGACGGGACGGAAGACCGCGTGATCTCCAATCAAGGCGCACGCATTGAAGATACGAAAGGAAAGCTGCTCTCGATCCAGAAGGCTGACCTCGGTGAACTCGATCTGGCAATGCCGCTGAGGGGATGGGGCAATCCACCTCACCATCCAGGCAAAGAATGGAAAGAAAACTATCTGAAACAGCGTGAAGGAAGCAATACCGCCTATGACCTCACCGCCACGGTAGTTGGAGAAGAAAAGCTTGTCGTGCCCGCTGGCGAGTTTACCGTCACACGTATTGAATGGCGTGGTTATAGCATCTCCCGCAGTGTTCGTTCCCGAGGCACTTCCCCATACAAAGTGACCGTTTGGTACAGCGAAGAGTTAAACCGTGTGATCAAGTTCATGACAAACGCGACGGGTCAAGGCAATGCGCGTGAAGTCGTTACCCTGGTGCGTCACAAGAAGGACTGACGCAGAATGATCATCGCAAAACGCTGCAGCGCTGCCCTCACCTGCCTTTTCCTATTGGCGGCATGTGCCGCGCCTGTATCCTATGCGCCGCCAGTTACCGGAAAAACCGCTACACTCACCGTTACTTCCACCGTCAAGTCCGGTTCGGTTATCGTGTCAACCTTTGCTGATGCGGAAACCTGCTCGGGAGAGCAGATTATTGCCTCCAGTCTGAAATCCGGCACCGCCAACATCACCAGCAAAACCCGCATTCCTGCCGACCGTCCTTTTTCACTCTGGGTCAAGCAGTTCGTTCCTGGCAAACAGTGTTTTATCGTCGTGACCTTCGATCCGGCCCATACGCGGTCCTACGAGGCCGTTCTGGATCGTGACGCGACAACCTGCGGTATCCGCCTCTTCGATATTTCCGGCCCTACGCCGATCGCTGAACCGTCCACACGCAAACGCATTTTGTCGCCGTCACTCATGAGCGGTTCATTCTGCCAACCCGGAGCAGCGGCAAGGGAAGATGGCAACACGGCAGAGAGGGGCGAAGGACAAGGTGCACGGCGTGACGGACGTGTCACCATGGAGGATCTGAAAGCGCTGCTGCCAGCAGAATGAAAATTTTTCTCAAATGTTCATTCGCATGACGCCCCCCAAAGGCCAAAGCGGACAGCGCACACCTGCTAGTAGGTGTGATGAGAGCCAGATTGGGGAGCGGCGGAAATCAGGATTTATTCGCTTCTAAAACTGCCTCATTGATACGATTGGCTTGCTGGGCGGCTGGCCGCGCATTCAAGCGGTCTACATAAGCTTCGAATATCGGATGCTTTTCAATCGTGCCAAACATCATGCTCCACCTGAGTTGGGAACCCAGACAAACGTCAGCAGCCGTAAATTGTTCGCCGCAGATGTAGGGGCCAGGTGTAATGGCCTTCTGTATTGCATTGATGGCATCGTTATAGCTCCCAAAGCTTACCATGCCATTTTTGCCTTCCGGGACTTGCCAGCCAAGCGATTTTGCCGTTACTGCCATTTCGAGCGGCCCTGCAGTAAAAAACAACCATCGATAATAAGCTCCTCGGCTAGGATGATTTGTCGGAGGGGCAAGATTCTTCTCGGGGAAGCGGTCCGCCAAATAAGCACAGATGGCCGCGGTTTCCGTGACCACGACATCACCGTGTTTTAAGGCAGGAACTTTGCCCATTGGGTTCACGGAGAGATAGGCACTCTCTTTCATTTTTGGGCCATATTCGAGCCAGACCGTCTCGTAGGGCTGGCCAATTTCTTCCAGCATCCAGTGGACAATACGGCCCCTTGATTGAGGGTTGGTGTACAACACTAATTTATCCATGCATTACCCCATGAGAGAGCGATTTAACTGTGTGTGAAAGGGGGCCATCTCGGACCTGCGATGCTCGCCGTCGCTCACATATGGCTGCGCTTCTCGGCCCGACCTGACCTCTCTTGCTCGCACAATCAAATCGCTCTAGGTGAATAGAAAGAGCGGCCGGATGACCGGCGCGGAAAAACGATTTATTGCCTTTGAGGCAATAATTTGACTTTAACATACATTTAAAAAAGCAAGGTGCCCCTACTGCTTGAGGGCACGAGGCATGATCAATGTCCATCATGCTTGCTGGCCGCATGGCATACTCGCCATTTTTCTCACTTGCTGTTGTTGTCATGAAATGTGCCATCATCCCTGTCACCCCGTATCAGCAAAATTGCAGCATTTTGGTCTGTGAACAGACGCGCCGCGCGGCGTTGGTTGACCCAGGCGGCGAGGTGCCGCGCTTGCGAGAGGCTTTGGCGCAGCTCGATGTGACGCTGGAAAAGGTGTTCCTGACCCATGGCCACCTCGATCATTGCGCGGCAGCGGACATTGTACGCACCGAATTTGGGGTGCCGATCGAAGGCCCGCATAGCGAGGACAAGTTTTGGCTCAATCAGCTTGGCGAGGCCACCCGGCGTGCCGGCTTTCCGCCGGCGGAATCATTCGTGCCGGATCGTTGGCTGAATGACAGCGATACCGTCGCCTTCGGCGCGCAGACACTGGATGTGATTCACTGTCCCGGCCATACACCGGGCCACGTCGTGTTTTTTCACCGTGGCGTGCGGTTGGCGCTGGTCGGCGACGTCCTCTTCAAGGGTTCCATCGGACGTACCGATTTCCCGCGTGGCGATTACGATACCTTGATTCATTCCATTCGAGAAAAGCTCTGGCCGCTGGGCGATGACGTCGTGTTTGTGCCGGGGCACGGGCCTGCCTCCACCTTTGGCGACGAGCGACAAAATAACCCCTTTGTTGCCGATATGCGGTTCGGATAAGGACGGT
>CBHCMF010000036.1:0-25962 GCA_965974465.1 uncultured Noviherbaspirillum sp.
AAGTCAGCGGGTCTTCGGCGACAATCACCGGCAAGCCGGTCTCTTCCATCAGAAGACGGTCAAGGTCACGCAACAAAGCGCCACCGCCAGTCAACATCATGCCTTTTTCGGCAATGTCAGCGCCCAACTCAGGGGGCGTCTGCTCCAGTGCGTTCTTTACGGCAGACACGATGTTGTTAAGCGGGTCGGTCAATGCTTCCAGGATTTCGTTACTGGAAATCGTAAACGAGCGCGGAATGCCTTCTGACAAGTTGCGGCCTTTGACTTCCATCTCTTTCACTTCAGACCCAGGGAAAGCCGAACCGATTTCCTTCTTGATTGCTTCGGCGGTCTGCTCCCCAATCAGCATGCCATAGTTGCGGCGGATGTAGTTGACGATGGCTTCGTCGAATTTATCGCCGCCAACGCGCACCGATCCCTTGTACACCATACCACCCAGCGAGATGATCCCCACTTCCGTGGTGCCGCCACCAATATCCACCACCATCGAACCGGTCGCATCGGACACCGGCAGGCCAGCACCAATTGCCGCCGCCATCGGTTCTTCGATCAGATACACCTGTGAGGCGCCCGCGCCAAGTGCCGATTCACGAATCGCACGACGCTCAACTTGCGTGGAACCACAGGGAACGCAAATGATGATCCGTGGAGAGGGCTTGAACAGCTTGGACTCATGCACCATGCGGATGACCTGCTTGAGCATCTGTTCGGTGACGGTAAAGTCGGCAATCACGCCGTCCTTCATTGGACGGATTGCTTCGATGTTACCCGGCACCTTGCCGAGCATCTGCTTTGCCTCTTTACCGACGGCCTGGATGGTCTTCTTTCCATTCGGACCGCCCTGCTGACGAATCGCCACCACCGACGGCTCGTCCAGCACGATACCCATGTTGCGCACGTAGATCAGCGTATTGGCAGTACCCAGATCAATTGCCAGATCGTTAGAAAAATAACTGCGTAAAAATCCAAACATGTAATGTCCTGATGCGCATCAGTAGCGCGCTTAATATTGGTGGTGAATACCCCTATCCCTGCAATGGCCCGGTATCATAGGCGCCGACAGGGTATTAACCTATCATTCTACCTTATAATTTAGTCGAAGTTAGTCGACGGAAACTCCAAAAATGCATGCCTAACACAGGCAAATCCAAGCGTTTTTTTGACAAGCATTTGCCAAAATCAGCATGCATTTTTACCTTTTAAAAATCAACCGCCCGACGAGGGCGGTCCAAGCGTCTCAATCATGTCACTCGACCTCTCCGATGTTAAGCGCCTGGCCAACCTGGCGCAGCTCGACCTGAACGAAACCCAGGCCGAAAAAACCCTGGACAAACTCAACGGTATCTTTGCACTGGTCGAACAGATGCGTGCAGTAGATACCACCGGCGTCGAACCGCTGAACCATCCGATCGCCGCTTATCAAAATGACGTTACGCTGCGCCTGCGTGAAGACGAAGTCACCGAGCCAAACCGTCGTGACGACTACCAGCAAGTCGCTCCTGCCACGCAGGATGGCCTGTACCTGGTTCCGAAAGTCATCGAATAAAACATCCGCCGGTACCCCGCGCGGCACTCTCTCTTATGCATACTAAGACTCTCAAAGAACTTTCCTCACTGCTGCAGGCAAAACAGATTTCCGCTACGGAGCTGGCGAAGCTATTCCTTGACCGCATCAAGCAAAGCGACCTCAACGCCTTCATCCATGTCGATGAAAATCTGACACTGGCACAAGCGTCCGAGGCCGATGCGCGTATTGCCAAAAACGATACGACACCACTAACCGGTATCCCTATCGCGCACAAGGACATTTTTGTCACACGCGGCTGGCGTTCCACAGCCGGGTCAAAAATGCTTTCCAGCTACATCAGCCCCTTCGATGCAACTGTCGTCGAACAGTTCCGTACGGCAGGTGCGGTAACACTGGGAAAACTGAATTGTGACGAATTTGCCATGGGTTCGTCGAACGAGAACTCCTTCTTCGGCGCAGTGAAAAACCCATGGGACAAGACGGCGATCCCGGGCGGCTCGTCCGGCGGCTCGGCAGCAGCGATCGCAGCGCGTCTGACACCGGCCGCGACCGCTACCGACACCGGAGGATCAATCCGTCAGCCGGCGTCATTGTGTGGCGTCACCGGAATCAAGCCCACCTACGGCCGCGTCTCACGCTTCGGCATGATCGCTTTTGCCTCTTCGCTCGACCAAGGTGGGCCGATGGCGCAAACTGCGGAAGACTGCGGACTGCTACTGAATGCAATGGCCGGCTTCGACCCACGCGACTCGACCAGTCTGGAACGCCCGAAAGAAGATTTCACGCGCGACCTGAACAACGGCCTGCAAGGCTTGAGGATCGGCATTCCACGTGAATATTTCGGCAAGGGGCTCGCCAGCGATGTCGAGCAAGCCGTGCGCAGCGCACTGCGGGAGTATGAAAAACTGGGAGCGACACTCGTCGACATCTCACTCCCCAAAACCGAACTGTCGATCCCTGTGTACTACGTGATCGCGCCGGCGGAAGCCTCGTCCAATCTTTCCCGCTTCGACGGCGTACGTTATGGACATCGTGCGCAAGAGTATAAAGATCTGGGCGACATGTACCGAAAATCGCGCGCCGAAGGCTTTGGCGATGAGGTCAAACGCCGCATTCTCGTTGGCGCCTACGTGCTGTCACATGGCTATTACGATGCGTATTACCTGCAAGCGCAAAAAATCCGGCGTCTGATCGCGCAGGATTTCCAGGATGCCTTTAAACAATGCGATGTGATCATGGGACCGGTGTCGCCCACGGTAGCCTGGGACCTCGGCGCCAAGGCCGACGATCCGGTGGCAAATTATCTGGCCGACATCTTCACGCTCTCGACCAGCCTCGCCGGTTTGCCAGGCATGTCGATTCCTTGTGGTTTCGGCCAAGGCGAGAAAAATGCGAAGCGCCCAGTCGGCCTGCAAATCATTGGAAACTATTTCAACGAGGCGAAGCTGCTCAACGTTGCGCATCAATACCAACGCGTAACTGATTGGCATCAACGCAAACCGGAGGGCTCATGAAATGCCTGATTCGCATCACGATACTACTTGGCCTGCTCGCCAGCGCCGGAACAGCCCTGGCGCAGCAATTGGACACCCGCTTCTCGTGTAGCCAGGCCCGCGATGAAAACGGTGAAAAAATCACCTATGCAGACACTGGTGAGTTCCGCCTCCATGGCGATCATATCGACACATTCCGTTGGGAGTCGTCCCTGTTTCGCAGCACTCACGGCTTTGACTGCAGCATCGACGAAAGCGACGGCTTGATGGCGGAAGTACGCAGCTTGACGCCGCAAGTGCAATGGCGCATCACATTGGCGGATGCCCGTGCGGCGCGCGACAAGCGCGGCTACCTTTTCGATCGCCAAATGAATTGCACCCTCCGCCTGGAGCGCGAAGGCGATACCTTGACCGTGAAACCGACCTGCCCTGCGCTGTGTGGTTCGCGCTCGAATTTTTCGGCATTCTCGGTGAATTTAAAAACCGGCCTGTGCCGTTATGAAGAATAAATGAGGACATTATGCAGTGGGAAGTTGTAATCGGTCTTGAGACACACGCACAGCTCTCGACACAATCTAAGATTTTCAGCGGCGCATCGACACAATTCGGCGCTGAGCCGAATACACAAGCAAGCGCGGTGGACCTGGCACTGCCAGGCGTGCTGCCAGTGATGAACAAAGGCGCGGTGGAACGCGCTATCCAATTCGGCCTAGCGATCGGGGCCAAGGTTGCACCGAAATCCATTTTCGCGCGCAAGAATTATTTCTACCCTGACTTGCCGAAGGGATACCAGATCAGCCAGTACGAAATTCCAGTGGTACAAGGCGGCACTCTCTCCTTTGTACTGGAAAAGGATGGCAAGACGGAAATGAAAACCGTGCAGCTGACCCGTGCGCACCTGGAAGAAGACGCCGGCAAATCGCTGCACGAAGACTATCACGGCATGAGTGGCATCGACCTGAACCGTGCGGGCACACCGCTGCTGGAAATCGTCACAGAACCCGACATGCGCAGCGCCGCCGAAGCCGTTGCATATGCCAAAGCGTTGCATTCTTTGGTGGTCTGGCTCGGCATCTGCGACGGCAACATGCAGGAAGGCTCGTTCCGCTGCGATGCCAATGTGTCCGTGCGTCCGCTTGGTCAAAAGGAATACGGCACCCGTTGCGAAATCAAGAATCTGAACTCCTTCCGCTTCCTGGAAGAAGCGATCAACGTTGAAGTCCGGCGCCAGATCGAACTGATTGAGGATGGCGGCAAGGTGGTGCAGGAAACCCGTCTATACGATCCCGATCGCAAGGAAACGCGTGCGATGCGCAGCAAGGAAGATGCGCAGGATTATCGCTATTTTCCCGACCCCGACCTGCCCCCCCTGGTGATTGCGGAAGAATGGATCGAGCGCGTGAAAGCAACGATGCCGGAACTCCCCGGCGCAATGCGCGAGCGCTTCGTGAAAAATTTCGGCTTGCCGGAATACGATGCTGCGGTGCTGACGCAGTCGAAGGCTATGGCATCTTACTTTGAAGCAGTCGTCGCCAAGGCAGGCAAAGAACAGGCCAAGCCGGCGGCTAACTGGATGATGGGCGACGTGTCCTCCACGCTGAACCGCGAAGGTGTTGATATTGCCGATGCACCGGTAAAAGCTGAACAGCTAGCATTGCTGCTACAGCGCATTGCCGATGGCACCATCTCGAACAAGATTGCCAAGGAAGTATTTGCGGCGATGTGGGAAGCACCATCAGACAAAGCGACTTTGGCAGACGATATCATCGAGGCAAAGGGCCTGAAGCAAATCTCCGACAGCGGCGCACTGGAGAAAATTGTCGACGAGGTACTCGCTGCGAACGCGAAGTCGGTTGAAGAATATCGCTCTGGTAAGGAGAAAGCGTTTAACGCGCTCATTGGCCAGGCGATGAAGGCCACTAAGGGCAAAGCGAATCCAGCGCAATTGACGGAACTGTTGAAGGAGAAGCTGGCTGGGTAAGCTGGGTTAAGTAGGCTACGATCCATGTAACTTCTTCAGGATATCTCCGAAACGTTTCGAGCGGTCTGGACAGATCGTATCGATTGGATTTGAAACCCGGCTTGCGCTGTTCCATACAGAAGGGCTGCGCGCCTTGCAGTCCTTCTACGCCTGGGATGCGTCTCACGCTGTAGCAGAAAAATTATGATTTTGAGACACCGCCATACCGTGTGTATGTGTGGCCATCTACAGCGAACCACATCGGGTTTTGCGCAAAACGATTTGATATTGCGGTTTGGTCGTCTTCGAGCCAGTTGTACGTTGAGGCCGTAACAGAACTGTCCTATGAAGGCAGCGAGAGGACTACAGTCTTCTTCGAGTAGCTGACATACTTTGTTCATCGATTAATGTGTCAAGCTGCCCCCTGAATCGCCAACCTGGCAAGGCTGGCGTAGATAGATTGGGATGGAGAGGCTCGACTTACTTACGTAAGCCGAGCTTGTGCTTAGAATTCTTCCCAGTCGCCACTGCTTTCTATCCCGGCGCTGGCAAGGCGCTTGGTTTGCATCGGCTCGGCGGGCGTTCTGCCGGCTGATGCGGTCTTCTTCACGAGCGGCCTGACATTCGATTTCGGCATAGAGACTGCCTTGGTATTCATCGCTGGTGTTGCCCCATGGGCAGTGTCAAGCTTGAACACACCAATCACCTGCGTCAGATTGTTTGCCTGTTCTTGCATCGCCTCGGAGGCGGCTGCCGACTCTTCGACCAGCGCTGCATTCTGCTGAGTCATCTGGTCCATTTGCATGATCGCCTGCTGCACCTGCTCAATGCCGGCTGTCTGCTCCTGGCTAGCGGCGCTGATCTCGGCCATGATGTCAGTCACTCGGCGAATGCTTGCCACGACTTCCTGCATCGTTACACCGGCCTGGTCCACCAATTTGCTGCCGGCGTCGACCTTCTCCACCGAGTTGTCAATCAAGGCCTTAATTTCCTTAGCTGCGGCCGCAGAACGTTGTGCCAGGTTACGTACTTCAGCTGCCACTACCGCAAAGCCACGCCCCTGTTCTCCTGCACGCGCCGCTTCTACTGCCGCGTTTAGCGCCAAGATATTGGTCTGGAAGGCGATGCCGTCAATAACACCAATGATGTCGACGATCTTGCGCGCTGATTCATTGATGGACCCCATCGTTTCCACCACTTCGGATACCACGGCGCCACCCTTTACGGCCACTTCAGAGGCCGTCCCTGCCAGTTGGTTGGCCTGGCGCGCATTGTCGGCATTTTGCTTCACGGTCGAGGTCAGCTCCTCCATCGAAGATGCGGTTTCCTCCAGTGAGCTGGCCTGCTCTTCGGTACGAGAGGACAGGTCCGCATTGCCGGATGCGACCTGTTGTGAGGCGGAGGCGATTGCATGTGCACCGCCACGGACCTCATTGACGATGTTGGCAAGTGCACTATTCATGTTTTTCAGCGCCTGGAGTAGCTGGCCGGTTTCATCCTTGCTGGTTACTTCGATACGGCAGGTCAAGTCGCCAGCGGCTACGGTTTCCGCGACTTTCAAGGCTTCGCCCATTGGGCCGGTGATCGATCGAGTGACAAAGACAGCATAACCTACCCCAATCAACAGCGCCCCTCCGAGCAATATAAACATCATCATGCGGCCATATTGATAGTCCTGTTCCGCGGCATCAGCCGCATTCTCTATCAAGGTCTTCTGGCTCTCAATCAGTTTGTAGAGATCTTCGATGTAAGCCAGCTGTGCCGGACGTGCCTTTTCCAGCAGTACAGCCTTGGCACCGGCCATATCCTCCGCTATCACCAATTTCAAAAATTCATCCTCATGCGGCGTATAAGCGGCACGGGCTTCAATTACCTTTTGAAGCGCGGCTTTTCCTGCGGGGGTCACAATCGTTTTTTGCAAGCGCTCCATGTATTGCTGGCGTTTTTCTTTCAATTGCATCACGCCCTCGACTTCGTTCTTGATCTTTTCCTTATCCTCAAGAATTAGCATGTTCCGCATTTGCCGCGCTGTTTGCAGCATTGCGATAATCCACTCGTTTTCTACAAGAAGTTTTGGAATGTGGTTTTCGGACAGGTCCTCTACCTTATTGTTCAGGCTCGACAAACGGCCAATACCAACGCTAACGCTCATGGTAAGGAGAATGAGGAGAACGGCAAAACCGATACCGAGACGAGTTCCTATTTTCAGATTTTTCATGTTTCCCTCGTGGTTGATATGTCGCTGCAATTGTTCTTTTCCGGCCAGCGTCTATGCGGCCAAACGGTCGAGCAGGCCAATGTCCGCACTTACCATTAGCTTGTCGATGTCCACTAGGATCACCATGCGTTCCTCCAGTGTCCCTAGGCCGATCATGTAGTCGGTATCGAGCGCAGCCCCCATCTCTGGCGCTGGTTTGACTTGTTCTGGTATCAGCGTAATAACATCCGACACGCTATCGACAACCATGCCGATGGTGCGTCCAGCAACGTTCAGGATGATCACCACCGTGAACTGATCGTAGGTCGGCGTGCCGAGATTGAACTTAATCCGCATGTCAACGATGGGGACGATGATGCCACGCAAGTTAACCACACCCTTGATGAAGTCGGGCGAATTGGCGATCCGCGTCGGATTTTCATAACCGCGCAGTTCTTGCACCTTCTGAATATCGATGCCGTACTCTTCCTTGCCCAGTTTGAAGGCAAGGAATTCCGACGCCTGAAGCGCTGGCACCGACGAGTCGACAACCGTGAAGTTCTGATTATTGGTCTGTATCACGTTCACTAATGTTGCTCCTTCATGGATAGGTACTGCCTTGAAAATGACGGACAATCGGAAAAAGCGATGTCGATTCCTCCCACAGGAACATCGATAGTTTGTAGATTTATTTTCCACAAAGCAACAAAAATTTATTATAGGAATCTTTTGCCCATATGCGCTAGATTCCTCCTGAAGCGCGATGCCGAAAGAGAATCGTTCTAGCTAAGGGGCCGTTGCGCCACAGTGCGAGCACTGCGAGCGACGGACAACGCAGCAGCACGCCCGCTACGGCCGGAAAAATGTGCAATGTATTCTGAACGGCGCCTAAACCCCAGTGACTGATGCGAATGCAACAATAGAATGAAGACGCATCCGTATTCTGCGTAGAGAAAGGAGAACATGGACAGCAGAAAGGAGAAGCACCGGAGCTTTTACATCACGGAAGGTGGGACTTCAGTCCTTGTTTATATACAAGAGTAAGGCGCATAACGCCAACTTGTAGGCTGAGAAGACTTTAGCCTCAGCAGAGCCCCTATCGATGGGATGCTGTATGCCACAGTAGAAATGCGTTTTCTCAGTCCGTAAAGCTTGCGCCACCTCAACGAAGTGGCTCAAGCTCCCGATACCGCTTCAACATCGCATCGTACTTTGCATTGATCTGTGCAAGATCTGCGGCATACTCCTGAAGCGATTTCTTTGCGCCGCTCACCGATTCTGCTGCGTTATTCAATCGATGTTGCAAGGCGATGTATACCGTCTTATTTTGCTTGCGTAATGCGTCCGCCTCGGCTTGCGCCTCTTGTTGTTCTTTTTCTGCGGATGCCAGGACGGTTTTCTCCCGCTTAATTTGATCTTCCACCGCTTCAAGCTCGCGCTTGCGTGCTGTCTCGATGTCACCTTCATTACGATAACGCGCACGCAGTATGCGATCGTTGCGCCGCTGCTCATCGGCGACGATCTCTTCCGCCTTGCGTTTTTCTTGCTGCAATTTCAGTTCCTGCTTTTGCTCTGCAGTCAGGGGTGGTGCGATCTCGCGGCGCATCCTGCCGCTCTTGTCGAGCTCGCGTATCGCGCGGTCAGCGCATTCCGGAATGGGGCGATCAGAGGTAAGTGTGCGGCCGGAGGCATCTTTGCACATGTAGATCTGTGCATGCGCACTCCAGTACGCAAACGCCAACGGGAAGCACAACGCGATCTTTAGTGGATTTCTCATTGCACCTCCTAATGCAGTGAGTTACATCACGCCATAGCGGCTCCGATAGGCGGCTACCGCGTCCTTATACTGAGCAAGATCGGGGTTGGCGCCTGCATGAGAGATATATTCCAACAAATCGGCCAAATTGCCAATCGAAATCACCGGCATGCCATAAGCCTTATTCACTTCCTGGACTGCGGAATGCTCAGATAGCGCACCGTCCTTACCGGAACGCTCCATGCGGTCGAGTGCGATCAGTACCGCACAGGGCGTGGCACCGGCAGCCCGAATCATGTCCACCGATTCACGCACCGAGGTACCGGCGGAGATCACGTCGTCGATGATGACGACTTTACCCTGCAGCTTGGCACCGACCATGGTGCCGCCCTCGCCGTGATCTTTGGCCTCCTTGCGATTGAAGGCGAAAGGCACGTTGCGGCCTTTGTTTGCAAGCGCAACAGCAGTAGCTGAAGCCAGCGTGATGCCTTTGTATGCTGGGCCGAATAACATGTCGAATTCGATGCCCGAATCGAGCAAGGTCTGGGCGTAGAAATCGGCAAGCTTGCCCAGGTTGGCGCCGTCGCTGAACAGGCCGGCGTTGAAGAAGTACGGCGACGTGCGACCGGCCTTAGTAATGAATTCGCCGAAACGCAGAACGCCTGCATTGACGGAGAACGCGATGAATTCCTGACGTAGCTTGCTCAAGATGCCCTCGATATGTATAAATTGATAATGCCCGGCGTGCCGGACCAAGCACGCATTGTAATGGGAGATGCAGTCGCTATGGCTGGAAGGGGCACCACAATTTTCCAAATGAATCGGTTATGCTAGCCCCTCATTTTTTATGTGACGAGCTATGTTGAAAATCATTTCCGCCAATCTGAACGGTATCCGCTCCGCCGCTAAGAAAGGTTTTTTCGAATGGATGGCGAAGCAGGACGCGCATTTTGTCTGCGTGCAGGAACTAAAGGCACAAGCAACAGACATGACACCTGCGTTTGTTGCACCGCCTGGCTACCATGGACACTTTCACTATGCCGAAAAGAAGGGGTATTCTGGTGTTGGCATTTATTCAAAGTTTGCACCAGACGCGGTTCAGATCGGTTTTGGCAACGTGGAATTCGACGCTGAAGGACGTTATGTGCAATGTGACTTTGGCAAGCTCAGTGTGATCTCAGTGTACTGCCCTTCTGGGTCGTCAAGCGAGGAAAGGCAACAGGCAAAGTTCCGTTTCATGGACGTATTCTTGCCTCATCTGGCGAAATTGCGTGCCTGTGGCCAGGAGGTGATTCTCTGCGGCGACTGGAATATCGCGCATAAGGAAATCGATCTGAAGAACTGGAAGAGCAATCAGAAGAATTCAGGTTTTCTGCCGGAAGAACGGGAATGGCTCACGCGCGTGCTGAACGAGGTGGGCTGGGTCGACGTTTACCGCAGGTTGCATCCCGAAACGACCGGTGATGCCTACACCTGGTGGAGCAACCGCGGCCAGGCGTGGGCGAAGAACGTGGGATGGCGTATTGACTATCACATTTCAACACCCGGCATTGCCGCCAGCGCGCATGCGGCCTCCATCTATAAAGAGGAGCGATTCTCCGATCATGCGCCGCTGACCATTGAATATCAGGGCGCGTCGGCCTTCATTAACGGATAGGCGCAATACCTTTGACGTTGCTGGTATAGGGGGGAAGCGCTGCGAGCGTCTTCCCTTTCGCTTTCGCGAACAGTGGCATGACCGACGGCATGTGTTTCTGCATCTCGGCGATGCGTGCCGTGCCTGCAGGATGGGTGGACAGCCACTGCAGCGGCGCATTTTTACTGACCATCCCCATCTTCTGCCACAACGCGATGCCTGCGCGCGGATCGTAGCCAGCTCGGGCGACGATATCTAAACCAACCAGATCCGCTTCGGTTTCGTCGTCACGCGAGAATTTCAGCATGGTGAGGTTGGCAATGCCGCCAGCCGCTGCGGTTGTCAGATTAGGATCAACGCCAAATAGTGCCGACAAACCGATGCCGGCAAGCTTTGTGCCGGCATTCGCCAGACCGGATTTCGCGGCGCGCTCGCGCCCGTGCTCGCGCAACGCATGCGCGATTTCATGCCCCATGACAATGGCTACTTCATCGTCCGTCAGCTTGAGTGAATTAAGTAATCCACTGAAGAAGGCAATTTTCCCGCCGGGCATGCAAAATGCATTGATTTGTGACGATTCAATCAGGTTAATTTCCCATTGCCACTGCGCTGCTCGCTCGTTCCAACGTGAGGCCTGTGGAATCAGGCGCTTGGCGATGGCGCGCAAACGCTGTACTTGCGGCTGATTTTCCGCCACGAGCGCGCCTTGCTGGCGGGCTTGCTGCTTGATGTCGGTGTATTGCTGCGATGCAGCCTGCTCGAGCTCAGCTTCCGGTATTAGCTTGCGCAGAGGTGACATTTTCTCTACCTTCACGCCATCCGGGCTTACCTCGTCTTTTGCAATCGCATAGGGCACTGTACAAATGAGCGCCGTCGAGGTCAATGCGATGGAAATAATCCGTCTCATGGTTTGCTCTCTTGCGAAGAAATCAAGATAGTCTTGATCCACGGCAGCAAGGCATACGCAGGAAACGCTAGCACGAAAGTCAAGGCGAAATAGGCGGCATAGCCCATTTCCTGCGCACCAATGCCACCAGCCCAGCCAGCGATGGAACGCGAGAAGGCGAAGATCGATGACAGGATAGCGTATTCGGTCGTCGCGCGTGATTTATCGACAATCGCCATCAGGAAAGCTAGAAAAGCAGCCGTACCAAGACCGCCAGTGAAGGACTCTATGGCGCTTGCACTGTACATCACGACCTGATGCGCCAACGCAATATCGGCGCCCTGCGTTGCTTTCGGTATGACATAAGCCGCAACGACATAACCGACGTTTGAGAGTGCCTGCCAAAGGCCCAGTACCCACAGCGCGCGGAAGATGCCGACACGGTCTGTGTACCAGCCGCCAAGAATGCCGCCCGCAATCGAGAGGCCCAGCCCCAGGTTGACCGACACGAGGCCGATCTGGGTATTGGTGAATCCGCTGTCGACCCAAAACGGTTTGATCATGAAACCGATCGAGGAGTCAGCAAGTTTGAAGATCAGGATGAAGCCAATCAGCAGCAGTGCATGCTTCTTATTCAGCAATGAAACGATCGCACCGAACATCGGCCCGCTAGCGGAGGCTGCGGATAGGTGTGCGGACTGGCTGCGAATGCCGCGCGTGAACAGGAAGGCGGAAAGCAGAATAAGGCCAACGGGCGCTCCGCCCTTGAACCACCACGCGGATTTATACGTTGCCAACCATGGGATGTCGACTGCGCCCAGTACTGGCCAGAGCAGACCGGCAATAAAGAGCGTCAGCGCAATGATGAGGATCGGCTGTTGCGTGAGCGCGGACAATTCGCTGCGCAGGCTCGAAGGCGCATCGCGCTCTGGTCGCGGCGGTTCCTTCGGCGCTAATAGCATGATGCCGCCCATGGCGAAAAACAGAAGTGCCGCCAAGCCGTATGTCGAGGTCCAACCAGCGACGTCGGAGAACCAAAGCAATATGCCGGCGGCAAGCATGCCGACGCGATAAAACCCGATACGAAAACCGTTGGCGATGCCGAGTTCTCGCTTGTTCAGTTGCTCAATCGTATAGCCGTCGATGGCGATATCGTTGGTGGCCGACAAGGCCGTAAAGGTACCAATCGCAAACCATACCCATGGACCGAAGCCGGCCTCGCGGGCGCAAACAATCATCACCAGCCCCATACCAACATCGGCGGCGGCCATCCAGTAACGGTGGCGGCGAGTAAAGTCGATCACCGGCGCCCACAAAAATTTGAGCGTCCATGCCAAGCCGAGCAGGCTGAGCAAACCGATCTTCGACAGTTCGATCCCCTGCTGGCGGAAGTAGACCGGAAACAGGTCGAAAAACAACCCGAGCGGAAAGCCTTCGGAAAAATATAACAAGCTGATCCAAAACAGCTTGGAACGCAAAATCTTGGGTTGTTCGGTAGATAAGGTTTGGGTGTGACTGGAGGGCACGCTCATGCGATGGTTTTCTTACGTAGTCGGAATACGGCAAGACTACCACGCCAGTTCGATAGGAACGAGACGGGCTTGCCTTCGTGCAATGCAATGCACTCGAGCACTTCGAGCCCCACTTGGTTAGCAAGTTCCTCGAAGTCCTTGATGGTTGCGCAACGCACGTTAGGCGTGTCGTACCATTCATAGGGCAGCGATTTCGATACCGGCATGCGGCCACGCAGCAGCGCGACACGATGGGGCCAGTAGGCGAAGTTGGGAAACGATACGATCGCGTCGCGGCCGACCCGCGCAATATCGCGCAATACGCCTTCCACGTTCTTCATCATTTGCAAGGCCGACAAGCACAGCACGGTATCGAAGGCATTGTCGGCAAACATCGCCAGGCCGCCTTCCAGGTCTTGCTGGATCACAGCAACGCCGCGCTGCACGCAAAGCGGAATTTTATTGTCATCGATTTCGACGCCATAGCCGATGCAGTGCTTGGCAGATTGCAAATATTCCAGCATTACCCCGTCGCCACATCCCAGATCGAGGACATGCGCGCCTTCGCGCACCCAGTGAGCAATGAAGGCAAGGTCGGGACGCAGCAACATCAAGTCGCGGAAATTCATGCGGGCCTCCCGTGTTGGACGTCTTGCCAGAGGCGTTCGTAATACGCTTTCACAACGTTCATATAGCGCGAGTCCTCCAGCAGGAATGCATCATGGCCGTGCGGCGCATCGATTTCCGCATAGGTGACACGGCGCTTGTTCTTGACCAGCGCCTGCACGATCTCGCGGCTGCGCTCCGGCGAGAAACGCCAGTCGGTGGTAAATGATGCCAACAGAAATTCAGCCTTGGTATTGGCCAATGCAGCGCTGAGATCATCGCCGTAGTCCTTGGCGGGATCGAAGTAATCGAGCGCCTTGGTGATCAGCAGATAGGTATTAGCATCGAAGTATTCTGAGAATTTGTCGCCTTGATAGCGCAGGTAGGATTCGATTTCAAAATCGATACCAAAACCGAACTGATATTTACCATTACGCAGCTCGCGGCCAAATTTCTCAGCCATGCTGTCATCGGACAAGTAAGTGATGTGTCCGACCATGCGCGCCACGCGCAAACCACGTTTGGGCACCACGCCGTGCGCATAGTAGTCACCACCATGGAAATCCGGGTCGGTCAGAATCGCCTGACGCGCAACATCATTGAAGGCAATGTTCTGCGCGCTCAGTTTTGGTGTAGACGCAATAACAATGCAGTGACGGATGCGTTCAGGGTAAATCATGCTCCACGACAGCGCCTGCATGCCGCCAAGCGAACCACCCATGACGGCGGCAAACTGTTCGATACCGAGACGATCCGCTAGGCGAGCCTGCGCATGTACCCAATCCTCAACAGTGACTACCGGGAAGTCAGCGCCATACGGTTTGCCGGTCTTCGGATTGAGATGCATGGGACCAGTCGAGCCAAAGCAAGAACCGAGATTGTTGACCCCGACGACGAAGAAACGGTCTGTATCCACCGGTTTGCCGGGCCCCACCATGTTGTCCCACCACCCGACGTTCTTACTACCGTCCACGCGCTCATGGATACCAGCGACGTGATGTGATGCATTCAGTGCATGACAGATCAGCACGGCATTGGAGCGGTCGGCATTGAGTGTGCCGTAGGTTTCATACACCAAGGTGTAATCGGAAAGCGATGCGCCGCTGCGCAGAGGCAACGGTTCGGCAAAGTGCATCGACTGCGGTGTGACGATTCCAATGGATGACATAAGAGTCCGGATATCGGCGCCCTGGTGGGTAAAGCCAGAACGCTAAAAACAAAAAAGCCCGAAAGCGGGTCAGCTTATCGGGCTAAATTCAAGGCTTACATACAAGCGCTTTAGCCGTATTTATTACGCGCCCGCAAGCTGATTATCAAATCGGCGCATTGCATAAGAATAACCAAGTCGGTTCTGCCAGTCAAACCGGCACGGGACCACCTCAAGCGCTAGAGATTTATCAAGTCACCCAGAAAAGCCAGCCATCGAAAGCGAAATGCAAGCTAGGGTGATCTAAAGTAAGGCAGCGATAAATCCCGGACGCTTCCAAATATCCGGACTGACTTCATCAAGAAGAAGGAGACGTAACATGAATATCAGCAAATGGACTTCTTTCAGCCGCTGGCTGCTTACCTCGGTCACGGCGCTCGGCATGCTGGCAAGCAGCCCCGCGCTGGCGCTCGATAACATGAAGATACTGGTTCCAGCTAACCCGGGCGGTGGCTGGGATCAAACCGGTCGCGGTCTTGCACAAGCCTTGCAGCAGAACGGCATTGTCAAAAAAGTTCAAGTTGACAACAAGGGAGGGGCCGCTGGCACGATCGGACTGGCGCAGTTTGTCAACTCCGCTAAGGGAGACCCAAGCGCAGTATTGATCGGTGGGAGCGTAATGGTGGGGGGTATCGTCCTCAACAAGTCCCCCGTGAATCTGTCGCAAGTCACGCCGATCGCCCGACTAACCAGCGAATATGATGTCTTGGTCGTCCCTGCCAGTTCGCCCATCAAGTCGCTGAAAGACCTCATCGCCCAATTCAAAGCCAACCCGGGTGCTGTATCCTGGGGCGGCGGCTCTGCAGGCGGCACCGACCACATCATCGTCGCCATGATCGCGCAAGCAACCGGGGTGGATGTCAGCAAGATCAACTACATCCCGTTCGCCGGTGGCGGAGAAGCGCAAGCTGCCATTCTGGGGGGGCACGTGACCGTCGGGCTGTCTGGCTGGAACGAGTTTGCCGGGCAGATTCAGTCCGGAAAAATGCGTCCACTGGCCGTCACTGCCGGCAAGCGTCTTCCGGGCATCGACGTACCGACACTGAAAGAACAAGGTGTCGATGTCGAATTGGCAAATTGGCGCGCCGTCTTTGCCGCACCGGGTATCAATGACGCGCAAAAGCAGGAACTCATCGCCTCCATCGACAAAGCCGTCCGCACCAAAACCTGGCAAGACCTGCTGGCCAAAAACGGCTGGTCGAATGCCTATCTGGCCGGCGATGCCTTCCGCAGCTACCTGGATAACGAAATCAAGCAAACCGAGAAGATCATTAACAACCTCGGCTTGGTGAAGAAATGATATCGACGGTGGGTGGCAATCTGTCGCCCACCATCCCTCTCCCTCCAGGTGACAACATGACCTCTCGTTCTCGGATCAATCCCGGGGAACTTTTAGTTTCCATTGCGCTAACCACATTGGGCATCGTTGTGATCGCCGGCACGCAGGATATTTCTTCTGGTGGTGGCTACTCACAAGTCGGGCCGCGCGTATTTCCTTACATGATTGGTGCCGGCCTGCTGATTCTTGGTGGCATCCTGTGCTGGCAAGCCGTGTCCGGTGGCTGGCGCAATGTGCCACTGGACGACAACCACGACGCACCCGACTGGGTCGCGTTCGCCATTCTTAGCACCGCAGTGATTTTGCACATGGCGTCCATTGCCTGGGCGGGCTTCGTGCTGGCATCCACTTTTCTGTTCACGCTGATTGCGCGCGGTTTTGGCAGCCGTCGTCTGTTTCGTGACATCGTAGTAGGACTGGTGTTATCGACACTGGCCTTCTTTTTGTTTACACGCGCGCTCGGACTGAATCTGCCGAGTGGCCTGTTGGGAGGGCTGTAGACATGGAAACGTTCAATGCATTGATGTCCGGCTTTTCGGTTGCGCTAACCATGCAGAATCTGCTGTTGGGATTTATCGGTGTGACCTTGGGCACCTTGGTTGGCGTGCTACCCGGCGTGGGGCCAGCGCTGACAGTTGCTCTGCTGCTCCCCGCCACAGCTGGCTTCGACCCGACCGGCGCACTGATCATGTTCGCCGGCATCTACTACGGTGCAATGTACGGCGGTTCGACAACCTCCATCCTACTCAATACACCAGGCGAATCAGCCACCATCGTGACCGCGCTGGAAGGCAATAGGATGGCCAAGCGTGGCCGCGCAGGTCCAGCCTTGTCGACCTCGGCGATCGGCTCCTTTGTCGCTGGCACCTTGTCGGTGATGATGCTTACCGTCATCGCACCGCTGGTCGTGGATGTCGCGCTGAAATTCGGCCCTGCCGAGTACTTTTCCGTCATGGTCCTAGCGTTCGTCACCGTCTCGACACTCCTCGGTACGTCAAGGGCACGTGGCTTGGCGAGTCTTTTCTTCGGTTTGTGGATTGGCTTGATCGGCATTGATGGCCAGACCGGGCAACCGCGCTTTACGATGGGCATTCCCGAGCTGCTCGATGGCATCGATGTTGTGGTGGCTGCGGTCGGCCTGTTCGCAGTCGGTGAAACCCTGTATCTGGCCACGTATTTGAACAAGACGACCGACACACTGGAGCAGGTCAAGAGCACAATCTGGATGTCGAAGTCAGACTGGGCGCGTTCCTGGAAACCGTGGTTGCGTGGCACATTTCTTGGTTTCCCTATTGGCGCGATGCCTGCGGGCGGTTCCGAGATCCCCACCTTTCTCTCGTATTCGATGGAGAAGAAACTCAGTAAGCATCCGGAAGAATTCGGCAACGGCGCAATCGAGGGCGTCGCAGGGCCAGAAGCGGCAAACAACGCATCAAGTACCGGCACACTGGCCATGCTGTTGACGATCGGCTTGCCAACGTCAGCAACGGCGGCGATTGTTTTGGCAGCATTCCAGCAATACGGATTACAACCTGGACCATTGTTGTTCGAAACGCAGCCGCTTTTGGTATGGGGGCTGATTGCCAGCATGTACATCGGCAACGTGTTACTGCTGGTGCTGAATCTGCCACTGGTCGGATTGTGGATCAAGCTGCTCAGCATTCCGCGTCCACTGCTATATGCTGGCATCCTCATCTTCGCTACGCTCGGGGCCTACGGCTTGCGCAATTCCTGGTTCGATCTGCTACTGCTTTACCTCATCGGCCTGATCGGTTTCCTGATGCGCCGCTATGACATCCCTATCGCGCCAACCATTGTCGGCATGATCCTCGGTCCGGTGGCGGAACAGCAATTGCGCCGTGCGTTGTCCATCAGCCAAGGGGACGCGTCGATCTTCCTAACCAAACCGATATCGGCAGCGGTGCTAACCCTCACCTTGTTGCTATTGATTGGGCCGCCGTTGTGGCGATGGTTTACGGCCAAACGCACCGTAAGAACGCCGGAAAATACCATCGCACCTTAGAGCAATGGTTTGCCTGTGCGTGAAAGGGAGGTCAGGTCGGGCTGAGAAGCGCAACCGTAAATATGGCCCCTTTCACGCGCATTCAAATTGCGCCACTCAGATCTGACGCAATTGCTCCACCGCCGTCACAATGGCCGCAGGCTCCATGGTGCGCAAAATTTTTCTGGTCGTCGCTGCAATCGCATTCAGATCGGTGTTTAGTATTTCCTGCTTAACCGGCAGGATTTGTGTTGGATGCATCGAGAACTCGCGCAGCCCCATACCGAGTAGCAAGCGCGTAAGCTTGGTGTCGCCTGCCATTTCACCGCATACCGACACCGGGATGCCGGCCTTGGCGCCAATCGAAATGGTGCTCGACAGCAGGTACAGGATGGCCGGATGCAGCGGATTGTATAGATGCGCAACTTCATGGTCGGCGCGGTCGATGGCAAGCGTATATTGAATCAGGTCGTTGGTACCGACCGAGAGAAAATCCATGCGTTTGACGAACATGGGCAAGGTGAGCGCCGCTGCTGGAATTTCAATCATCGCGCCGACCGGAATCAGCGGATCGAATTTTTTGTTTGCTTCACGCAGTTGTAACTTGGCTTGCTCGATCATCGTCAGTGTCTGATCGATTTCAAAAGCATGCGCTAACATCGGGATCAACAGCTTGATCGGACCAAATGCGGAAGCGCGCAGGATGGCTCTGAGTTGCTGCAGGAACATCTGCGGCTCAGCCAGGCAGAAGCGAATCGCGCGCAAACCGAGGGCTGGATTCAGTGCAGTCTGCTCGGCCGCATCGAGCGGCTTATCAGCGCCGATGTCTAGTGTACGGATCGTCACTGGCCGCCCTTTCATAGCAACGACCGCCTGCCGGTAGGCCTCGAACTGCTCATCCTCCGATGGCAACTTGCCATTGCCGACGCGGCCCATGAACAGGTATTCGGAGCGGAACAAGCCGACCCCCATGGCACCGGACTCCAGCGCTGCGGGGCAGTCCTCGGGCAATTCGATATTGGCCAGCAAGGTAATCTCGGTGCCATCGCGCGTAATCGCCGGTGTCTTTTTCAGCTTGCTGAGCTTTTTGCGCTCGCGCAGCAGACGTTGCTGACGCTCACGGTACTGCTCCAGCACGCTCGGTGCGGGATTGACGATGACCACCCCAGCATCGCCATCGACAATGAGCCAATCGTCCTGCCGAATCAGCGTCGAGGCGTTGTACATGCCGACCGCCGCTGGAATGTCGAGGCTGCGCGCAACGATCGCGGCATGGGAATTCTGCCCGCCGAGATCCGTCACGAAACCGGCAAAGGTGCGGTCCTTGAATTGCAGCATGTCGGCTGGCGAAATATCGTGCGCAACAACAATCATGCGGCCGATGGATTCTTCCTCGCCGTCGGCTATCGGCAGCCTGACGGCTGTGCCTGTCAGTACCTTCAACACGCGCTCGCCAATCTGCTGGATGTCGCTCTTGCGCTCGCGAAGGTAAGCGTCCTCGATCTCGTCGAATTGCGCGGACAGTTCCTCGATCTGCGTCACCAGCGCCCATTCGGCGTTGTAGTAGCGTGTGCGAATGATGTCGAGCGGCACTTCCGCAATCATCGGATCGGACAAGATCAGCGCATGCACGTCGATAAATGCGCCGAGTTCTGCAGGTGAATCCTTTGGCAGCTCACTCCAGATCGTCTGAAGTTCTTTGTGTACGGTGGCAATGGCCTTTTGCAGGCGTTGCACTTCCGCTTCGACCTGTTCTTGCGGAATGAGGTAATGCTTGACGTCCAGTGCCGCCGGGGCGAGCAAATGCGCGCGGCCAATCGCGATGCCGCGCGAAACCGGAATCCCATGGAGCGTGAAAGAAGCCATCGTAGTTGAGCCTATCCCAGTTCGATGCGGCTATTCGCCTTCGCCAAACTTATTCTGAATCAGCTCAACCAGCGCGTCAAAACACTCTTTTTCATCGGCGCCCTCCGCCTCCAGCAAAACCTTGGCACCCTTGCCTGCGGCCAGCATCATGACACCCATGATGGACTTGGCGTTAACGCGCCGTGCATTGCGTGTCATCCACACTTCGCTTTTATACTTTGCCGCCAGTTGGGTCAACTTGGCCGATGCACGTGCATGCAGACCGAGTTTATTAACGATTTCGACTTCCTGTTGAATCATTTTGCTTTTTCGTTATTTTCGTTTTTAGTCTGGTGAAAGCCGCACGCGGTTGTCTACCCGGACCGCGCCGCTTTGTCCTCCTGCAAGTGCCATTTCCACTGTCACGTCGAGGGTGTCATTGCGATACGTCAATGCACGCAGCAACATGGGCAAGCTGATGCCTGCAATCACTTCAACATGATCAGGGCTGCACAAGCGCAGTGTGCAATTGGACGGCGTACCGCCCAATACATCGGTAATCACGAGCACGCCGGAACCGTCGTCCAATCGCCGTATCGCCTCCTGTGCGAGGCGATTGACCTCGACCGTATCCTGATCGGCACGCACATCGATGGCCTCCATTCTTTCAGGGCGTGCGCGAAACACATGCGTAGCCGCCTCAATGAAGGCATTGCCAAGCGGAGCGTGTGTCAAGAGAAGAATCCCGATCATGATTTCCAGCTAGATGCCAGTCACCCGAAAAATGCGTTGCCACATTCGCGCCGAAAGACTGACTTGTCGTTATTGACAGTTCTCCAATGGGCCGTTCACTTGCCTAGTTGCATTGCTTTTCCAATGCATCAATGAACATCCCGGCAACATTGAAGCCTGTCTGTTGTGTGATTTCCTGAAAGCAGGTGGGGCTGGTGACGTTTATTTCCGTCAAATAATCCCCGATTACATCCAATCCTACCAGTAATAGGCCGCGCTTCCAAAGGATCGGTGCTAGCGCTTCACCGATTTCGCGATCATGGGCAGAAATAGGTTGCGCCACACCAAGACCACCCGCAGCAAGATTGCCACGCACCTCCCCACCTTGCGGAATACGCGCCAAGCAATATGGCACCACTTCGCCACCAATCAATAACACGCGTTTATCACCCTGCGTGATTTCAGGGATGAAGCGTTGCACCATGATCGTATGGGCACCGTTTGCAGTGAGCGTTTCGATGATGGCACCGAGATTCAGCTCATCTTCCCGCACACGGAAAATACCGGTACCGCCCATTCCATCGAGCGGTTTAAGAATGATGTCCTGATGTTCTTGGTGAAATGCACGGATACGCGCCACATCACTTGTTACCAGCGTTGGCGCGGTGAATTGCGAGAACTGCGCAATCGCCAATTTCTCATTGTGATTGCGAATTGCATCCGGTCGATTGAAGATACGCGCGCCCTGCCCTTCTGCTACCTCAAGCAAATAGGTAAGGTAAATGTATTCCATGTTGAACGGCGGATCCTTGCGCACCATCACAGCATCAAATTCATTCAACTGCATCGGCATCGCCGGTGCGGCACGATACCAGTCGTCGACATCGCCGGTGAGCGTAATGCGCGCAACGTTCGCCAGCACCTTGCCAACATGAATGGCCATGTCCTTCTGCTGGAATGCATAGATTTCATGGCCACGCCGCGCGGCTTCCACCATCATCGCGTAGGTGGTGTCCTTGTAGGTTTTGAAATGGTCGAGCGGGTCGGCAAGAAAGGCAAATTTCATGCGCGCCATCCGTCAGTAGATTTCCGGATTCGGATCGGTCTTTTCCAACTCGAGCGACGCTGCCAGCAATGCCATGCGTGCTACCACGCCGTACATGTAAAAGCGGTTCGGCGGCGCGGTACCCGGTTTAGCTTGCAAGTCGGGCAGCGCATGCTGTTGCGCAAAGGCGAGCGGCACGAAATGCGCGCCCGGTGCGTTCAAGTTCTCGTCGATGCCGCGCTCGGCATGGACGCGGTAGAAGCCACCGACCACATAACGGTCAATCATATACACCACCGGTTCGGCCACAGCGTCATTGATGTGTTCGAAGGTATGAACGCCTTCCTGGATGATCACATCGGACACTTCCAGCCCTTCCTTCACCACTGCCATCTTGTTGCGTTGCTTACGGTTGAGGTCCTTGACTTCGCTTGCGTCCTTCACAGTCATGATGCCCATGCCATAGGTACCTGCATCCGCCTTGACGATGACGAACGGCTTCTCCTTGATGCCATATTCTTTGTATTTCTTGCGGATCTTGGCGAGTAAGGAGTCAACGTTAGATGCCAGGCATTCCTCACCGATGCGTTCCTGAAAATTGATCTCGCCACACTTGGCAAAATACGGGTTGAGCATCCATGGATCGACATCGACCAGCTTGGCAAACTTCTTCGCCACTTCATCATAGGCGGCAAAGTGATTGGTCTTGCGACGCACTGCCCAGCCGGCATGCAACGGCGGCAACAGATTCTGTTCATGCAGGTTTTCCAGAATTGGGGGAATGCCGGACGACAAATCGTTGTTGAGGAGGATCGTGCAGGGATCGAAGTTCTTCAGGCCAAGACGCCGGCCATTAGCAGAACGAACCATCGGCTCCAGCGTCAGCGTCGTGCCGTCCGGCAGATCGATGTTGGCGGGCTCCGTAACCTCTTCCGACAAGGAACCGAGTCGAACATTAAGGCCGGTTTGCCGCAAGATCTGGATCAAGCGCGCTACATTTTGCAAATAGAAAGTGTTACGCGTATGGCGTTCCGGAATCAGCAGTAGATTCTTGGCATCGGGACAATACTTTTCAATTGCCGCCATCGCGGCTTGCACAGCCAGCGGCAACATTTCCGGCGAAAGGTTATTGAAGCCCCCAGGGAAAAGGTTCGTATCGACTGGTGCCAATTTGAAGCCAGCATTGCGCAAGTCCACAGAGCAATAAAATGGTGGCGTATGCTCCTGCCATTCCAGTCGAAACCAGCGTTCAATGGCCGGTGTCGCAGCCAGTATTTTCTTTTCCAGGTCGAGAAGCGGGCCGTTCAAGGCCGTAACGAGATGCGGAACCATATATACCTTTGGCGTATAAGCATTATTGCAAGGGGAGTGATGGAGATTCTAACGGTTATCCCGTTATTGCGCCCGCCGCCTGTTGTTTAAGAACCTGTCCGGGGGTTTTTAGAGGGCGCTTTTCCGGCTAACCATTTCTTAATTGGCAATAGCAAAGCGGCTGACGCTTGCCTTGCGGCGCCATTCTCCGACTGCATTGCACGCTTAAAGGGACGAAAAAAAAGCGCCTCGAAGCGAGGCGCTTAAAAGACGCGCGTGATTACGCGGCCCGGAAAATGATTTGTCGTATCTGGCTCAGGAGTGATAGGCCGACTCGCCATGGCTGGAAATGTCGAGACCCTCGCGCTCTTCCTCTTCTGGCACGCGCAGACCGACGATCAGATCCACCAGCTTGTAGGCAACAAAGGCCACCACGCCGGACCAGATCAGGGTGGTGAGCACACCCTGCAACTGAATCCAGACCTGAGTTCCGATCGAATATTCCGCCGCAACCTTATTAGCAACGTAATCGTAGATGCCGGTGCCTCCAAGCTCCGGTGAGGCAAACACACCGGTCAGCAATGCGCCGAGGATCCCGCCAACACCATGCACACCGAAGACGTCGAGCGAATCATCCGCTCCCAACATACGCTTCAAACCGTTCACGCCCCATAGGCAAACAATGCCGGCCAGCAGACCAATTGCCAACGCTCCCATTACACCGACAAAACCCGCCGCTGGCGTAATCGCCACCAGACCTGCCACAGCACCGGATGCAGCACCCAGCATGGAAGGTTTGCCTTTGCTCATCCATTCACCGAATGTCCAGGACAAGGTTGCCGCAGCAGTCGCCAGCAGCGTATTGACGAAGGCCAGGGCGGCGGTACCACCGGCTTCCAGCGCAGAACCGGCGTTGAAACCGAACCAACCCACCCACAGCAGCGAGGCGCCTACCATGGTGAGTGTCAGCGAGTGTGGTGCCATCGATTCCCGACCGTAACCGATACGCTTGCCGATCACATAGGCTCCCACCAAACCTGCGATTGCTGCATTGATATGCACCACAGTACCCCCTGCAAAGTCGAGCGCACCTTTGGCAAACAACCAGCCGGAGGCAGCGGTCGCTTTCTCGGCGGCCGCAGCATCAGTATACGCATCCGGCCCAGGCCAGAACCAGACCATGTGCGCGATCGGCAGATAAGAGAAGGTGAACCACAGCACGACGAACAGCAAGACTGCGGAGAACTTAATACGCTCAGCAAACGCGCCGACGATCAGACCGCAGGTAATTGCAGCAAAGGTAGCCTGGAAGGCAGCAAAGACAAACTCAGGAATCACCACCCCTTTACTGAAAGTTGCAGCGACGGATTCTGGCGTCATGTCTTTCAGGAACAACCGGTCGAACGAGCCGATGAAACTGCCCCCCTCGGTGAATGCCAGCGAATAGCCGTAGATACACCACAACACCACGATTAACGCGAAGACCACGAACACCTGCATCAGAATCGACAGCATGTTCTTGGAACGAACCAAGCCGCCATAGAATAAGGCCAGACCGGGGATGGTCATCAGGATCACCAGTACAGTCGCCACCATCATCCAAGCAGTATCGCCCTTATTCGGCGTGGCAGTGGCTGCAGCAGGTGCTGCCGGTGCTGCGGCGGCCGGTGCTGCAGCAGCTGGGGCGGATGCCGCCTCCCCTGCCGCAGGAGCCTGCGCCACCATGGTGCTAGCAGTCGTTGTGTCCGCAGCCAGTGTTGGCTGCGCGATGCCTCCTGCGAACAGCAACGCGCCTGCCGCGACAATACTTGCAAATAGTTTTTTCATGTCCCCTCCCTCTTTAGAGCGCGTCTTTACCAGTCTCGCCAGTACGGATACGCACAACTTGCTGCAAGTCATAAACGAAAATCTTGCCATCACCGATTTTTCCGGTACGTGCAGCGCTCTCTATGGCTTCGATAGCGCGGTCGACGATGGCATCATCCACCGCAGCCTCAATCTTGGTTTTGGGCAAAAAATCGACCACGTACTCAGCACCGCGATACAGTTCGGTGTGGCCTTTCTGACGACCGAACCCCTTGACTTCGGTGACGGTAATCCCTTGCACGCCGATCCCTGATAGGGCTTCACGTACTTCATCCAGCTTGAAAGGTTTGATGATCGCAGTGATCAGTTTCATGGTGACCTCAATTAAAAAGTTTTTGCGACGGATAGAACCAGCGAGTTCTTGCCGAGATCTTTACCGTTCGGGCCGACGTAGTTGTCGGTGTCCGTGCCGATCAAGGCGAGCGCGCCGGTGAGAATGCCAAAGTCCTTGGTCACACCGACTTTCCAGTCGGTATAGCTGAACATGGAATTGTTCTTTACCCTCTGGTGGCCGGCATGCAGGTTCAACGTAAGCGTGTCACTCAGCGCAATATTGGCGCCGATGTCGAGATAACCGCTGCGCTTGCTATCGGCAAAGCCGAATAAATTCGTCAGCGAATGCGAGTACTTGATGTAGGCGGGACCGTAACCAGCCTGACCGTAGATCTCGGTGGTATTGGCGCTTGGGCTCAGGTTATTGGACGGATACTGATAGCGCAGTACACCGACGTCATAGGTAACGCCAGAAACGATTTCACCGCGCTTGCCGCCATATATATCCCACTCAATGTCGGAATCGCCCCCGGGAATGTCCTTAATCCATTTGATGGTGGACAGCCAAGTACCAGCGTACAATCCGGAAGGGTTGTGAACGTAGTCGGCACCGCCTTGCAACGCTGGCTTCCGGCGCGTCTGGGAAATACCGCGATAGCGATAGTCGGAGACGACGGATGCATTGAAACTGACCTCATGGTCCGGTTTTTTTTCTTCGGCTTGAACATTGCCCCCTGCAAGGGCGGCTACCGCAGCAACTGCAAAAATT
>CBHCMF010000037.1:0-25959 GCA_965974465.1 uncultured Noviherbaspirillum sp.
TCGAAAAAATCCATCGATTTCTTTCCCGCCGTTTCAACCTGACTGACCACTAGGAGAGGAGACAGGCAATCAATGCCGATTAGAAGGGGGTTCTAGGCTTAGCGTTATGCTCGCGCGCCTGATGATGCAGCGGCAATCCAATCTCGATCTTCAACCTCTGCAAGTTTATTAAAGCATGCAATTTCTTTTTCTGACAAACCTTCCAGAGTCTTCGGATCCTCAGCGTCGAGACGGCCATTTCGCATAAGAATATTTAGCTTGCTGAGGTAATCACCCATCCACAATATTTTTCCTACAGGCGATAGCTTTGCTAGCTTGTTGTCCGACTCTTGCTCACGAATGGCAGCCATGACGGTGTCAGGAAAATGCCATTCTCGCCCAATGTTTCCGGTCAACGTACGGCCATGATCAGCCAAGGCATTACAGAAGGTAGGAGACCCGACCGGCTGTCTCCCATCAGAGATTTTGTCGATGATACGCAACGAGACAGTCAGTCCTACATTCTGCACTAGCCCAGCAAGGAAAGCATCGAGTGGATCAACGGCACTGCCCTCGGCCAGCATATGGCACGCAAATGCACATCGCTCCGATTGTACCCACAGCCGCGGAGCAAGTTTTTTCGTGAAGGCACCAGAGTTGAGATTGATAATAGGACGAAACGCGACACCGGAAATCAGTTGACGTAACCCATTCTGGCCAAGGACAAGAACAGCATGGTCAATACTCTCGATCGGCTTGCCAGTGTTATAAGCGACACTGTTTGCAAGGCGCAGTACCTCGGCGACCATGACTACATCCTGCGAAATCTTGCGGGACAGTTCGGCGCCATCAAAATCAGGATTGCGTAAGCTCTGCAGTAGTTGGGGAATCACGCCTGGCAAACGATGCACCATGTGCGCCCCCGAATCGGGTGAATTCACCACTTCATGTAATGCCTTCAGAATCGTCTCTTCATTCTTATTGGCAAATACATCGGGATGGTCTTCGGCCTCGAACAGCCAACTTGAAAACATGAAATCGATCTGATTGCGCTGCATCGAAGAAACGTCATCCGCTGCAAAATACCCCCCTTTCCTCGGCGCCCCCGCCGGTTTGTCGTCCAGGGCTTGCTGGTGTTGCGGCACTGGGGCAGTAGGTTGGGTTGCATCAGTGAAAATACGTCTGAACCAGTCGAACATAGCAGTCAAGAAGTAGTTATAGGGATGGATAACGGGCGTTAGCTGGCCATACTACTTGCCGGGATTCAAATCCGGATTTAAACACGGTATTGCCCTGGCGTCGACGTGATTTTGGTGAGCGAGGTACGGCACGGCATATCGATGCCGTACCAATGCGCCGCCCCTATTCAGGGCTGAAGCTGAATCTTGACTGTGATGGGAAAGCCAGGCCGCCGTGCATATACTGGTGGCTGGGGATAAAGGAACGAGGAAAAACCGTTGGCAAAGCACTTGGCAACCTCATTCTCGGGCTGGACTGCAATTGCACTCGCCATGCCTCTTGAATTGATGTCGGCTACTAGCACAAACGTCTTTTCCTGAGGAGGCGGCGAAGTGGCAATGCAGGAACGCATGGTACGCGCGAGATGCTTGCCGGCCCGTTTGTACAGAAGGGAGGGATAGGGCTTGTACCGTTCGTCGGTCTCCGCCTCTTTTGCTAGCTGCACGCGCAAGTCGAACGGTGACATATCTTCCGATTCAGCCTGTGCCAATGTCATAAAGACAAGTAATAGAAGCGAGCAGATATGTTTCATTTTTCTCACAGACGATACATTAACAAGCTGTAGCAAAGGGAGAAGCTCGAATACGCCCCTTCTTCCTTCACAAAGTAGAACAATGTTACTTTTATTGCTGTAATGAAAGGTAACAATGCGCTGCTGTTTACGCGCGTTTCGCCGCTTTGCTGATTGTCATGTGCAGCTGGGATCACCGCTGCTATGGTAAGGAAAAGGAGTGACGCCATGGAACCACCCTTCCCACGCCGGTCCGCAGGATACGTACTACTTTTCTGCACCATCCTTGCTTTTGCCACCGAACTTCCCCGGCCTACCCCGATCGGGAAGCCCGCCAAAGAGATATACCGATACGTTATGCCGGACGGCCAGATCGTATACTCGGATAAGCCCATCAAAGGCGGAAAGCTGGATGAAACTATTACGGTCGATCCACCGATAGCAGGAGCTACCACCAACGAATTCCGCAACCGTCCCGTCATTCCGCCTCGCAATGAGCGTACACGGATCACGCGTGTCATTGTCATCCCGATGCACGGGGAGCCGAAGACGCTAGTGGAAGCCGATGCAGAGGTATACCGGGCAGAAATGCTCTTGGACGACGCAAGAAAGCGTCAGGAAGCGGGCGTCGAACCTCTTCCTGGTGAACGCACTGGTAATGCCGGCGGCGGGTCGCGGTTGAATGATATCTACAAAGCGCGACAGAGAAGACTGGCGGAAGAGGTAGCGGAAGCTGAGGCAGTATTGAGAAGCGCTATTGCAGAACGGGATGCGTTACGTTAGCAGAAGTATGCATGCCTCTTAAAAAGAGTCATTCTGCCTTCATCCGGTAAGCCCAACATCGAATTTGACCGAGATCGAAACGGCTCGGCCGGTGCAATTCAGCCAAACGACGGCTTTCAGTCTAGCGCGGTACAACCGTAGTCGGTTGTATGCCAGATTAAGTCTAGTTCAAGATAAGTAAAAAAGCAGCACACAGAAAAACTCCCTTCGCGCCCTCACTCCCCCATCCTAGCCTCCTCTTGTAAGAGGGAGGAAATCTGACAGAGTGCTATTCAAAAGTAACGCGAAAATTGAAGAGTGAGGGACTACGAGTAAAATTCGCAATCAAAATTTTCCCCAATACGAAGAAGAACATGCTGACCACCTTCATCAAACGTTTCGATGCCCACCTCCTTGCACCACCCCAGCTCCCCCATCAAACAGGCTTACATCGCGCACTTATTGAATTCTGGATGTTCGGCATCAAGGAAGCACGGGCATGCCTATTCGCGGGTCTGTTCTTTTGCGCCCTGTTCATGTCACACAAACTAAAGGGTTACGGACTTCCTCGCTATGATCTTTTGCTCCTGATCGCGGTCTGCATCCAAGCCTGGATGCTATATGCAAAGCTGGAAACTTGGGATGAGTTCAAAGCCATTCTGGTTTTCCATGTCATCGGCCTGGCCCTCGAAATTTATAAAACTTCGATGGGATCGTGGTCCTATCCGGAATTTGGTTTTACCAAAATTGCTGGCGTGCCGCTGTACGCTGGTTTCATGCATGCAGCGGTGGCAAGTTACATCATCCAAGCGTGGCGCCTGTTTGATCTACGCATTGAACGCCATCCACCTTACTGGATGGCGGGTGCCCTTGCCGTTGTTATCTACGCCAACTTTTACACACACCATTTCATCGGTGATTTTCGCTGGTACTTGATTGCACTCGCCTGCGGCCTATATGCCCGCACCATGGTCGTGTTCCGACCCTATGACCGTGAGCGTAGAATGCCACTGGTACTGGCCTTCGTCCTCATTGGCTTCTTCATCTGGGTAGCGGAAAACATATCGACCTTCCTGGGCGCGTGGCGCTATCCGAACCAGATCGGGGCGTGGGCGCTGGTTCACGTCGGCAAATGGAGTTCATGGTCACTACTGACAATGATGACCTTCATCATTGTCGTGGAACTCAAACATATCAAGGCTCGTATTCATCTTGCGCCTTGATGCACCAGAGGCATAGTCGACCGTTTATCTTGTCGCGAGTGCCTGGCGAATGGTGGCTGCCAACTCCTCCGCATCGAACTTCGCAACATAGGCATTGGCGCCGACGCTACGCACATGCTCTTCATTGGTCGAACCTGACAGTGAAGAGTGAATCACCACAGGAAGCGAGCTAAAACGGGGATTTTGCTTGATGTTGCGAGTTAACGTGAAGCCGTCCATTTCTGGCATTTCCAAGTCGGAAAGCACCAGCGCCACCTTGTCCTGAACGGTCTGACCTTCCGCTTCCGCGGAGGCAGCGAGGGATTGCAAACGCTCCCATGCTTCCTTGCCGCTCTTAGTCATGATGAAAGGCACCCCCATCGCATCAAGTCCTTGTTCAATCAGGGTACGAGCGATCTTGGAATCGTCAGCGGCAAGAATCACAGTCCCGGGTTTCAAGCTTACTTTGGGCCCGACAGTGTCGGGGTCGACGTCCTGCTCTCCTGGCGCGCCCATTTCGCGTAGGATGGATTCCACATCCAACACTTGAGCCAAGCGGGAATTATCGACGTTGCCGTCGAGCCGTGCGATGCTGGTAACCATACGCCCGCCGCTACTGTTTTCTGCAGAGAGCACCTGATTCCAATCAAGACGCACAATATCCTCTACCGACTCGACGGCAAAGGCCTGCGTGGTGCGCGCAAACTCGGTGACCAGCATGATATTCAGTCCAGTCTTCGGTTTGCATCCGACGATGGCTGGTAAGTCGAGTACAGGGATAATCTGTCCGCGCAAATTAACCACACCTAGCATGTGCGGGAGCGCACCGGCGATACCGGTAATCTCAGGCATCGCGACGATTTCGCGGATCTTGAACACATTGATGCCAAACAGCTCTGAATGATCCCCATTGTCATCGCCACCGAGACGGAACAGCAGCATTTCGAACTTGTTGGAACCTGTCAGGTTGCTCCGCTCTTCGATATCTTTTTGGGTGCTGTCCGTCATTCCTACCTCGCCTAATGGATGTGATTGTCCGGCTTTCTGTTACGGGGCCACATAACGACGCCCTGCAATGATGCTCTAGGGTAACAGTTCACAGCACCATGGACAATTGCCATATAGCAATACAAAAGGCTTGTTGTCACATCCTCGTTGCCTCCTCCACTTTTGTAGCGTTTTGGTCACATCCTCTAAGTCCGTCAAGCACAAGAAATCTGACATCGATGTGGCGGAGAAATTGCCTCTTAATAAGGGATGAACTTTCTCCCCTCCAAATGTCTTACGTATGCATTTGACAAGCTCAATCTCCAGCACCGTATGAATCCAATTTCCGTTGATAACGTTGTTGATACATACCGCTTTTATGCGCCTCTTTATGATCGTGTGTTCGGCGCTGCATTCGAACCCGGCAGGCGTGCGCTGACAGCCGCTGTATGTGCATTACGTCCGACCTCCATACTGGAGGTCGGTGTCGGCACCGGGCTGACGCTGGAACGCTACCCCATCAGTTCCTCGATAGTCGGCATCGATATTTCCCATGAAATGCTTGAGATCGCTCGTGAACGCGTAGAAAAACTTGCGGATCGTGCCATTCATCTCGCCCCTATGAATGCAGAAGCGATGGACTTTCCCGATGGATGTTTCGACTGCGTGGCAATGCCCTATGTGCTGTCAGTTACGCCCAATCCAGAGCGTCTTGTTACTGAAATCCGACGTGTCTGTCGTAAAGGAGGCACCATTCTGATACTGAACCATTTCAGTGGCAGTCGTTTTTGGTGGTTCCTGGAACGTGCGGTACGCTCCCTGGCAAACCGGATTGGCTTTCGTTCGGACTTCTGCTTCGATGAGCAGATTCTGAAATACGACTGGGAAATTCTGTCGGTGAAGAAGGTGAATTTTTTCGGATTGTCGAGGTTGGTGACTATCCGTAATACCTGACAAACGAAGCTTCGGAAGCAAGGCCCCGAAGTCTTTTTCTCATCGTAGCCTTGATTAGAGAATGGTGAAAGGGGGCGTCGATGCCCCCTATTCGTTAGATGCTAATTACATTAAATCAACGTCTTCGCCAGCGCCTCCAGCTGCGCGCTGTACTGCGTTTCGCTCAGCTGTTTGCTAGCCACACCACTTTCAAAGGCAGCGGTGGCGATTTTCGGCGTCACGCCGGTAAGCAGTCGCTTGTCCAGCAAAGTCGGTACGATGCAATTTTTACCAAACTGATCATCATCACGTGCCATGGCCGCCAGGGCAACCACGCAAGCGCGCTTCATTGCCTGGTTGATGGTTGTAGCCCCGCTATCTAACGCCGCGCGGAACAAGTAAGGGAAACACAGCGCATTGTTGATCTGGTTTGGGTAATCAGAACGACCGGTAGCGATAATGGCGTCCGGTGCGACTTCGCGCACGAGCTCCGGCCGCAGTTCCGGCTCGGGATTTGCCAACGCAAAAACGATCGGGCGCATCGCCATCTTCTTTACGTCATCCTGCTTGAGCAGGCCGGGGCCTGACAAGCCCAGGAAAACATCCGCCATGCCGATCACGTCGGACAGTGTCTTGGCTGTTGTGTTCTGCGCCCAGGCGCGCTTCTCTTCGGTGAGTTCACGCTCTGTCGTCAATACGCCGCGGCTGTCACATACGAACACATTTTCGCGCGGCACACCGAGATCAATCAGCATGTCCAGGCAGGCAATCGCAGCAGCACCGGCACCGGAACATACGACCTTCACTTTTGAGATGTCGCGGCCAGTCAAATGCAGTGCGTTCAGGAAACCGGCACCAACCACGATCGCTGTTCCGTGTTGATCATCATGAAACACCGGGATTGTTAGCCGTTCACGCAATTTGCGCTCGATAGTGAAGCATTCCGGCGCCTTGATGTCTTCCAGGTTGATGCCACCGAAAGTGGGATGCAGCGCAGCAATAATCTCGATCAATTTTTCTGGATCGGTTTCATCGATTTCGATATCAAAGGCGTCGATGCCAGCGAACTTCTTGAACAGCACCGCTTTGCCTTCCATAACAGGCTTACCAGCCAGTGCACCGATGTCACCAAGACCAAGCACCGCAGTACCGTTAGTGATCACGCCAACTAGATTTCCCTTGGCTGTGTATTGATACGCTTTGGCCGGATCCTTGTTGATTTCAACGCAAGGTACCGCCACGCCAGGGGAATAGGCTAATGCTAAATCTTGCTGATTGGCAACAGGTTTAGTGACCTGAAGGGCGATCTTGCCGCGCTGACCGGCGGCGTGGTATTCAAGTGCTTGTTGTTCCAGCGTAGTCATGTTGTTGTTTCCCGGAGGTAGTAATTCATCGATTTTTATTCGTCAGCATGCATCTGAAAGACACCTGCCACAATACGGTATATCGCGTAGCGGTTTTCAAACGAATGCTTGGTAACGACAAGGAAAGCGCTTACCCACCACAGGGCCATGCAAGTTTCCTGTCGTTTCGAACGCATAATGCGCCCGACTGGCGATAAACGCGCCCTCCTCCGTATCAATTACCGCGGATCAGGGACGCAACACAGGGGATCTCTTGTGCAAACGTTCTCGCCATCGTTTGCGATGCGCACAAAGGCTGGTAAGTCTTTGGCATTCCATGGGGAGGTACGTGCCGTGGCTTGGAATCCGCGACACCTCCCGGTTTCTTCCGTTGATCAAAAGGAGAAGGAGCAAACAGCGTCTCCCCACAGCATACGTTATAGGCATTCGCACGCCGCTGCAGAGAGGCAATAGACTAGCATACTCTGGCAAATACCGGAGTTCTTTGCGTGATTTCCCGGCAACAGCGCCTTGTTTGGCCGCTTTTGCGCTCGGTTGCCGCTCTGACAGCCCTAAACTGGCTCTTAGAGCGATTTGATAGTCAGTGTACGGGCCGCGGCCGGCGAGATCCGTACACTAATCAGCAAACTGCTCTAGCGGAACGCTTCTGCCAGGGACATCACCCGTGGTGCAAACTTGATGTTAAAGCCGGCAAACACCTTCTCCATCGTTGCGAGATTGGCGTCCTTTTCGGCCGCGGTCCAGCCGTCGAAAATGTCAGTGCCGACTTTCTGGAAATGCAAATCGATGATCTTCGTGCCGTCGTTGTGCGTATACGGCTTGGAATGCACCTGCTTGAAGCCCATGCCTTCCACCGCCTCGATGAACGTTGTCGGCAAATCTACCGCGTTAACCGCTGCATAAATCATATAGGTCTTGCCCGGCGGCTTGGCTGCAACATCAACCGCAAACACGCCCGGCGCAACCGGTGCCGCTGTACTTTTCAAAAATAGCATGTGCCCCCCAACTATTCGGTCTTTGGACCTTGCGAACCGGTCTATGCCGGTTTAAGCAATATGCCACAAATATGAGGCACCTCAAACACTTGCCTTTTTATCCATGCCGACATTTAGGTTTCAGCGTGCAGACTTACCGGAAGTAATGCGTTATAGTCAAGCAACAAAACCACTACCAAAAGTCATGTTCATTGGCCATTATTCTGCCGCCTTCGCAGCCAAGCGCATCGCACCGACGGTTCCCTTATCCGTATATTTCATCGCCTGCCAGCTGATTGATATTGTGTGGGCAATACTGGTACTGCTAGACGTTGAGAAACTCCGCGTAATTCCGAACTTTACCCGGTCGAATGGACTTGACTTGTACTTCATGCCCTACACGCACAGTCTGTCCTCGGCAGTATTGTGGTCGATCGGGGTGGCCATACTGTTCTGGCTGTGCACACCACAGCTGCCTCAACGCCGGCTCACGGCAATGGTTATCGGGATGGCGGTGATTTCCCACTGGATGCTCGATCTGCTTGTGCACATTCCCGACTTGCCACTGTGGTTTGACTACTTCAAGGTCGGATTCGGATGGTGGAACTACAGGCTTTTCGCCCTACTGCTGGAGCTCGCTCTGTTATGGGGAGGTATGCTGCTCTGCCTTAGACTGAAAGGGGTCAACCGCAGCCGTTACGTGCTGTTTGGATTGGCGATGACAGGATTACAAGTATTTAGCTTGTACAAACAACCGACCGAGCCGTATATGGTCGCGTTGCAATTACTGGGCATTTATCTGCTGCTCATGCTTGTCGCACATTGTGTCGATAAGTCTGACACGTCACAAATAACAAGGTCAGATACGGCCGCCATCTAGTCTCCGTGTCGTGCGGTAAATGCTACAGATCCCCACTTTTGCAAGCGGACTATCCACAACGCATGACTTGCCGTTACGCAAATAGCCTATCAGGTACTTGTGGTAGCCTTGCCCATCGAATCATAATGCGTCGCCATGTACACCAAATTCTTCCGGCTGACACACAGTCCTTTTTCCATCTCACCCGACCCGCGCTATCTGTTCATGAGCGAGCGTCACCGAGAGGCGTTGGCACATTTGTTGTATGGCGTCGATAGCGGCGGTGGCATCGTCCTGCTGACCGGCAATATCGGCACCGGAAAGACGACAATATGCCGTTGCTTCCTTGCCCAGGTACCGGCCAATTGCAATGTTGCCTATATCTTCAACCCCAAACTGACGGTCGCCGAACTGCTGCGGTCGATCTGCGAAGAATTTCGTATCAAGCCGCTGCGTCGCGAAACGGCCGGCGCCAAGGATTATATCGATGCACTCAACCTTTATCTGCTGGCTGAGCATGCTGAAGGCCGCAATAATGTGCTGGTCATCGATGAAGCGCAGAACTTATCAGCCGACGTGCTGGAGCAGCTGCGCCTGCTGACCAACCTAGAGACTAATGAGCGCAAGCTACTGCAGATCATCCTAATCGGCCAGCCGGAGCTGCGCACGATGCTCTCACGCACAAGGCTAGAACAACTCGCGCAACGCGTAATCGCCCACTACCATCTCACCGCGTTGTCGGAACAAGAAACTGGAAGCTACATCCAGCATCGCCTGACCACCGCTGGATTGACAGCCGCATCGCCGTTTCAACAGCCGCTGATAAAAGAGATACACCGATTGACGCGAGGCGTGCCGCGTCGCATCAATCTACTGTGCGACCGCGCCCTGCTCGGTGCGTATGCCACAGGCAAACACGAAGTTGACCGCGCAATCATTGAACAAGCGGCTGCGGAATTGTTTATCAACCAGCGCGAACTCCACGCCTCGTTGCGCTCTCGGCGACGCTGGAGTTGGCAGCACACGGCACTGCTTGTGGGCTGCTGTATGCTCATAGGGCCTGTGGCATGGGCTCTCATCAACGGCAGTATGTTCAAATCAACACCTTCTGGTTGGATAAAATCCGCTGGCAAAATAACCGTGGCCAAAGATAAGCCGGCGGAAACCATGCAGCCTATCCTTTCCGAAAAAAAAGGCGTGTTCTCTTCCCCCCTGCGCGACAGCAAAGAAGCGATACGGCAATTGGGGCATCTATGGAATTTAACGCTGGAAGGCGATTCCCCCTGCGAAACAGCAATGCGGTTGAACGTCCGCTGCTACCCAAGTCACGGCGGTTTTGCCGAACTGCGCCAGCTCGACCGGCCAGCCATACTTAAATTGCACGACGAAGCCCAAAAACCCTTCTACGCTTTATTAATCGGTATTAGTGAAACATCAGCAACCTTGCGCGCCGGAGATGCAAGTCAAGACATCAGTCTGGCAATGCTCACCCGGTATTTCAACGGCGAATTCACTACACTATGGCACACACCGCCAGGATTCGACGACAAGATAGAGGTAGGAGACAAAGGACCAGCGGTAAACTGGCTGGCGCTGAAACTGGAAAAACTCTACGGTACCGCTCCCCAGCTGCCCGACCAGCCATTTGACCAAAAGATGCTCAAGCAGATACGCCATTTTCAGCAGGTGCATGGCCTGTCCGTCGACGGCATTGCCGGGCCAACCACTCTCATGCAAATCAACCATGCTGCAGGGTCGAAAGAGCCGCATTTGAATAGCAAGCTGTCCGTACAGCCGGACCACGCAACGCCAATGGAGTAACGCCATGTCCTTTATCCTGGATGCGTTGAAAAAAGCGGAAGCCGAGCGCCATGTCAGCGCTGCCCGCAATGTACAGATACTTCCGGCATTTCCATCCCCGCGACAGCCCCGCGCTGCATGGCGTCAACAATGGCCTTGGGTGATATTGGGAGTCTCGATCACTGTGGCCGGCGCTATCGTATGGAGCAACACGGCACACGATACGCCTACCGTTGTGCCACAACAGGCAACCCCTATTCCTGTAGAGCCCCAGACGACAACAGTCCTACCCCCTCCCGACCCGACCGCCGCGCCTGTAGCAAAACCACCACCCGCAATGCCACAGGAAAAAGCCGCTAAAAAGCCGGTTGAGAAGAAGCAGGCACACGCAGTCGCTGGCACCAAGGCCACACAGGCCGCGCCGGTTGAAGCAACGGTGCCTACCCTACGCGAGCTACCGACACACATCCAACATGAAATTCCGCCGCTTACCGTCGGTGGCTACATCTATTCCGGCAACAAGGCCGAACGCTCGGTTCTCATCAACAAACGTCTGCTGCGAGAAGGTGAGGAAGTCGCTCCCGGCCTGACACTTGAAAAGATGATGCCAACCGGGATGGTGATGAACTATAAAGGCTATCGCTATCGCACGAGTTACTAGAGCGATAGCGATAGTGCGTGAAAAGGAGGTCAGGTAGGTCCGAAGCGCAACCATAAGTGAGCTACGATGAGCATCACAGAACCGAGATGACCTCCTTCACGTACAGGCAAATCGCTCCAAGAACTTATCTCCCCAGCGATAAACGCTAAGCCGTCACAGGTTTAAGTCGCGCACGCACCGGAATAAACGCCAGCAAGTTGCCCGCCAATACGCAGAGAAGCCCAATGAATGCCAACAGATTCCACTGATAGCCTTCGAACACGGTTGAAATGCTCAACGCCACCACCGGAAAAAGCACTGTGCAATAGGCAGCACGCTCTGGACCGAGGCGCCCTACCAGCAGTAGATAAGCGGTAAATCCAATCACCGATCCCGGTATCGCCAAATACAGCAGCGATCCGATATAACGCGCAGTGGGCTCGACATCGAACGGCAAGCCAAGCAGCAAACCAATCATGGTCAACACGCCTGCGCCAAAGAACATCGCCCAGGTATTAGTCAGCCAGGGTGTCAGACCCAGCGCCTGCATTCGGCTCGACAGCAGGTTCCCGGTCGAAAAGCAGACCGTACCAAGAAGCGCCAGTCCCAGTCCTCCCAGCATGCCGCCATCCCCCCAATGTCCGCGCATCTGCGGCAGGAACAGCATCGTGATACCCGCCAACCCAAGCAACGCACCAAGAATCACCTGAGGCTGCATCACCCTACCGAGGAATAGGCGGCCATTGACCGAATTCCATAAAGGCGCCGTCGAAAACACAACGGCGATCAGGCCGCTTGGCACCCATTGGCTAGCATAGTAAAAGCACAAAAAATTACAGCAGAACAGTGCCAGGCCTTGCGCCATTAGATACGGCCACGCGGCTTTCGGAGGCCGCACCGGCATGCGCCTAGCCATCAGAATGAGCAATAGCACAACCGCAGCAATCCAGAACCGGTATGCGATGGATACCGGCGCGGGCACGGTGCCAAGCTGCCATTTGATGGCAATCCAGGTCGAGCCCCAGATTAGGACGGTAAGGAGATAAAGAAAAGCGTTCATGACATCTTCCTGCGGTCTATTTCAACATTTGCAGGATGACATGCAAGCTGACAAACAACTTGTCCAAAATTGCGGCGTTCTCCATAACCCCCTCTAGCGCAGGCTGAATTTGTCTGTTCTTGCGCACTTTTTTAGCAAATCCTCATATCAGGCGCACGGTGTGCAAGGAAGTGATAAAGTAAAGCGTACGTCTTTCGACCAGAAACCGAATGCCCTCCCCCGCTATTCCAGCTGCCCCTGATGAAGCGCTTCCAAGCCGCATCACGCATGCTGTCTTCAACACGCTACGCGGTACCAATGCCGAGCTGGAGCGTTTCGCGTGGTTGGGGGACGAGCTGGCAGTGGCTGTATGGCGACGTGAGACAACAGAGGAAGAAACCTCCTATATCCAGCCGGGCCACCACACGCTTTCCTATTACCTGGGCGGCGGCTACCGCACCGAGCGCAATAATCTGCCCGGCCTGTACGGCAGTCCTGGCCGCCTTTGCACCTTGCCGGACCAACATGAATCGCGTTGGTTAGTACGTGATCAGTTGCGCTTTCTACATCTCTATTTTTTACCGGAGCACCTTACCCGCCGTGCCGTGATCGAACTTGATCGCGAGCCGCGTGAAGTGACGTTGGCTGACCGGACTTATTTCGAGCATGTCCGAATTGCGCAACTATGCACAGCCTTGGAGCAGATGCCCTGGCAAGATGCGGATGCACTGCTGAGGGTGAATGAAACCACGCATGAAGTATTAAGCCACCTGCTCCGATCGCAGATGGCGCCTCAGCATAACGCCAAGATGAAAGGCGGGTTGGCGCCAGCGGTGCGCCGCCGCCTGATGGACTATATCGATGCGCATCTCGATCGTATGCTGACGCTTGGTATGCTGGCAGAGATCGCTTGTCTGTCCGAATACCACCTTGCTCGCATGTTCCGCATTTCCTTCGGCATGCCGCCTTATGCCTGGATAGCGACACGCCGGCTAGACCGGGCACGGCATCTGCTGAAAACGACCGCAATGCCGCTGCAACAGGTTGCAGATGCCTGCGGCTATGCTGACCTCAGCCACTTCAGCCACCGTTTTCGCGCCGCAACCGGCGTGTCGCCAAGCCACTATCGACAAGTTCTCTAAAAACTGTTCGGAACCTTTTTTAGGGGGCGCGTAATCTTGAGAACAAATGTTCTAATGCAGTGGTACCGTTCCCGGCGACACTTGCATAGGCTCTCGACGATATTCTGCCCCCACAGCGGTTGCGGCCTGATGAATTGCCTCCATCACCTCATGCTGCGCCACATAATGCAGCATGTGGCCTGCGCCTCGCGTGATATGCAGCGTACTATGAGGTAACTCCTCATGCAGCCTTTCAGACTGCCGATGATAGTCGGCGTGCCGGTCACTATCGCCCGCCATGATGACCACTGGCATAGTCAACTCATGGTAACGGTGACGCAATGAAAACGCTGCTGGAATCAGCAGAGCATTATCTGCACTGGTGGCACGCATTTGTGAAGGACGTAACATCATCCATATTGGAAAGCCGGATTCGAAACGCTCCGGCACCGGTGCCGGACCGAAAATACGCCGCTTCATCGCCGGCCAGATCATACGACCGATCCAAGGTGAAACGGTATAACGTATCAAATCGCCGATCACGGGAATCGCGGGTGGAGAAAACAAGGGCGCGTCGAGGCGTGCGGTCGGATAGTAATAACCTGACAACAGCACCAGGCTCTTTACGTCATCCGGGAAATCAAGCGCAAGCGCGACTGCCACCAAGGCGCCCCACGAATGCCCTACCACAATCGGCTGGCGGATACCTAGCCATTGCAGCGCCCGATGCAGCAATTTTGCCTGCGCCTGCGGTGTCCAAATGGTCGTGCGCGGGCGCTCACTATAGCCATACCCTGGTCGATCGAAGGCAATCACCCGGTAATTCTTCGCGGCCATATCAATCAGGCCGCTAAGCTGAAAGTCCTGGAGCATGCTGCCGTCGCCATGCAGCAGTACCAGGGGCTGCCCCTCGCCACGGTCAATATAGTGCAGCCGAACGCCGTCGACTTCGACAAAATTCCCTATCGGCGGATTCGCACGTTCTACTTCGCGTGTGCGCTGGCGCACCATGAGAGCAGAAGTAGCCAAGGCAGCGCCGATCGCAAGATAGAGTGTGTTACGCCCCGGGTTTTCTCGTACTCGTTCCCGCACTCGTGCGACAGATTGCCTGGTGAAACGGCTGACATCTTGTTGAGTGAATCGATCCATGATCCTTCTCCTGCGTGTTGGCGAACAAGTTGGAAATGGCATCGAGGGATGAAGTTCAATGCTGTTTTATGCATTTCCCCGCATGCAAACACAGGATGCCATCTGCAAAGGGGCTGGCGTGCACGGCACATCGGGCAATACAATGAATAGAAAATCCGGCGTACTTGCATCCTGCACACCGCCTCTACAACATTGCACTAACGACATGAACGATATCGACATTACACCCGGCGTCTACGAGCATTACAAAGGCAAGAAATATTTCGTGCTCGGACTCTCCCGAAATACCGAGACCAATGAAGTTTGTGTGATTTATCGGCCTCTCTATGAAACCGACTGGCCGCAGCTCGTGCACCGCAACGCCGCAATGTTCTTCGAATCCGTCACTGTCAACGGTAAGTTAGTACCACGCTTTAAACGCGCTGCTTGACGGTGATCATCGACGGCATGCAACATCATGCGTGATACGCTTTCCCTATTCGACAGCGCTCCTGCATTGGAGCCAGTTCCCATGGTTGATGCCGACGTGCGTTTCATGCATGCCTTCTACCGACCGCCGCAGGCCACACAATACCAACGTCAACTGCTGAGTGAAATCCAGTGGACGCAAGAAAGAATCACGCTCTGGGGAAAGTCTTATCTTCAACCGCGCTTGTCAGCGTGGTATGGCGATGAAGGACGTACCTACTCGTATTCCGGTGTCATGCTGCAGCCGTGTCCATGGACCCCTACTTTGATTACTATCAAGACGGATGTCGAACAAGCAACCGGTCATTGTTTCAATAGCGTGTTGCTTAATCTCTATAGAAACGAACACGACAGTGTCGGCTGGCACAGTGACGCGGAACCGGAATTGGGCACAGCACCCATCATTGCCTCGCTCAGTCTCGGCGAAACGCGTGTCTTTAGATTGCGGCACAAATTCAAAAAAGAGGTGAAGCCGGTGTCGATCGCTCTGACCGATGGGAGCCTGCTACTGATGGCTGGTGCGACACAACGATACTGGCAGCATGCCGTCAACAAGGAACGTCACGCATGCGAAGGCAGAATCAATCTGACGTTCAGAAATATCGTGAAATGAAAGATCATCAATGCTGTCTCCCCCTCGTTTGTTCATGAGAGATTGATAGAATGGCCGCTGCTTCACATTCGTTTCAAGGAGAAGGTATGCATACCGGCAGTTGCCTGTGCGGCGTAGTGCGATACGAAATCACCGGCGAAATCAAGCGCGTCACCCACTGTCATTGTTCAATGTGCCGTAAGGCACACGGCGCAGCGTTCGGCACCTACGGCACCTTGTTGCATACCGATTTCCGTTTCACTGCAGGTGAGCATGCCGTTGCAACGTACCGTTCCTCATCGTCAGTGATACGTACTTTCTGCAAACATTGCGGATCGACCCTGCAGTGGTATAGCGAAACGTCGGAACCCGAATGGATGGGTATCACGCTCGGTACGCTGGATACGCCACTCGATCAACCGATCCAGAAGCACATCTTCACCGCTTCCAAGGCGAGCTGGTACCAGATCAACGATGGCTTGCCCCGGAGTGAATGATGGAGCAACGCATCCACCAATGACGATAGGCGAAACCGGTTTGGAACAACATTGCACTTTCGGCACATCGGGCTATACCATCGCTGAACTGCAGCTATTCCAAGGTGTCGCTCAAACAAGCGTCGCCAGCCTGATTGCATCCTGCCCCGTGTTACAACTAGCAGCACAACAAGCGATACCGACAACTAAATACAAGGGAGCCCACTTGTACATCGTTCTGCGCGGTGCGCTCGACGTTGCCCATGCGGACGCGCGCCACAGCCGCATGGATGGTGCGGTGACCAGAGTGCTTCCGGGCGAATGTGTGGGCGAACTGTCAGTACTAGATGACGAAGCCAACGCCGACCATCTCACCGCACGCGTAGCGTCAGAAGTGCTGGTCATCGACGCCGACACGCTTTGGAAACTGATCGATGAATCCAACGGTGTCGCGCGTAATCTGCTGCGCTTATTATCCTTCCGCGTCCGTGCAGCCAATGCGCAATCGCGGCGACATCATAAGGTTGGCGAATTCTATCGCCAGCTGTCGATGGTCGATGGATTAACCGGCCTGCAGAACCGTGCCTGGCTCACAGATAACCTGCCAGTCATGATTGAAAATGCGCATCGTGCCAATAGTCCTCTGTCAGTGATCATGATCGACCTCGATCACTTTAAGCAATTCAACGACGTGCATGGCCATGTTTCAGGCGACCATGCGCTGCAGGTGACATCCAAGGTCATTCGTGCGGCCTTGCGCCCGACCGATTTCGCGGCACGCTTCGGCGGCGAAGAATTGATCGTGATCCTACCCGCCACACAGCAGAAAGGAGCACTGATGGTTGCACACCGACTGTGTGAGCGATTGCGCCAGGCCGTGGTTTTCAGCGAAATACACAAGCCGCTACCACACATCACTGCCTCACTTGGCGTCGCCACGCTCGAACCAGGACAAAATGCGGAAGCCGTGATATCGGCGGCAGATGCAGCGTTGTATCGTGCCAAGGAACGTGGGCGTAACCAAGTTGCCTTGTAAGGTTTTTGCCATCGGCGTATGAGCACCAGCCTTACCCGAGAGGCAATACCCATGGAGTAAACAAGGTTATTCAGTATAATGGCGGGTTTCGCACCATCATCCTGACTCTGCCATGCTTCGTTCTCCTGAATTGCTCCTGCCCGCCGGCTCCCTCGCGAAAATGCACGCTGCTTAAGATTGAAGGCCGCACCAAGTCACTGTACTGCGTTGCGCGCACTGCCCAGGTATATCGGCGTGCCATCGATGACGCGGCCGCCGGCCGTCCATTCGACATTCGCTTGCTCGGCGAACTACAAGGGCTGGCGAACCGTGGTTATACGGATGGCTTCTATCAGCGCCACCATACGCAGGAATACCAGAACTACATGAGTGGCGTCTCTGAGGCCCATCGCAGCCACTATGCCGGTGACGTGCAATCGATTTGTGACGGCTGGGCTGACATTGAAGTGAAAAATCGCTTTTCGGTCGGTGACCGGCTTGAAGTGATTCATCCAAGCGGTAACCAGGTCGTTACGCTAGAACGTATGCAGTCCGTAGATGGCACCTCAATCAACGTTGCACCGGGCAGCGGACATCGCGTACGCATCCCGCTCGACGCCCGCTACGACAAGGCCTTACTGGCACGCTTGTTGTAGTTCTCTTTGCCCATGCAGAGACTTTCAATGGAGCCTGCGGTTCGTGTGAATACGTACGGCCTTTCTTCGATACACATCGAGGTATCTTTGTGCTTCGATCGCTTCCTTCATGCCAAAAAAACGGACCGCAATTGCAGTCCGTCAAAATGGCACTTTACACAAAAATCAGAAACCAAGACGACGGTCACACTGCCGTCGCCTGTCTTCGGGGTTATTGAGTAAGGCTTCTTAGCTCTTCGCTTGCGCAGTCTGAGCGACCACGCTCAGGTTGGCTTCCAGAGCCTCGACGGCCTGCCTGGCGGTTTTGGTGAACTGCTCATAGCCATTGCTGGCGTTACCCAAAGCCGTCTTAACGACAGTGACCACACCTTCAGTACCAGCAGGTGCATTACGTGAAACTTCCTCGATCAATTCGCTTACCTTGCGGGTGACTTGTGCAAGCTGTGTCTCAGCTGCCTTGGAGAATTCGGCCTGCGTGCTGCTAGCGATGCTAGCCAGATGGCCACCGTATGCAATCGCTTTGTCAAAAGTGGGTTTAGTCTGCGCGCTGATCAGCGAAAGAATCTCTTGGGGGTCTTTCGCTGCCAGAATCTGGCGGGTGGCAGCAGAGGTTTCTTCCATCGATGTCTTGACGGCGGAGAGGTTCAGGTTGAACAGCTTCTCAACGCTTTCCAGCGTCTTGTTCGTCAACGAAGTATAGAGTGCGAAATTAGCTTCAAGATTGGCCTTGGTAGTGACAGAAATCTGGTCTTGAATCGGGAACATGACATCTCCAAAAGAGTGCTTCAAAAAGGCAGGCGAAAATATTATCAAAAAATATTATCAAATATGTTGCAAAGCAACATCACCTATTTTAGAGATCGTATCGGCAGACATCAAGCATGTTTTTGTGCGTCGCAGAAAATAGCAGATAGTGCGTTTTCGCTCTGATAATTTTCGATGATAAACGTAGTGTCAACATCTGTTTATTTCAGCCAAACGAGAACTTGGGCCTGCATTTGCGGTCATGCGCCGGTAATGATTTTGTTCATAGCTTGTTCAATCGCTCACATGAAGCACCTTCATCACATGCTCGATGAATTCTCCGTATCTTTTCATCCATGGCATGCCAAATCAGGCTAATATGGAACGAACAACTTATGTCCCTGCACGGTAGTTTCGCTATTGACCCATCGCAGCAGGCTTCAACACCTGTTCAGGCTCTCAAGTGGCTACCGATAAGCGGGCGTCAATCCGGAGTGGGCAAAGATGGACAACGACAATTCGAGCGCGCGCCTTTACTACCTGTTCGGCACGACGCAACAACTACGTCGCTCTTCATGGCTGGCACGTCTGCCGGTTGGCTTGTTTGGCATATCAGTCGGGATGTTCAGCCTCGTGGGTGCTTGGCGCCGTGCGGCATCCTATGGATGGGACACTGCCGCTAGCATCGCTGATTTCCTCATCTGGCCGGTGACCGCTATATGGCTGGTATCGTTGTTGCTGTATGCATGTAAATATAAGCGTCATCCGCAGGTCGTTATGCGCGAATCGCGCCATCCGGTACAAGGATCGCTACAAGCCTTGCTGCCGCTATCTGGCCTGCTTGCCATCATCCAATTCCATCAGCCCGATCAAGGCGTATGGCTAGTATTGGCATTACTTGCCCTTAGCTTGCATGCAGTGATTGCATTCCGGGTTATCTCGGCACTGGCCACCGGACAGATGCCGGCCAATGCAATGACGCCTGCCCTTTACCTGCCCGTGGTCGGCGGAGCGCTGGTCGGCGGAATGACAATAGCCGCGCTGGGCTATTCGGGATGGGCGGCCTTGTTGTTCGGTTTGGGACTGCTGGGATGGGGCTTACTGGAAGCACGCATTCTGCATCGTCTCCTCAACGAGCCGATGCCGGCAGCACTCCGTCCAACGATCGGAATCGAGCTAGCGCCGTCGATAATCACTACCCTGACCGCTGCCACGATATGGCCGCAACTTTCGGCAGAGATACTGATGATTGGACTGGGCGTTGCGGCGGCTCCATTTATCGGAGTTATGGCGCGTTATCGCTGGTGGTATCAGGTCCCTTTCTCGATCGGCTTCTGGTCATTTTCGTTTCCCGTGGCCGCACTTTCTGGCACGGTTATCGAGGTTGTACATCGCGGCGGCTGGCCGTCATGGATCGGCATCGCCGCTCTGCTAGTAGCTTCAATGGTGATCGCTTTTCTCATCCTGCGCACCGCAATGCTGCTAGTGCAAAGACGATTTCTGCCGTCCGAATAAGCCAATGCGGAATAGATGTGACAGTTAAAAAATAGAGCAATGAGATGGCTATCGTTGCAGCGTTTCGCTGCGCCGATTCATCCGACGTTCCACCGAATGCGAGGACACGCGGAATTCGATGTTGGTGATGCCGATTGCGCCAGGCGGACCGGCGACAAAACCAAAGCCGGATTTCACTGGGAAAAGACAGTTATCGCGCAGCAACAGGTCCGTGTGGCAGTTCGGTGTCGGCGTATAGAGGTGTGACTTAATTTCATCCCAAACCGGCCCCGTTACCCAGCCGTACAGGTAGAGTTGATTGGGATAGAGTGAATTGTCCTGCTCGAGATACCCCTTCTGGTTTTTCTGCAGCGGTGGCTGCGACGGCATCGTGTTTGCAACAGACAGATCGACAGAACCTTCGCCGATAGGATAGGCTTCCTCATTCTGATATGAGGCATAGGCTAGGCGCAAATGCCAGCGGCAATTGAGCGCAATACTCTTTTCCATTCCCACCGTTTCGGTTGCCATTGATAAGCCATCGGTAACGGTAAGCTGAGTACACATTATCTGCCCGATCAGGGTGGGCTCCAGCTTTCTGAATTCATCCAGGTTTTCATGCAGATTCCAGATGAACCATTTAGCCCGCTCTCCTTCCGTCATATCAGGCAACTCCGTTGCCACCCGTCTGCCGTGGGCTTCAATCGTTCGCATCACTTCCCTGCGCATTTTCTCATGCGCCTCTTCATTCTCGGAACCGAAACGCTGGATGTAATCGCTCCGCATATACTTCTCCAAAAATCGCGCTTAGATAATTCAGTGTAGAACCCCATTCGGGAAAAACAGAAATGCCGCTATCAGAGCATCTCGCGGATAGAGCGCTGGAAATGCAGTTAGTTCAGACATCAGCAACGCAATTTGCCGGTATTTCTCGGAAAAGGCACAGAAATCCGCAAGTGCTTTGCGTTAGGAAGCAGCGTTGCTTCCCGTAGTATCAGGAGGCTTCATTCCTGCCCTGAAAGCCCAGACCAAGAGAGAAAATGATGCCAAGCCTTATTTATATTGCGGACCCCATGTGTTCCTGGTGCTACGGCTTCGGGCCGGAACTGGCCGCGCTGCTGGACGGTCTGCCGGGTTTGCCAATTGAAGTCGTGGTTGGGGGCTTGCGCGCCTATAACAAGGAAATTATGGGCGACGGCTTGAAGGCAACGCTACTGGAACATTGGCACAAAGTCGCCGCACAAACCGGACTGCCCTTCGATTACAACGGGCTAACGCGAGAGAACTTTGTCTACGATACGGAGCCAGCGTGCCGTGCCGTTGTCGCCGCGCGCATGCTGGCACCTGCCACCCATCTATATGTTCTTCATGAGATCCAGCGAGCTTTCTACGCGGAAGGCAAGGACGTCACACAAAGTGAGGTACTCGCATCAGTTTGTGCTACAGCAATGACTGAGTCCGGTTACCCAATAGATGAAGCCAGCTTCCTTGTTACATGGCGTTCCGGTGCCGTCATCCAAGCCACCAATGAAGACTTCCTGTTGGCAAATCGTTGGGGCGTTAGCGGCTTTCCGACACTAGTGCTAGAACGTGACGGTCAACTCGACCTGGTAACTTCCGGCTATGTGGCGATGCCAAGACTCATTGAAATGCTGCAAGCCTTGGTCGATAAGGAAACCGTTTCTCCTACTGACAGCAAGCCTGTCTAAGCAATTTCTGCCGAATAAAAAAACCGGAGCCGCTTCAAGCGGCTCCGGTTTTTGTCTTTCAGTCTAGTTGACGAAAGTAGGATCAATACATGTGCTGTCCACCATTGATCGCGATGTTCGCCCCTGTCAGGAACGCTGCTTCATCGGATGCAAGATAAGCCACCAGACCAGCCACCTCTTCCGGTTTGCCGAGACGGCCCATCGGGATTTGCGGAATGATTTTGCTATCAAGCACCTCTTTGGGGATTGCCATCACCATTTTGGTGCCAATGTAACCCGGCGAGATTGTATTCACGGTCACCCCTTTGCGAGCCACTTCCAGGGCCAAGGCCTTCGTGAAACCATGCATGCCTGCCTTCGCAGCAGAATAGTTGGTCTGGCCGAATGCACCTTTTTGCCCATTGACTGACGAGATGTTAATGATGCGCCCCCAACCACGGTCAGTCATGCCGTCGCATACTGGCTTGGTCATGTTGAAGACCGAGTCCAGATTGGTCTTCATCACCGCATCCCAGTTAGTCTTGTCCATCTTTTTGAAGGTCATGTCACGTGTGATGCCAGCGTTGTTGACCAGCACATCGATTGGACCGACTTCTTGGGTGATTTTGGCAACGCATGCATTCGCCGAATCATAATCAGCGACGTCGCACGGATACGCGCGGAACTTATAACCTTGCTGCTCCATCGCGCCCAGCCATTCGTTCGCCTTAGTATTGCCTGGAGAGTAGGTAGTCACCACTTGATAACCCAGTGCGGCCATTTTGATGCAAATCGCTTCACCAAGGCCTCCCATACCACCTGTTACTAACGCAACTCGTGCCATATTCTTTTCTCTCTTTACTCTTGTGAAGAACGCAAAACTATTTCAACAATTTTCAACACACTGCCTCATCAGCGCTCGATCGCTAAAGCAACTCCCATACCACCGCCGATGCAAAGGCTTGCCAGACCGCGCTTGGCATCACGGCGAATCATTTCGTGCAGTAGCGTCACCAGAATACGGCAGCCAGAAGCACCGATCGGATGGCCGATCGCGATGGCTCCACCGTTAACATTGATCTTGCTGGTATCCCAGCCCATCTCCTTGTTGACACCGATTGCCTGCGCAGCAAACGCTTCATTGATCTCCATTAAGTCGAGATCTTGATGCGTCCAGCCAGCCTTCTTCAGGCACAGCTGCGCTGCCGGCACTGGTCCCATGCCCATGATGGACGGATCGACACCGGCCGAAGAATAGGCCTTAATGCGTGCCATTGGCTGAAGACCGAGCTGATCTGCCTTCTTGGCTGACATCATGATCACTGCTGCCGCACCGTCATTGATGCCGGAAGCATTCGCGGCCGTGACTGTACCATCCTTGGTGAATGCGGGACGCAAGCCAGACAAGGATTCGAACGTTACACCGTGTTTGATGAATTCATCACTGTCAAATATGACAGATCCTTTCTTGGAGGCGATTTCGAATGGGATAATTTCATCCTTGAACTTGCCTTCCTTTTGAGCAGCTTCTGCTTTGTTCTGGGATGCGACGGCGAAAGCATCTTGCTCCTCGCGCGTTACGCCGTATTTCTTAGCAACGTTCTCGGCGGTGATACCCATGTGGTACTGGTTGTACACATCCCACAGACCATCCACAATCATGGTGTCGACAAGTTTAGCGTCGCCCATGCGAAAGCCATCACGGGAGTTGTTCAGCACGTGCGGCGACGCGCTCATGTTTTCCTGACCACCGGCAATGACGATCTCGGCGTCGCCGCACATGATTGCTTGCGCGGCCAGGTGGGTTGCCTTTAGACCGCTGCCACACACCTTATTAATGGTCATAGCAGGCACCATGTCTGGCAGACCGGCGCGAATTACCGCCTGCCGTGCCGGATTCTGGCCAACACCTGCGGTGAGTACTTGCCCCATAATGACTTCACTGACCATGTCCGGCGCAATGCCGGTCTTAGCGAGCAGATTCTTGATCACGTGGGCGCCAAGGTCCGACGCTGCAGTCTTTGCTAGCGTTCCACCGAACTTGCCTACGGCGGTACGCCCCGCAGCGACGATCACGACTTCATTCATTTCCAAATCTCCCTTGAAGACAACAAACCAAACAAAATACTATGTACTGTGACAAGCTTGCTCAGACGCTAGACTGCGGCGCACGTTAACAAACATTAGTTTTTCATCATAGCGCCGCATGCAGGCATTTCCTTTGATCCTACTCAACGCTTTCTGACACTAACGATATGCCCCAAAGTTCATTGAAAGAAATGCCTACAGACGCGGTGTGACTATAGCAAGATTCAAGCCTGCGTCAAATGAAAACGCGTAAGACGCAAAGACACGCGCGATTATGACTACGAATGATGACCGCAACATGAACGCCACAAAAAGAACAAGCGGGAAAGGCGATGTCCATGAGAAGGAGAATTTGCCAAAATTTCAGAGAATGGATGATAGGGAGTAGAGAGAAGTCCCTACTCTCATAGGAAAGAGCTGAAGAAAAGATCTAAAGGAATTGAAAAGGCGTGCGCATTCCAACCATTATCCATCGTGGAATGCGCCACACACGAGAAGATCAGAACTCTTCCCAATCATCGCCGTCTTGCGGTTTTGCAGCGATACGCGCGCGCTTCGCTGGCACCTCCGCCAATCGTACCACCGGTGCTTTAGGCGCCGGCGACACCATTTTTTGCGCCACCGGCAAGACCGTTGCGGTAACCTGGTTGGATTCCATTTTGAAGACCGACACTGCCTTGCCAAGCACAGCAGCTTGGTCCTGCATACTCTGCGCAGCAGCCGCGGCCTCTTCGACCAGTGCCGCATTTTGCTGGGTCATCTCATCCATTTGTGCAATTGCGCGATTGACTTCTTCGATGTCTGCGCTCTGCGCTTCGCTAGCACTAGTGATCTCGCGCATGATGTCCGCGACTTGCGTGACAGAGCTAACGATCTCGCCCATCGTCTTACCGGCCTGATCAACCAGTTTTCCGCCCGTATCCACCTTCTCCACCGAATCACTGATCAGTTGCTTGATTTCCTTAGCCGCACCGGCTGAACGCTGGGCCAAGTTGCGAACCTCCGCAGCGACGACCGCAAAGCCGCGTCCCTGCTCGCCCGCACGTGCAGCTTCTACTGCTGCATTCAATGCGAGGATGTTGGTCTGAAACGCAATGCCATCGATTACACCGATGATGTCGACGATCTTGCGAGAGCTTTCCTTGATTGACCCCATCGTGTCAACGACTTGCCCCACTACCTCACCACCCTTGGCGGCAACGCTCGATGCCGATATCACAAGCTGGTTTGCCTCTTTCGCATGTTCTGCATTTTGCCTCACAACCGTCGTAATCTGCCCCATTGAATGCGCTGTCTCCTGCAACGCCCCCGCTTGCATCTCCGTGCGTGACGACAGGTCGGCATTGCCGGAAGCGATTTCACGTGACGCGACAGTGATCGAATCCGTACCATTGCGCACTTCACCGACGATTCTCTGCAGGCCGTCGCTCATCTCCCGTAACGCTTGGAGCAACTGGCCGACTTCGTCGGTGCCGCTCACATGAACTTGCGAAGTGAGTTCGCCAGCGGCGACACGGCGCGCGACCAACACTGCTTCTCGTAAGGGTTGGACGATGCTGCGTGTCATTGCCCAAGCAAAGGTACTGCCGGCAATCAAGGCGATGGCGCCGATCACAAACAGCATATTCATCAACTGTTTGCCGGACTCGACCGTGGCCTCAAGAACTTTGCGTGCCGTCACCTGCTGGATTTCGACAAGCTTGTTAATTTCAGCGAGTGCTTGCAGATTGAGCGGATCGATGCGGGACGTGATGAGCTTGATTGCGTCCTCGCTGTTGAATGCGGTAGATAAGCGGATGGCCTCCTTGAATGGGACATCGATTTCTTGATCAAGCCGCGTAAGGTCGGCAAGAATCTTTTGCTCGCTATCCGTGAGACCGAGCTTGGCTAGCTTGTCGCGCGCCTCGGTGAAGCGTTGACGCAACGCTTTCACCTTTTCCTCTTCCTTCTTCATCGCGCCAAGATCAGATTGGAGGCCGATGTTGCGCATCGCAATGCCGCTTTCCAACAATGCGCTCTTGATGTCCGCGGCCAGTATGCTCTTGGCATTGCTGACCTCCAGTCCGGCTGTCATCGTCTCACGGTTGCGGGTGCTGACGATATTGTCGGCAACAAGTACCACGACCAGCATGGCCAGGACGATGCCGAAACCAATGGTGAGGCGCGTGCCGATACGCAA
>CBHCMF010000038.1:0-25707 GCA_965974465.1 uncultured Noviherbaspirillum sp.
GGCTTTTCTTTTGTGCGTCTTCCACACCACCAGCTTCGGCGCATACGACTTGGCCCTGACGTTGAGGGTCAAGTCTTGACTTTTGCGTTTGCCTTCCGTTTTGCACGCAAAGCATTATCTTCTTTATAATATTTTGCATGCATTCCTGTACTCTTTCAGGAGTGCCTCATGGCCGCACTGTCCAAAACGCGGCTCGCTTCAAAACAATTTCTTGAAAAATGGCGGCATTTTCCTATAGCAACGATAGCCGCCATCTACACGTCCCTCGTGCCCTAAGGAACTCGGCCTATGAGCCTAGCCGTATTAAAGAGCCGCGCACTTGCCGGCATGCACGCGCCAGAAGTAACCGTTGAGGTTCATCTCGCCAATGGTCTTCCCAGCTTCACCATTGTCGGACTGCCTGAAACGGAGGTAAAGGAATCCAAGGACCGTGTGCGCGCTGCATTACAGAATGCCTGTTTTGAATTCCCTGCAAGACGGATCACAGTCAATCTTGCGCCAGCCGATCTGCCGAAAGAGTCGGGCCGCTTTGACTTGCCGATTGCCCTTGGCATTCTTGCCGCCTCTGGGCAAATGCCGTCTGATGAACTTGACAAATATGAATTTGCCGGCGAACTGTCACTGTCCGGTGAACTGCGACCGATTCGCGGCGCGTTGGCCATGACGTATGCGATGCATCGTGCAGGCAACACCTCTGGAAAAGAGCGCGCATTCATTCTCCCCCGCGCCAATGCCGATGAAGCATCGCTGGTGCGCGATGCGGCAATCTTTCCCGCCGATTCGCTCCTTCATGTCTGCGCCCACTTCGCTGCGTGCGACAGCGAGGCGCGATTGGGGCGGCACAAAGCACAAACCACCTCGGCGCTTCCCCCCTACCCCGACTTTTCCGAGGTCAAGGGCCAGGCACAGGCGAAACGTGCCCTTGAAGTAGCAGCGGCGGGCGGCCATAGTGTCTTGATGATCGGGCCACCGGGCACTGGCAAATCGATGCTGGCGGCGCGCTTTCCCGGTATCCTGCCGCCGATGACGGACGAGGAAGCCTTGGAATCGGCGGCGGTGCAATCGCTGGCAGGCGGCTTTTCGATCTCGCGCTGGAAGGTACGCCCTTACCGCGCGCCCCACCATACCGCCTCCGGTGCAGCGCTGGTGGGAGGCGGTGGCACGCCTCGCCCTGGCGAGATTTCACTCGCACACCGAGGCGCCCTGTTTCTCGATGAGCTTCCGGAATTCGACCGCAAGGTGCTGGAAGTATTACGCGAGCCGCTGGAATCCGGTTGCATCACGATTTCGCGTGCAGCACGGCAAGCGGATTTCCCTGCGCGTTTTCAATTGATTGCCGCAATGAACCCCTGCCCTTGCGGCTACCTGGGACATAGCGCCAACAAGTGCCGCTGCACGCCAGACGCTGTGGCACGCTATCAAGACAAGATATCCGGCCCGCTACTTGATCGCATCGACATGCAAATTCAGGTCGGTGCTCTGTCACATGAGGAGCTGCTCCAGCAAGCCAATGGCGAGCCATCCTCTGCGATTGCTGCGCGTGTGGCGCAGGCGCTCGACAAACAGCTCAAGCGCCAGGGCAAAGGTAATTACAACTTGTCGACAGCGGATATTGATATGCATTGCCGGCCGGATGCACAGGGTGAACAGCTACTGCGCACTGCCATGGCGCGGCTGAACTGGTCAGCACGTGCTTATCATCGCGTATTGAAAGTGGCGCGCACCATCGCTGATTTAGCTGATGCACCGAGTATTGGACAAGCGCACGTTGCCGAAGCGATTCAATATCGACGCGCGTTACGCGAGCGTTGAGGAGATTCAAGAAGGGGATTGCGGATGTTGATGATGTGCCGAATCAATTTGCCTGCTTCGATGTTTGCGCATTCCCCAACTGCGCCGACATCAGTTCGCGACTAGGATTTGGGCCATCCCATCTTCAGCCAAAGCAGGTAGTGGCTTTTTGCAGGCCCGATATGCCATTAATTCAGCATGCCCAGAGTCCACCAGAGAAGGATTTACAGGACATCCCCCTCCACTTTCATCGACACGGGCACATCCTTCTTTCTACTTTCTACGAAGGTATGCCCGTGTCGCATTCGTCTGCTGTGAATTACTTCACGACAGCCAACTGCTCGCGTTTGCCGCCTTTGTAGGTGTACAACGTCAAGGTGCCGTTTTTGATATCGCCTTTGCTGTCAAAGGCGATGTTGCCCGTGACACCCTTGTAGCTGGTCTTCCCCAGTTCCGGCAGGTACTTTGCCGGCTCGACGGAGTTCGCCTTCTTCATGGCCTCAACCATCACCATCATTGAGTCATACACGTACGGTGCATAAATCTGCACATCTTGGCCAAACTTCTTCTTGTATGCAGCCTTGAAGTCTTCCAGGCCTTTCTTTTGTGCGTCTTCCACACCACCAGCTTCGGCGCATACGACTTGGCCCTCACTGATGCCATCACCAGCGAGCTTAGCCAGACCTTCACTGCAGATACCATCGCCACCCATGAATTTGGCCTTGATACCCAGAGCCTTCATCTGACGCAACATCGGGCCAGCAACCGCGTCCATGCCGCCGAAGAACACCACGTCCGGATTTTTTGCCTTGATCGCAGTCAGGATCGCGTTGAAATCGGTCGCCTTGTCGTTAGTGTATTGCTGAGCAACCACTTGTACGCCCTTGGCCTTTGCGCTCTTGGCGAATTCATCTGCCACGCCTTGGCCGTATGCAGTACGGTCGTCGATCACAGCAACTTTCTTCGCGCCCAGCTTCTCTGCCGCATAACGGCCCAACGCGCCGCCCAGCTGGCTGTCATTGGCCACCACGCGGAATGCGGTCTTGAAGCCTTGTTGGGTGTATTTCGGATTCGTTGCAGACGGGGAAATCTGAGGAATACCGGCATCGTGGTAAATTCTCGAAGCAGGGATCGTCGTGCCGGAACTTTGGTGGCCGATCACGCCGTTGACCTTGGCATCGACCAGCTTTTGAGCGGCTGCGGTACCTTGCTTCGGATCCGCGCCATCATCTTCGGAGAGCAGTTCAAATTTGACTTTTTTGCCGCCAATGACCAAGCCCTTGGCATTGAGGTCATCGATCGCCATGCGGGCGCCGTTTTCATTGTCTTTGCCGAAGTGAGCTGTCGGGCCAGAGACCGGACCAACGAGGCCGAGCTTGACGACTTGCACCTGAGCAGAGGCAGCACCCGCAAAGGCAAATGCGATGGCGCCAGCCAATGGAATCATTTTCGTTTTCAACAGCATGTTCTCTCCCCAATAATAAAAACACAAAATTGTTATGGCATTCGACGTTAAAGAACGCGCGCCAGAGTATTAGATAGGTTGGGAAAATTTTTCTCCGGTTTTTTCCCGGAACGAGCGATTTTCCTTCGCCCCATTACACCTCGATATCAGTGCCAGTGATGCGCTCTCTTAGAGCATGCACGAAAGCGTCAAACAGCTGACAGACATAGAGAGGGTCACATACCTTCCTTGCTTACATGAAGCGGTATTGCGGTGCCGATCTCCAAGCGTTTGCGATCTGGCTCGACCTCAGTCAATGCTTCCACCAGCTGCATACTGCGCAACGAGCGTTCGGCAAGGTCCTGATACTGGATGGTGCCGTTGGTTTTCCAGGCGATTTCGTCGTCCCGCAACGGGCGCATCACACGCGCCGGTGAACCGACAACCAGGCTGCGAGGCGGCACGCTCATGCCCGCTTTGACGAAGCTCATGGCAGCGACAATGCTTGATTCGCCGATGAGTGCGCCATCCATGATGACGGCATTCATGCCGACCAAGGCGTTTTTTCCTATCCGGCAGCCATGCAGCACCGCCCCGTGGCCGATGTGGCCATTCTCTTCGACCACGGTGTCACTGCCAGGGAATCCGTGCATCACACAGGTGTCCTGCAAATTCGCGCCCTCTTCAAGAATCAGACGCCCAAAATCCCCCCGCATGCAAGCGGCGGGGCCGACGTAGCAACGCGGCCCAACGATCACATCACCGATCAACACTGCACTGGGATGCACGTAGGCGGTTGGGTGAACCACCGGCGTCACACCATTGATGGAATACACTTTTACCATGGGATACCTCTCTCAGTTCAAGGCGCGCGCCGGGCTGGTCATGTCACTTCCCAGTAAATACCGGTTGCCGCTTTTCCAGAAAGGCCGCAATCCCCTCCTTGCGATCAGCGCTCGCGGCCAACAACGAGAAGGATTTCCGTTCCAGGCTCAAACCTGTTTCCAGGCCAACCTCAAACGAACGGAGCATCGACTCTTTGGCCAAAGCGACTGCTAGCGGCGACTTGGAGGCAATCACTTCGGCCAACGCTAGCGTGCGTTCAATCGTCTGTTCGTCGGTCGTGACTTCTGCCGCCAATCCCGCTGTTAAGGCGGTCGCTGCATCGATCATTTCACCACTCAGGACCATTTTCATTGCCAGGGCTTTGCCGACCGTTCTAATTAACCGTTGCGTACCGCCTGCACCCGGCATCGTGCCGAGATTGATTTCCGGCTGTCCGAAGCGGGCTGACTGTCCTGCGATAACGATATCCGCGTGCATCGCCAGTTCGCAACCGGCGCCCAGCGCGTAACCGTTAATCGCTGCCAGCAAAGGCTTTTGGAAAGCGGCGATGGCTTTCCAATATTCAGGCCGTATGCCGGTCAGGGTATCAATGGCATCCAAATTCGCCATTTCCTTGATGTCGGCGCCGGCGGCAAATATTTTCGGACCGCCGGTCACGACCACTACACGGATCTTGTCGTTGGTGGCTGCTGCACCTAATACGGAGGCAATTTCATGTAGGGTGTTATTGCGCAATGCGTTACGTGCATCGGGACGATTCAGCGTAATCAATTGAACGCCGGGGCGCGCCTCGCTGACGAGAATGTCCTGGTAGTGTTCCATGATGAATGCAGTAGCCTTTTCGTTTCGGATGATTGATTTACACGCGCTCGATAATCAACGCAATGCCTTGGCCAACGCCGATGCACATGGTGCACAACGCAAAACGGCCGCCGGTGCGTTCCAGTTGATTCAATGCGGTTGTTACCAGACGCGCACCAGATGCCCCAAGTGGATGGCCGATCGCAATCGCACCGCCGTTCGGGTTCACATGCGCAGCATCATCCGGCAACCCCAGATCGCGCGTTACAGCTAAGGCTTGCGCGGCAAAGGCTTCGTTGAGTTCGATCACATCCATTTGTGACAGCTTCAGGCCCGTTTGCGCCAGCACTTTTTTAGTCGCGAGGGCTGGACCGAAACCCATGATACGCGGTGCCAAGCCGGCAGTTGCCATGCCCAGCACACGTGCACGTGGTTTCAACCCATGTTTTTCCGCTGCGGCAGCTGATGCCAGTAAGATGGCGCAAGCGCCGTCATTAACGCCGGAGGCATTGCCGGCGGTAACGCTGCCATCTGGGCGCACGACGCCCTTGAGCTTGGCCAGCGTTTCCAGCGATGTATCGGGCCGCGGATGCTCATCCGTCGACACGATTTTCGGATCACCTTTCTTCTGCGCAATCGAGACTGGCACAATTTCAGAGGCAAACAAGCCAGCGGCTTGCGCAGCGGCCCAACGCTGCTGGCTGCGCAATGCCAGCGCATCCTGGTCAGCGCGGCTGACGTTGAACTCGACAGCAACGTTTTCTGCGGTTTCTGGCATCGAGTCGATACCGTATTGCGCTTTCATCAATGGGTTCACGAAACGCCAACCGATCGTGGTGTCTTCAATTTTTGCCGTACGCGAGAACGCGGTGTCGGCTTTACCCATCACAAAAGGTGCACGGCTCATGCTTTCTACACCGCCCGCGATGATCAACTTGGTTTCACCTGCCTTGATGCTGCGCGCTGCCATGCCGACCGCATCGAGGCTGGAGCCGCACAAGCGATTGATCGTGGTGCCTGGCACGTCGACTGGCAAACCAGCCAGCAGCGCGGCCATGCGCCCGACATTGCGGTTATCTTCACCGGCTTGATTGGCACAACCGTATAACACGTCGTCCACTTCATTCCAGGCCACGCCGAGATTACGTTCCATCAACGCCTTGATCGGCAGCGCTGCAAGATCGTCGGCACGCACAGACGACAAGACACCACCATAACGACCGAAGGGGGTTCTGATCGCATCACAGATAAAAGCTTCGCTCATGTTGATTGCTCCTGAAATATTGATTACGTTGAGAGTTGCGTCTGCTCGTTTTATGACGCCATATCGTCCAGAACTTCGCCTTTGACCTGGTAGGACTTGCCGCGAAACAGGGCAATACGCGTCCCCTCCTGATTGATGACGACGACGTCGTACACGCCGGTCTTACCGGCGCGCGACTGCTCCCTTGCCTCTGCAGTGAGCAGGTCGCCGAGGCGGCCTGGGGCGAGATAGTCGATGCTGCAGCCGGAAGCGACAGTATTGCGGTTATAGCTGTTGCAAGAAAAGGCAAATGCACTATCGGCCAGCGCAAAAATAAAACCGCCATGGCACATACGATGACCGTTAAGCATGTCTTCGCGTATCGGCATGGTCATCTGCGCATAACCGGGGCCCATTTTCACAATCTTCATGCCGAGTGCTTGGGAAGCGGGGTCGCGAGAGAACATCGCTTTGGCGGTGGCTTCGGCGAGGGCCTGCGCTTGCTGCAAATCATCCATGGAATGTTGCTCCTGCCGCGACTTTGCGTCGAATCAGAGGAGAAATTCGATAACGGTCCTCGCCGTATGCGACACCAAGATTGTCTAGCACTGTCATGATGTAGGGAACGCCGATGCTATCCGCCCAAGCGAGCGGACCGCGCGGATAATTGACGCCTTTTTGCATTGCCGTATCGACCGCTTCAACACTGCACACACCTTGATTCACGGCGTCGGCTGCCTCGTTGGCCAGCATGGCGACGGTGCGCATGGCGACCATGCCAGGCACGTCGTCCAGAGCGGAGACTGCATAACCAGCGGCCTGGAACAGTCCCACCGCTGCCTGATACGCTGTGTCGACACAAAGGTCAGCGCGTGTCAGTGCAATGCGTGTCGCTGTTGAAAAGTCGAGGGCAAGATCCAGCAGTACCGTATTGCGCACACCGGTATCGCGGGCCCGTTGCGTCGCGCTGCGTCCATCTGTCAAATAGATGGTCGCCTCACCACATTCGATATAGGCACCTTCCTGTTTCGGGTGCGCTGGGCGTTCAATGGCAACACCGCGCGTAGCAAGCCGAGCAGCTACCGCTTCCAGGTGCGCATCGTTTCCGAACAGCGAGATGCTGGTCGGCGTGGCATATGCCGGTTCCGTGTGCGGGACCGGGGTGCTCGCTTGCTCACCATATTGATAGAAGCCACGGCCGCTCTTGCGGCCAAGGAAGCCGGCATTCACCAATTCCTGTTGCAGCAACGACGGGGTGAAACGCGGGTCATTGAAGTAGGCGGCGAAGACCGAGCTTGTAACGGCGAAGTTGACGTCGTGTCCGATCAAATCCATCAATTCAAATGGTCCCATGCGGAAACCGCCAGCTTCGCGCATCACGGCATCCAGCGTGGCTGGCGTAGCGGCCTGCTCAGTCGCCACGCGCAAGCTCTCTGCGTAGTATGGCCGGGCAACACGATTAACAATGAAACCGGGCGTCGATGCCGTATGCACGGGGCTTTTTCCCCATGCGGCACCCGTGGCATAAACAATCTCTGCCACTTCACGGCCAGTCGCCACGCCACTCACGACTTCCACCAAAGCCATCAAAGGCACCGGGTTGAAAAAGTGCATACCGACCAAGCGCTGCGGCAAACGCAGTTTGGCACCAATTGCAGTGATCGAAATGGACGAGGTATTCGTCGCGAGAATGCAGTTGTCGTCGACCACCGTTTCAAGTTCAGCGAACAGTCCGCGCTTGGCATCAAGATTTTCGACAATCGCCTCTACGACCAATGCCGCGTCGGCAAGCTCGCCAATTGCGGTAACCGACTGCAAGCGTGCACCAGCTGCTTCGGCGGCGGCCGCTGTCATCCGGCCTTTTTCAGCCAGTTTGGAATAGGTCTTGCGAATCTCTGCGATCGCCTTGTCGGCAGCTTCCGCACGGGTATCGAACAGTTTGACTGGATGACCGGCTGCTGCTGCGATCTGTGCAATCCCTGCCCCCATTGCGCCGCTGCCTACCACTGCGACGGTCTTACTGATGTCAATTGCCTTTGCCATCACTTATGCTCCCTTGAATTGCGGCGTGCGCTTTTCGATGAAGGCCTGGACACCTTCGCGGTAATCCTCGCTCTGCCCCAGTTCTCGCATATAGTCGCGTTCGAGATTGAGCTGCTGCTCCAAGGTATTGGCCGGGCTTGCATATAATGCGCGCTTGGTCAGGGCCAATCCTTTGGTTGGTGCCGTTGCAAAATGCTGTGCCAGCTTGGTCACCTCGACCTGGAAGTTTTCGTCATCGACACATTTCCAGATCAACCCCCAGCTTTCCGCACGTTCAGCACTCAACTTCTCTCCAAGCATGGCCAACCCCATGGCACGGGCCGTTCCAACTAAGCGCGGCAAGAAGTAGGTCCCCCCTGTGTCCGGGATCAGACCAAGGCGGCAGAACGCTTCGACAAACGAGGCTGATTTGGCGGCGATCACGATGTCAGCGGCCAGTGCCAGATTGGCGCCAGCGCCTGCAGCCACCCCATTCACTGCGCAAATGACAGGCACCGGCAAGTTACGCAGTGCCAGCACCAGAGGTGCATAGTATTTTTCGACTGATTCGCCGAGATCGACTGCGGCGGAGCCAGGTGCTACTGCGCGGTCGGCCAGATCCTGACCGGCACAGAAACCGCGTCCAGCACCAGTCAAAACCAGCACGCGAACGGAGGAGTCATTCTGTACCTGCTTCAAAGCTTCTCGCACTTCCAGGTGCATTGCGGCGGTAAAGCTGTTGAGTTTGTCGGGACGATTGAGCGTCAAGCGCGCAATGCCATCATTGATTTCGAATAAGATATTTTGGTAAGTCATCAAGCGCTCCGTTGTCGATTAGAGTGATACATGCGCGCGACTTTGCACGACGCCGAAACGGCTAGCAACGAAGGCGGCGTCGGTCAGCGCCATGTTCGCGGCAGGATTGAGCCCCGTCCCATGGAAATCGCTGAATGCCGCAGACTGATTCACAAAGACGCCGCCGGTCAAGTTAATCGACAACGCGACACCCACCTGTTCAGCCACCTCGCGCACATGCTCGATCACAGCAGCGTTGGTCGAGTACAACGATAGCGTCAATGCACCATGTTCACGCACGCCTTTTTCTGTCAGTGCGATGCTGTGTGCAGTGCTTTCGGTGGCGATGCCGAATGAAATCGGACCAAACAGTTCCTGCATGATGCGGCTTTCATTCGCTTGGCTGACTTTCAAGAACAGAGGCGTACGGATACGCGCACCGGGGAATAGCGGATGCTCCAGTGTTTTGCTGTCCATCACCGCTTCGCCCAGTTCCCGCGCTGTTTCTATGCGGTGAAGCAGGCCATCGTTCTGAAGGGCGCCGAGAATTTCGACCGCCTTGGCCGGATCGCCGGTTAATTTCGCGATGCTGTCGCCAATAGCTTGCACCACTTGATCAAAGCTGACGTGGCCTTCTGGTGTGTCGATGCCGTCTTTGGGGATATAAATGTTTTGCGGCGCTGTACACATCTGCCCCGAATACAACGTGAGCGAAAAAGCGATATTGCGTGCCATTCCTTTGAGATCATTCGTGGAGTCGATGATGATCTGGTTGAGGCCCGCTTTTTCGGTAAATACTTGAGCTTGGTGCGCATTGCGTTCCAGCCAGTTGCCATTTTCGCTGCTGCCGGTGAAATCGATCAGCCGCACTTCTGGGCGCGTAGCAAGCGCCACTGCCGTATTGTCCCCTTGCTCGTGTGCGACCAACGTGACGATGTTCGGATCGAAGCCGGCTTCAGCCAGCACTTCGCGGGCAATCTGAACGGTGATTGCCAACGGCAGAATCGCGCCGGGATGCGGCTTGACGACGACGGCATTGCCGGTCGCCAGACTAGCGAACAAGCCTGGATAGCCATTCCAGGTCGGGAAGGTGCAGCAACCGATCATGAGCGCGATGCCACGCGGCACCACGCTGTAACGCTTTTCCATTTTTAGCGGTTCATTCTTACCTTGCGGCTTTTCCCAATACGCCGCTTGCGGAATCTTGCTGAGCTGCTGCCAAGCATAGGCAACCGCTTCGAGTCCGCGGTCTTGCGCATGCGGCCCACCGGCCTGAAACGCCATCATGAAGGGTTGCCCGGTCGTATGCATCACGGCATAGGCAATTTCAAAACTACGCTGGTTCAGCCGCTGCAAGATTTCCAAAGACACGCCCACCCATGCCTGTGGACCAGCCTTGCGCCATGCCGGCGTAGCGCTCTGAATGGTAGTGAACAATGCGTCGAGCTCGGCTTTTGGATAGCGGATGCCAAGTTGAAAGCCGTAGGGTGAAACCTCCTTGCCTACCGTACCGACCGTTGCCGGTTGCTCCAATGCAAACGGCTTTTCCAGCAGTGCTTCATAAGCGGCCTTGCCGTCGTCATTGGCGGTTTCGCCATAGACTTTCAGACTCGGCACTTCAGAATAGGCGCTCCAGTACTCACGCTTCTCTATCGCTTCGGTCGCCTGCTGCAACAGTGCGTGGTGGCGTTCAAAAAAAGTCTGAGACACGATAGGTTTCTCCAATGTTATATGTTTCAGAAGCTGTTCAAGGCCTCAATACCATCTCGTTTAAAGTGTTGACCCTAACGATGAGAAGATTCCTCTTTTACACAAGCTTCTGGTGCACTTGAAAGAAGTGCTTCTTAGAGCGGTTTGAATGCGCGTGCAAGGGAAGTCAGGTCAGGCCGAGAAGCGCAACCGTAGGTGAGCTACGGCGAGCATCGCAGGCCCGAGATGGCCCCCTTTCACGCGTATTCAAATTGCTCTAGTGGTCCTGGTCAAAATCCATGACCACTTTGTCGCTGACCGGAAAACTCTGGCAAGACAACGCGAAACCGCGCGCCACTTCATAGTCTTCCAGTGCATAGTTGGCGTCCATGTCGACCTTGCCATCCAACACCTTGCAGCGACAGGTGGCACACACACCAGCCTTGCACGAATAACGCATGTCGATCCCCTGCTTAAGTGCAGCATCGAGGACAGACTCCTTGTCTTTCTCCATCGTGAAATTGATGTGGGCACCATCAATGATCAGCGTGACTTCACAATCACGGTTATCGATAACAGCGCCTTCTTTCGGCACATGGCGACGCTTGGGGGCACTGGCGGCAAACAGTTCGACCTTGATCTGGTCTTTCGCCAGACCGCCGTCTTGCAACGCCTGCGACACGTCGAGCATCATTTGCTCCGGGCCACAGATGAACGCCTGATCGACATCTTCCAGCCGCACCCAATGCTTAAAGAATTGATGACATTTTTCGCTGGTGATGCGCCCATTGAAGAGTTCGATATCTTGCGGTTCACGGCTCATCACGTAGACTAGTCTGAAACGATCCAGGTAACGATCTTTCAATTCAGCCAGTTCTTCCTTGAAGATCACTGATGAGGATGCACGATTACCGTAAAACAGCGTGAATCGGCTATGCGGCTCGGTCAGCAGCGTGGTCTTAATGATCGACAACAACGGCGTGATACCACTACCAGCAGAAAAGCCGAGATAGTGTTTGCGGTTATCGGGCGATAGCGGCACATTAAAGTGGCCCATTGGGGGCATCACATCGAGCACGCTCCCAGGTTGCAGCGCTTCATTGGCCCAGGTTGAAAACAGGCCGCCTTGTACGCGCTTTATCGCCACGCGCAGATTGTTTTCCTGCACGGCAGAGCAGATGGAATAAGAGCGTCGCACATCTTCGTCATTGATCGTCGTGCGCAGCGTCAGATGCTGGCCTTGCACGTAACGGTATTCATTCTGCAATTCGGGCGGTACGGTGAATGTGACCGCAATCGTGTCGCGCGTCTCTTGTGTCACTTTCGAGACGGTCAACGGGTGAAACTTGCTCATAACGGACTCCCCTCACTTAAGCCGGACACCGCGTGTGCGGGATGGGTGGCTAATGGCATTTAAAGTAATCGAACGGCTCCAGACAATCGTCGCAGCGGTACAAGGCCTTGCATGCAGTCGATCCGAACTGACTGGTACAGTGTGTATGGATGGACCCACAGCGCGGACACGGGACTTTCAAGGTATCAGGCTGCTTGCGTGTGATACGACTGATGTCGATCACTTGTTGCGCTGGGGGGGCAATCCCGTAATTCTTGAGTTTGACCTTGCCGGCTTCCGACATCCAATCGCTCGTCCAAGCTGGCGATAATTGCGTTTTTATCCGTGAACGTTCTACGCCGTGATTTTTCAGCGATGCCGCGATCCCTTGCTCGATCACCAGCATCGCCGGACAGCCACTGTAGGTTGGGGTAATGGTGACGACGCATTCCTCGCCGTTCCATTGGACATCGCGCACGATGCCCAGGTCGACCACCGAAATCGCAGGGACTTCGGGATCGGGGACCTCCTCCAGCCAGGCCCAGATGTGGTCTGTGGTCGCATCCATGGCGTTTACCACTGCGCCCCGGGATAGGCGCGCTGCAGGAATTGCATTTCAGCGAGCAGGTACCCGAGATGTTCGGAATGCACGCCTTGCTTGCCGCCTTTTTGCATCCAGGCATTCATCGGCGGCACGACCAGGGTTGCCTCTTCGAATATTTCAAGGACGTGGTTAAGCCAAGGCTCACGCAAGTCGGCAAGGGCCGGAGCGACGCCCTGCTCTGCCATGGCCTGCTCCACTGCGTCGGCCTGGAACATCTCATCTGTGTACATCCACAGGTCGTTCAGGGCCTGCTGCATCATCTGATGACTCTTCTCGGTGCCATCGCCCAAACGCACGACCAGATCACCGCTGCGGCGCACATGGTAGCGCACTTCCTTCAACGATTTTTCCGCCACTGCCGCGATCCGCTCGTCGGAAGACTGGACCAGTCGCTCCAGCAACAGGTAATGCCAGGTATCGAAATAGAACTGACGTGCCAGCGTATCGGCATAAGTGCCGTTCGGCTGTTCCACCAACAGCAGGTTGCGGAAATCGTGCGCATCGCGCAGAAAGGCGAGCTGATCTTCGTCGCGCCCCTTGCCTTCAATTTCGCCGGCATACGTGAACCAGAATCGTGCCTGCCCGATCAGATCAAGGGCGACGTTAGTTAACGCCATGTCTTCTTCCAGCGCTGGCCCTTTGCCGCACCATTCCGACAGACGCTGACTCAGCACCAGGCCGTTGTCCGCCAGGCGCAATAGATATTCGAACTTAGGATCCGCCATCGTCATTCTCCGCTTGCGTTACAGATTTTTCACTTCTTCCGGCATGGGGAAGAACGTCGGGTGGCGATATACCTTGCTATTGGACGGCTCGAATAACGCTGCCTTGTCGCCCGGGCTGCTGGCAGTGATATCAGACGCTTTCACCACCCAGATGCTGACACCTTCATTGCGGCGCGTGTAGACGTCGCGCGCATTGTTGACGGCCATTTCCGCATCTGGCGCGTGGAGGCTGCCGACATGTTTGTGTGCCAAGCCATGTTGGCTGCGAATGAATACTTCCCACAGAGGCCATTCTTTGCTCATGAAATTCTCCTTCGGTGATTCGGTCAGGCAGCCTGTTGTGCCTGTGCTTTGCGGCGTTCTTGTTTGTCGGCATAGGCAACCAGTCCGTCACGGAACCATGCGCCATCGTCGTATGCCTTGACGCGCGTACGCAAACGTTCACGGTTGCACGGGCCATTGCCCTTGAGGATATTGTTGAATTCGGTCCAGTCGATTTCGCCGAAATCGTAATGACCGCGCTCCGGGTTCCACTTCAGTTGTGGATCAGGAATCGTCAAGCCGAGGAATTCAGCTTGCGGCACAGTCTGATCGACCATCTTCTGGCGCAACTCGTCATTGGAAAAGAGCTTGATGCGCCATTCGGCCGATTGCGCGCTGTTCACCGACTCCGTATCGGAAGGACCGAACATCATCAGCGACGGCCACCACCAACGATTCAGCGCATCCTGCGCCATTTGCTTCTGTTCCGGTGTGCCCTTGCACAGCGAGAGCATGATGTCGTATCCCTGACGCGCGTGGAATGACTCTTCCTTGCAGACGCGAATCATGGCACGCGAATACGGGCCATACGAGCATCGGCACAGCGGAATCTGATTGATGATGGCGGAACCGTCCACCAGCCAACCGATTGCGCCCATGTCGGCCCAGTTCAACGTCGGATAATTAAAAATGCTGGAATATTTTGCTTTGCCGGAATGCAAAGCCTCCAGGAGTTCGTCACGCGATACGCCCAGTGTCTCGGCGGCACTGTACAGATACAAACCGTGACCGGCCTCATCCTGAATCTTGGCCAACAAAATGGATTTGCGCTTGAGTGTCGGGGCGCGTGTGACCCAGTTCCCTTCCGGTAGCTGGCCGACGATTTCCGAATGCGCATGCTGCGAAATCTGGCGAATCAACGTCTTGCGGTAACCCTCAGGCATCCAATCTTTAGGCTCGATCTTGATGCCTTCATTCACTTTTTCTTGAAACGCACGTTCTTCCGAACCCATTTCATCCAGTGAACGAATTTTCTTACTGCCGGTGTCAACCAATTGTGCGTACATGGCCCACTCCTCCTATGCGACGATTTACAGGTTTGCCAACATCGACGTATTCGATGTCAAGCAAAGTTCCTATAGACGAATTGAATATGCGTAACCTGAGATCCATAATATGATACATAAATATGTATGTAAATATATTTTTCCGTATCACTTTAAATTTTCGTATCAATTTGTGGTCGCAGCTCTGTCGCATTCAGCAAAATAGCGCCTGATGTCTGTATTATTTCGGGCGCCGCACTATTTAGCGGCACCGTTTTATTGCCTTTTACACAATCTCATTCCGTCTATGCCGCCGAGCAAAAATCCTGCGATCAAGAAATGGATACAACAGTTCATGAAGAACAATCCGCCGCGTGCCAAGTCGGTCGTCATGACGTTGTTTGGCGATGCCATCACGCCGCACGGGGGGCAACTCTGGCTAGGTAGCCTGATTGATCTGCTGACCCCTTTCGGTATCAATGACCGACTGGCGCGCACTAGCGTGTTTCGACTGGCCGAAGAAGGCTGGCTGGATGCCAAACGCGAAGGCCGACGCAGCTTGTACGCGCTGAACCCGGCGGCACAACGCCGTTTCGAACATGCGTACCAACGTGTCTACACGCCATCTGACCGCGCATGGCAAGGACAATGGACATTGCTGTTTGCCACCTCGGGCGCGATCACCGCGCAGCAGCGTGCAGAATTGCGCAAAGAATTGACGTGGGAAGGTTTTGGCATGATTGCGCCGGCCATCTTCATTCATCCGAGCGCAGATGCAGAAGCACTTGGCGAAATTCTCGATCGCCTGAATGTGCGCAGCAGCGTCTTTGTGTGCAGCGCGTCAGAGTCGGAACAGGTGAATGGACGTCCGCTCAAAGAACTCATCGAACAATGCTGGGAATTAGGCACGATCATGGCTGATTACCAACACTATCTCGCCCATTTCTCCCCTGTAGCCGAGCTACTCGACGCGAAAGCCGCACTCGATCCGGAACAGGCTTTCGTATTGCGCACGCTGGCAATCCATGAATTCCGTCGCGTACAGCTGCACGATCCGCAATTGCCACTGACTCTCCTGCCGCAAGATTGGCCAGGAAAGATTGCCTACGATTTATGCCATCAGATCTACAACGCGGCCTATGCGCAGGCCGAACAATACATCGTCGATACGCTGCGCCGAGAAGATGAAAATGTGCCGCAAGCCGCTCCTTATTTCTTCCAGCGTTTTGGCGGCTTGGCTTAAGTACCTGCTCAGAACCTGTTTAGCGCGCACATGATTGCTGCCACAAAAAATAAAAGCCGGGCACTGATAGTTACCCGGCTTTTATTCCTTCAACAACGGCGCTTGTTACGTCCGTTTTGAAACCAGCGTCAGAATGTCGTAGGTTGCGACCAGATCGCCATCCTGATTAGTGACCTCCACATCCCAGGCAACCACTCCCTGACCCACACCCTTGTGGTCTTTCTTGCGACGATCAATCTTGCGTTTGCACGTCAAGCGCGCCTGTATCGTATCGCCAATGCCGACCGGCTTAACGAAGCGCAAGGTATCAAGACCATAGTTCGCGAGAACCGGACCCGGCGCAGGGGACACGAATAAACCTGCCGCGGCAGACAGCACGAAATATCCATGCGCAATACGCTTGCCGAACTGCGTATCCTTGGCCGCGATCTCATCGAAATGCATGTAGAAGTAATCACCGGACAAGCCACCAAAATTCACGATGTCAGCCTCGGTGACGGTACGACGATGCGTCAGCAGCGAATCGCCAATCTGCAGATCCTCAAAGTAGCGACGGAACGGATGCACGTCCGACTCGTTGACGGCAGCGCCACGCAGGTACTCACCCGTTACTGCCGCCAGCATGGTCGGCGAGCCTTGCACAGCCGTGCGCTGCAGATAATGCTTGACCGCACGCACACCACCCAGTTCTTCTCCACCACCGGCACGGCCCGGGCCGCCGTGTTTCAATGCCGGCAACGGTGATCCGTGACCGGTTGATTCGACAGCGGCTTCACGGTCCAACACCAGCATACGGCCATGATGCATCGCTGCCACCGGGATCGCCTTGGCGGCGACTTTCGGATCGCGCGTGACCAGCGTGCCGACCAGGCTGCCCCGCCCTCTTGCCGCAAGTGCCAGCGCCTCATCGATTTCCTGGTAAGGCATCAGTGTGCTGACCGGGCCGAATGCTTCAATATCATGCACACTGTCGTTATTCAGCGCATCGCGGCACAACAGCAGTGTCGGTGCAAAGAAGGCGCCGTCTGTGACGCCTTCGCCCACCGGCTCAAAACCATCCCGCGCACCATAGACCACTTCGCATTTTTCGGCCAGCATGGCCACGCGTTCAGTGACATCCGCGCGTTGCGCATGCGATGCCAGCGCGCCCATCTTGACACCTTCACGCGAAGGATCGCCAACGACAATCTTCGCCAAGCGTTCACGCAGACGCTGCGCCACTGCATCCAGATGTTTCTGCGGAACGATCGCACGGCGGATCGCCGTGCACTTCTGGCCTGCTTTGGTCGTCATTTCACGTGCGACCTCCTTAACGAAGAGATCGAATTCTTCATCGTCAGGTGTCACATCCGGCGCCAGAATGGCACAGTTCAGCGAGTCTGCTTCTGCATTGAACGGCACGGAATGACGGATCAGGTTCGGATGCACGCGCAACTTCGCTGCCGTATCGGCAGAACCGGTGAACGTGACGACATCCTGCCCTTCGAGGCGATTGAGCAAATCGCCTGTACTGCCGATCACCAACTGCAAGCTCCCTTCCGGCAACAAGCCCGATTCCTGCACCAGCTTAACCATCGCTTCGCTCAGATAGCTGGTTGCTGTTGCCGGCTTAGCAATACATGGCATACCTGCCAGGAAAGTGGGTGCAAATTTCTCAAGCAATCCCCAAATAGGAAAGTTGAATGCATTGATATGCACGGCAACGCCGCCGCGCGGCACCAGGATATGAGAGCCAAAAAATTTGCCCTGCTTGCCTAGACGAATCGGCGGACCTTCATGCAAGACGTTACCAGAAGGTAGCTCGTTCGAGCCCATGCTCGCATAGGCGAACAGCGTGCCGGCTCCTCCTTCAATATCGATCCAACTATCGCCACGCGTGGCGCCGGTATGATGCGAAATCGCATACAGTTGCTCTTTGTGCTCCATTAAGTAAGCAGCCAGTGCTTTCAGGCGTGCCGCACGCTCTTGAAAGTCCATCGCCATCAGGGCGGGAATTCCTTTGGCGCGCGCATACGAGACTGCTTCCCCAAAGTCGATGCTCTCGGCGTGGGTGTGCGCGACCGGATGACCATCAATCGCACTGCGCAGGACTTGGTCTGCTTGCCCTCCAATCCATCGACCGCCGATGAAACTTTGCAAAGTAGACGCCTTACCCATCAATCTTCTCCTGATTATGTTTCGATAAAAAGCATGCATCGCACGCCGCCTCGGTACGCAATATGATGCGCATCATGCGTATGTGCGCTTGCAGCAAATTTTTGTGTGAGAAATGCGCCTGGAAAATGCTGAAATCTTTTTTGTGACGGCATTGCCCCACCGATTCCAGATCTCAAAAATCGAGTCTTAATATAAACCCTGAAGAGGAGAGAATTATTTCTCTCTTTGCACGGAATGAGGAGGAAAGAGGTTGTTATTTCCAGAAAAGGGCGGATGAGCGCAACAATATTCCCAAAGCGCGGCCCTCGTTTTTCGGAGTGCAAATCCTAAGCGATTAACCTTGCTCTCAGCGCCTGCGGGTTACCGGCCAAGAGGCAAAGCCGTTTCATACTTCACTTCGCGCAGCGCGACTTTTGTGTCGACTTGCGACACACCGGGAATTTTAAGAAGAATGTTGTGCAGAAAATTATGGTATGCCTCCATGTCGGCGACAATGATTTTCAGCAGGTAATCGGTGGCGCCCGTCATCTCGTAGCATTCCACGACTTCGGGCCTGAGCTTCATCGCATTTTCAAAAGCCTCCACCACGCCTTCGGCATGTCGCGCCAGCGATACGTTGGCCAGGCAGCATATTGACAATCCCACCTTGCGCCGATCCACGATCGCCGCATAGCGCACGATATACCCCTTGTCTTCCAACTCTTTTTGACGGCGCCAACAGGGGGTCGCCGACATGCCAATTTTTTCGGCCAATTCATTGGTCGACAGACGGGTATTTTTTTGCAACTCCACCAGAATTTTGAGAGAAGCGGCATCAAGAGTCGTATTTTCCATAAAACGCCAAAGAAGAGGAAAGATTTACCTTCAATCGCCAAACTGGAGAGTAAATAGAAATAATTTTCCGCACATCGAACCATAAGATGACTCATCGAATATTACCGCTTAGTCATGCACCAATACAAGGGAAGAAGATGGGCTCAATAACAGACCAATTCGATGCGCAATTAGCCTCTCAGCCGATGCAACATGAACAGCCGCTGGCAGATCCGGGCTATCAACTCGATGATAATCTGCGGCGTCAACGTGGGCGCGTTTTTATTACCGGAACACAAGCACTGGTGCGTCTGCTGATCATGCAAAAAAGCCTCGATAAAGCGCAAGGGCTAAATACCGCCGGCTTTATCAGTGGTTATCGCGGCTCTCCGCTGGGCGCTGTAGACCAGGAAGTCTGGCGAGCAAGAAAGTTATTACAAGAACATCAAATCGAGTTTTTACCGGCGATTAACGAAGATCTCGGTGCGACCGCCGTGTTCGGCACGCAGCAAGTGGAATCGGATCCCACTCGCAAAGTCGATGGCGTGTTTGCCATGTGGTACGGCAAGGGGCCGGGTGTCGATCGGTCAGGAGACGCCCTCAAGCATGGCAACGCATATGGCTCTTCGCCCCATGGCGGTGTGTTGGTTGTGCTAGGTGACGATCATGGTTGTGTCTCCTCGTCCATGCCACATCAGAGTGAGCAAGCCGTTATGGCATGGGGAATGCCCGTCATTAATCCGGCAAATATTCAGGAATATCTCGAGTTCGGCCCTTACGGGTGGGCGCTGTCGCGCTTCTCCGGTACTTGGGTCGGCTTCAAAGCCATCTCCGAAACGGTCGAAGGCGGCGCTGTGGTCGAGCTGCCAGAACCACCTACCTTCAAAACACCAACGGACTATACCTATCCGAAAGATGGGTTGCACTATCGTTGGCCCGATCTGCCAAGCTTGGTCATTGAAGAACGCGTGGCAGAAAAACTCCATGCCGTGCAGGCATTTGCACGCGCAAATTCGATCGACCGCCTGATTGTTGCAGCGCCCCATGCCCGCTTCGGTATTATCAGCGCTGGTAAGGCCTACCTCGACTTAATCGAAGCCCTGCAGCGCATGGGCCTCACGCAAGAGCGTCTGGAGCAGCTTGGTATTCGCTTGTACAAACCGGGCTTGACTTATCCGCTGGAGAGAACGCGCTTGGCTTCCTTCACGCAGGGATTGGAAGAAATTCTGGTCGTGGAAGAAAAAGGGCCTGTCATCGAAGAACAACTGAAGGTCCTTCTGTATAACTTCCCGGCGGATTGCCGTCCTGCTGTTTTCGGCAAAACTGACGGCGAAAATCAACCCTTACTATCTTCCCTGGGCGAGTTACGGCCGTCTCGAATTGCGCCGGCCTTGATTCGCTGGCTTGCACCCAAGCTGCCGGAGCTCAAGCTGCAAGAGCAGCTACCGAAATTTTGCAAAGCAGAGCTGTTATCGAACGCTGCGGATGCCGTAAAACGCACGCCGTATTTCTGTTCCGGCTGCCCACACAACACCTCAACCAAGGTGCCCGAAGGCAGCCGTGCGCTGGCCGGTATCGGCTGCCATTTCATGGCAACCTGGATGAAGCGGGATACGGTCAACCTGACGCAAATGGGTGGCGAAGGCGTTACCTGGGTTGCGGCATCTCGCTTCGTCGGCGAAAAGCACGTTTTCCAAAATCTGGGAGACGGCACGTATTACCATTCCGGTTACTTAGCAATTCGACAAGCAATCGCTGCGCGCACCAATATCACTTATAAGATTCTCTACAACGATGCGGTGGCCATGACGGGCGGTCAGCCGGTAGATGGAAAACTTACGGTGCCGCAAATCGTGCAGCAGGTCACAAGCGAGGGTGCAGTCAAAGTCGTCATCGTCACCGATGAACCGGAAAAATACCGCCCGGTCTCCTTGCCGGCCGGTGTCAATGTTCACCACCGTAGCGAACTGGACGCGATCCAGCAGGAATTGCGCACCATTCCAGGCGTCACCGTTCTCGTCTACGATCAAACCTGTGCAGCAGAAAAACGCCGTCGGCGCAAAAAGAACAAGCCGGGGAATATGGTCTTCCCCGATCCGCAACGACGCATGGTCATTAACTCGGCCGTCTGCGAAGGTTGTGGCGATTGCGGCACGCAGTCGAACTGTTTGTCGATTCTTCCGTTGGAAACAGAACTGGGTAGAAAGCGCCAGATCGAGCAATCCTCATGTAACAAAGATTTCTCTTGCGCAGAAGGTTTCTGCCCTAGTTTCGTCTCGGTATTAGGCGGTAGCCTCAAAAAACCTGCCGCGGCGAAGCTTACGCTTGCAGACCTAGAAGGCATGCTAGCGAAGTATCCGTTGCCGGCACAACATTCCTTTGACAAGCCATTTGAAATGCTGGTCGCGGGTGTCGGTGGTACCGGCGTAGTGACGGTCGGCGCACTCATTACGATGGCCGCTCACCTCGAAGGTAAAGGTGCATCCACCCTGGATTTCATGGGATTTGCGCAAAAAGGCGGTGCCGTGATGTCACACGTGCGCGTTGCGTCATCCCCGGCGTTATTGAATCAGGTTCGGGTCGACTTGCAGCAAGCCGATGCTGTCCTTGCCTGCGACTTGGTGGTTGCCGCCATGCCGGACGCCTTGTCCGTCATGCGTCGTGGCCACACGAAAGTCATCGCCAACGATCGTGAAATTCCAACGGCGGAATTTACCAACAACCCCGATGCCTCGATCAATAAGGAAGGCTTATTCGAAAAAATCCGCTCGGCTTCAGGTGCCGATAACGTCTTTGCAATCGATGCACAGGAAACCGCATCGCAAGCACTGGGCGACTCAATCACCGCCAATATCTTGATGATGGGTTACGCGTGGCAAAAAGGCGTAGTGCCGGTCAGCCTGACGGCGCTCATGCGGGCGATTGAATTGAATAACGTGGCAATTGACATGAACAAAAAGGCGTTCACGCTAGGTCGCCTGGTTGCAGCCGACAGCGCAGCACTGAAAAAGCTCGCCAATACGCGCACACAAGTGATTCAATTTTCCGCGCCCAAAAGCCTGGAAGAGATGCTCACATTCCGCGAGAACTGGCTTACCAAGTATCAAAACGACGCGTATGCACAGCGTTACGTGCATGCAGTGCGTAAAGTGGAACAGAAAGAGCTGGCGCTCGAAGGCCCCGAATCGAAAAAGATGTTGACGAAAGCCGTGGCACGCGCGCTATTCAAGGTAATGGCGTACAAAGACGAATATGAGGTAGCTCGTCTGCATACGGATCCCGCCTTCATGGAACAGATCAGTTCCCAGTTCGAAGGGGATTACAAGGTGGCCTTCCATCTCGCGCCGCCGCTGCTGGCGAAAAAGAAGAAGGGTTCCGATATCCCATCCAAAATGCGTTTCGGCGGATGGATGATGACGGCATTCAAGATGCTCGCTCCGCTCAAGGTTGTGCGCGGTACGCCATTGGACATCTTTGGTTATACCGAAGAACGCAAACGCGAGCGAGTGTTGCGGGAAGAGTACTTCAGCTTGGTGGATGAAATCATCAACGGCTTAACGAAAGAAAACAAAGCCGTCATGCTGAAACTGGCTCAACTGCCTGAACAGATCAGAGGGTACGGTCACGTCAAACTGGCCAACATGGAGAAAGCAGCTGCAGAAGCCAAGCAGTTACGTGCACAGCTGCAGGATCGCACCATCGTCTTAACTCGGCAGCGCGCATGATATAAGGGCGTAAATACGCCTTTGTCATACAGTTAGGCGCAGCGCATTTTGTGCGCTGCGCCATCCCCCCATCTCCGGCCATTTCTGGTGCCATAGCACTGTGTCTGGGCATACCTAGAGCGCTCTAAGCCCGCGACTGCCCCTCCCCGAGCTGTTGACGTCCCTAAGGCGCCGCGAAAGCGATATGATTGCAGCACGTTGTACCGTTTGGAACGCAAACAGACAAGGTACGTGCAAGGCAATGAGCCATGTTCCACCATCCATACGAATTCGTCACCTTTAAGACTAGCCCACATCTTGCAGGCGTAGAACTGTATTCGGCAAGGCTGATAGACCATGCGTTTGCCCCGCATGTGCACGATGGTTATTCCCTGGGTGCGATTGAAGCCGGCGTGGAGCGTTTCCGCTATCAAGGTACAGACCATCTGGCACCAGCAGGAACGCTGGTGACCCTCAATCCGGATGAGTTACATACTGGTCAAGCGGAAATCGATACCGGTTGGACCTATCAAATGCTGTATATCGAGCCCGATACACTGCAGGCCATGACCGGCAGTGAGGCATTTTTCCCGGATGCGACCGTGCACGATCCCATGCTGGCAGAGGCCTATCAGCGCGCATTCCGACGCATGTGGAACGCACCGGATGATCTTGCCTTTACCTCTGAGTTCACCCAACTGATCGATCTGATCGTCGCCCGTTACGGCAGAAATGCCCGCGCAGTACGGCCAGCATCGCCCCGTGAAATACGTCGCATGGCGTCCATGCAACGCGTGCTTGATTGCATTGAGGCGCATCTTGATGAGACCTTAAGTGTCGACGTCCTAGCGGCGGAGGCCGGATTGTCGGTATATCATTTCGTGCGGACGTTTTCCGCCACGTTTCATGCCACGCCACATCAATACTTGCAAGCACGCCGCGCCGTGCGCGCCAAGTCGCTCTTAGCACAGCGCGCTACACCTTCCGAGGCGGCAGCTGCCGCTGGCATGACCGATCAGAGCCACTTGAACCGCTGGTTCAAGCGCACCTACGGGGTCACCCCCGCCCAATATCAAGAGCAAATCGGTACAAGACCCGAGCCGAACCGACGCCGATAATCGATGTGCTGAATGCACATACCGTGCATTCCCTTCGTTACCTTGTTTGCACTATGTTCATCGGATTACTCTGCGCGCTTGGCGCCGGCCTGATGTGGGGTTTGGCGTTCATTGCTCCGGTCATACTTGACGGCTATCCCGGCCTCATGCTGTCCTTTGGGCGCTATATTGGCTTCGGCTTGATTGCTTTGATTCCCGCATTTCTGGATCGCCGTGGGCTCGCCGCGCTATCAAAAGCGGACTGGGCCGCGGCCATCAAGCTGTCTATGGTTGGCAATATCCTGTATTACGCCGCGCTTGCCACTGCCATCCAACTTGCCGATGCTCCGCTACCCGCCATGTTGATCGGTACCCTGCCGGTGATCATTTCCATCTGTTCGAACTGGTCGCCTGGTCATCCGTCAGAAGCGATTGCGTGGAAGCGTCTTGCGCCGTCGCTGATGATCGTCTTCACCGGCCTGATGTTGATGAACGCAAGTGAGCTGGCGCAGCTGGACGGCAGGCGATCGACAGCCAATTACGCGCTCGGCAGTACCGTAGCACTCGGCGCAATAGCAGCATGGACGTGGTATCCCATCATGAATGCGCGCCACATGAAACAAAATCCTCACATCCGCGCGTCCACCTGGTCCACAGCGCAGGGGTTGACCACACTACCACTGGCGTTCATCGGGGCAGCTTGCTACGGGGTCTATTCAAGCGGCGATGCGACCACTTACGATTTCCCTTTAGGGCCGCAGCCCTGGCGGTTCATCAGCCTGATGCTGTTACTCGGGCTCTGCGCATCCTGGATAGGAACGCTGCTATGGAACAAAGCCAGTCAGCGACTACCGACATCGCTTGCCGGCCAATTGATTGTCTTCGAAACCTTGTCTGCATTGCTGTATGCCTTTCTCTTGCGTGGCGCAATACCAAGCGCGTCCGCCATCGCAGGCATCGTTCTGCTATGTATAGGCGTCATGCTGGGCATGCGGACTTTCCAAAGCGCGCGCTCACGTGCCGCGCCGCGTCATTCGGCATTGGCGGCAACAGAATGATGAGAAAAGAAACGATGATGAAAATCGACTTGTTGACGACCGCCAATGGTCTACCGGACGCTTGGCGCTCGCGCGTTATCAGCCATGTCGGCAACGCACAAATCAAGCTGCTGCGCATGGATACCTCTCCGCATGCAGAAGAAGTGCATGACTACAACGAAGCGCTACTGGTCCTGCAAGGAAAACTCGTGCTTTTTGTCGAAGGGCAATGCCGCACACTCAATGCGGGCGAACTGCTCATGGTCGAAGCAGGCCAGCCGCATGCCGTATGTGCAGGCAGCAACGGCAGTCTACTCATTGTCGATGTGGCATAGCAGGTACGCATGCACGCTTCCTGCTACCATTTCAGCCATGCGAAACTTTATTTCCCGCTCCTTGCTGATACCAGCCTGCATGGCATGTGCAGCATTACTCTCCGCCTGCAGTCCAAAGTTTGACTGGCGCGAAGTACACGGTCCCGAAGCCCCGTATGTCGTTTTGCTTCCCACCAAGCCCACATCCCATACCCGCACGATTGATCTCGATGGTATGCCTATCACCATGACGATGACGGCCTCGGAGGTGGACGGCGTCACTTTTGCAGTCGGCTCGGCCGTATTGCCCAGTGCGGCGCAAGCGCCCCAAGCTTTGGTTGCGATGAAAACCGCGCTGGTGAGAAATATCAGCGGCACAATACAACAGGAAAAATCCTCGCAGCCAGGAGGCTTTCCTACCGTCATCGAAGTCGAAGCAAGTGGCGCCAAATCCCGTTTGCTACTAGCACGCTTTATTGCAAAGGAAAACCGGATTTACCAAGTTGTCGTGGTCGGCAGCGAAAAGGCCATATCGCGCGAAGCAGCAGATATGTTCTTTACGTCATTCAAGTTGAACTAAGGAACGTGCACGGAATAATTTCCCGATTTGGACGCATCTGACGCGATGCAATGCAAGGGTGAAGCAGGGGTTTCGGACAGCAGGCTGTCCGCCTGCTGAACGGTCTGCGCTTACAAGCGCAGATGCGCCCTGCAAGGGCGAGAAGGCGTCATAGCGAGCTAT
>CBHCMF010000039.1:0-25644 GCA_965974465.1 uncultured Noviherbaspirillum sp.
GCAATCTTTTCTTCCAGGGAGGCTCCGCCCACCTTGTCGGCATTCGCACCGGGCGCCGGAAGCGCATTCGACAACTTCAACTTATCCTTCGACTCGGATGCGGGCGTGGGTTTCTCTTCCACTTTGGCAGTGACCTTGCCACCCGCGCTCTGTTTGGTTTCAGCCGCCTTCTGAGGCACCGCATCAGCGACTCGCCCAGCCAACTTGCTGCGATAATTATTGAAGTCAGCTGCCTGCGCAATGACGATTCCGTGCGCTTCTGCTGCACTGATTCGGCTCGCGGTCTCGGCATCGGGTACAGATAGAATCTGACCCGCCTTCAAACGGTTCATGTTATTACCAGCAAAGGCGTCAGGATTGGTCTGATACAACGCAACCAGCATCTGATCGAGAGATACCCCACCCGGTTTCATCTGACTGGCAATTCTGGCCAGCGTATCACCATTGCGTATGCGGTATTCACCTTGGGCCACTTCGCTTCTCACTTCTGCTGCAGAAGGGGACGAGGGTTTGGCTGCGCGCCCTTCTGTTTCCGTCGGCGTCTTGCGGCTTGACGGAGAGCGATCGGCAGGCATTGGCTGTGACGATGCCGCTTGAGCGGAGACTTTCGGTGCGACGGGCGCGGCCTGGGCTAATTGACTGGTTCGCAAATCCGCTGGATCGAGAAGGAATGTATATTCACGAACCAACCGCCCATTCGGCCCGACCAGTTCCAGTAACATATCAACAAACGGCTCATTCATTGGCTGTGTCGATGTCACGCGAATGAACTGTTTGTCACCGCGCTGCTCTACAGCAAAGCGCAATCCCATCAATGCTGAGTTGAAGTCGATGTTTGCCTGCCGGAAGGCGTCTGCCGACGCCAACTTTGCGTTTAAAGCGCCTACCTCGTCTTTAGACACGGAACTCAGTTCAATTTCAGCGCGCAACGGCTGCCCAAGGGATGACAAAACTGTCAACTTTCCCAAACCCGCAGCATGCACATTCGAAAACATTAGGACTGCCGCAACTGCGGCACTAAGCGTCTTCAAGTTGAATGAGCCTACGTTCGGGCACTTATCTGAATGCATTTTTGATGGCATAAGAGGGCATTCCGTTTGCGTATCTGGTGCAGACACAATCGCTGCGCCAATTTAACATTGTTTTAGGGAACTTTCACCATATCATCATGGACTTAGGCGCGCAAGTGTAACCAACTTGCTAACTCCTGTAAAACTAACACGCACTTAATATCTCCATGGCGAAGCTGAACGGTGTTGCGGATTGACAACGCAACTGGGGTCTGGTGGCAGCCGATTCAGTGAACCGACGGCCAACAGACCCCAGCAATTGCGCGTAATTATATGACTATTCAGTCTTCCAACACGATGCGCAGCATGCGACGCAGCGGCTCAGCAGCGCCCCACAGCAGTTGATCGCCGACCGTGAAGGCGGAAAGGTACTCCCCTCCCATCTGCATTTTGCGCAGACGACCGACCGGGATGGTCAAGCTGCCAGTCACGGCTGCAGGAGTCAACTCTTTCATCGATGCTTCCCGGTTGTTTGGCACAACCTTAGCCCACTGATTGGTATTGGTAATGATGTCCTCGATCTCATCCAGCGGCACATCTTTCTTCAGCTTGATGGTGAGCGCCTGGGAATGGCAGCGCATCGCACCAATGCGCACACACAAACCATCAACCGGAACTAGAGCCTTGGCGGAGGCGCCAAATGCCGCACCACGTCCGAGGATCTTGTTGGTTTCTGCACCAGCTTTCCACTCTTCACGCGACACACCATTGCCAAGGTCCTTGTCAATCCAAGGAATCAGGTTGCCGCCGAGCGGTACGCCAAACTGCTTGGTCTCTTCGGCGGTCAGCGCATGTTGCTTGGCCAGTACCTTGCGATCGATTTCGAGAATTGCGGATGCAGGATCATCGAGCAGTGCCTTGACTTCGGCATTGATTGAACCAAACTGGGTCAGCAGTTCACGCATGTGCTGTGCACCTCCCCCAGATGCTGCTTGGTAGGTCATCGAGGTCATCCACTCCACCAAATCCTTCTGGAAGAGCCCGCCGAGTCCCATCAACATGCATGACACAGTACAATTGCCGCCAACATAGTTCTTCACACCGCGACCAAGCGCCTCCTTGATCACGTTCAAATTGACAGGATCGAGGATGATGATTGCCTCGTCCTTCATGCGCAGCGTGGATGCTGCGTCAATCCAGTAACCATTCCAGCCGGCATTGCGCAATTGCGGGAAAATCTCGGTAGTGTAATCACCGCCCTGGCAGGTAATAATGATGTCGCACTTCTTGAGCTCATCAATATTGTTGGCGTCCTTGAGTGTGGTTTCGTTTTTCGCCATCGCTGGGGCTTTGCCTCCTGCGTTGGAAGTCGAAAAGAACACTGGCTCGATATGAGCGAAATCGCCCTCTTCCTGCATGCGCTGCATCAGGACCGAGCCCACCATACCACGCCACCCCACCAGACCGACTAACTTCACAATTTTCTCCCTCAATTACACTTCAAAAAACGTTACGCCAAAGCCTTCACCACTGCATCACCCATTTCCTTTGTGCCGATCTTGGTGGTGCCCTCTTCATAGATATCTGGGGTACGCAAACCTTGCGCAAGCACTTTCTTTACCGCAGATTCAATACGATCAGCCTGTTCCGCTTTGTTCAGAGAAAAGCGAAGCATCATCGCTGCCGACAGAATAGTCGCCAATGGATTGGCGATGCCCTTCCCGGCAATGTCGGGCGCAGAACCGTGGGACGGTTCATACAACCCCTTGTTGTTGGCATCCAGCGATGCTGATGGCAGCATACCAATTGAACCGGTCAGCATTGCAGCCGCATCGGACAAAATATCGCCGAACATGTTGCCAGTAACGATGACGTCAAATTTCTTCGGCGCACGCACTAGCTGCATCGCAGCGTTATCAACGTACATGTGATCAAGCGCAACATCCGGATATTCCTTGTGCACATCAGTCACGATGTCTTTCCAGAACTGGAAGGTTTCCAACACATTGGCTTTATCTACGCTAGTCAGGCGTTTACCGCGCTTGCGTGCTGCCTGGAACGCAACATGTGCAATACGGCGAATCTCGGTTTCAGCATAGCGCATCGTATCGAAACCTTCACGCTCGCCCTTGAACGGGCCATCTGGACATTCACGCACACCACGCGGCTGGCCGAAATAGATATCACCGGTCAGCTCACGAATGATCAAGATATCCAGACCGGAAACAACTTCGGGTTTGAGCGTGGAGGCGCCCGCCAGTTCCGGATACAGAATGGCTGGACGCAGATTGGCAAACAGATTCAGGTTCTTACGCAGACCGAGGATTGCTTGCTCCGGGCGCAATGCGCGCTCCAGCGTGTCGTATTTCCAGTCACCGACCGCACCGAACAATACGGCATCTGCTTCCTTTGCTAGCTTAAGCGTGCCGTCCGGCAATGGATGGCCGTGCGCTTCATAGCCGGCCCCGCCAACAGGGGCAGTTTCCATTTCAAACTTTTCGTCAAGTGCGTTCAAAACCCGCACTGCTTGCTCGACAATTTCAGGGCCGATGCCGTCACCCGGCAAGATTGCTATTTTCATTTGATCTTATGAATAGATAATTAAATTGTGTTGGCAAGCCAGGGCTGCGTAGCTAGGTGACGTTCTTCGAACACCCGGATTTTGTCAGCATGGCGCAATGTTAAGCCGATGTCATCCAGACCGTTTAACAAGCAGTACTTGCGGAACGCATCGACGTCGAAAGTGTAGGCAATGCTGCCATTGGTGTTGGTGACCAACTGCTTTTCGAGATCGATCACCAGCCGATAACCTGGAAATGCCTTCACCTCGTTGAACAATTGGTCGACCTGCGATTCAGATAGGACGATTGGCAGCACGCCGTTCTTGAAGCAATTGTTGAAGAAAATATCAGCGAAACTCGGTGCGATGACCGCACGAAATCCATATTGCTGCAATGCCCAGGGGGCGTGCTCGCGTGATGATCCGCAACCGAAATTCTTGCGTGTCAGTAGAATGGAAGCCCCTTGATAGCGTGGCTGGTTCAATACGAAATCAGCATTCAAGGGACGCTTGCTGTTATCCATGCCGGGTTCGCCATGATCAAGGTAACGCCATTCGTCAAACAGGTTGGGACCAAAGCCGGAACGCTTGATCGATTTCAAAAACTGTTTCGGGATGATGGCATCGGTATCAACATTCGCGCGATCCAGCGGTGCAACCAAACCATCGTGTACGGTAAATTTATCCATGATCTTGATCTCAAGCGCCGCGCTCCGTTAAAGGGTCGCAGCTGCACATCACAATTATTTCTTGGCGGCGTTTTCAACGACCTCGCCCACTTTTTTCACATCCTTGCCGAAGCCCTGAACCGTATTGCAGCCCAACAGAATGAGCGAGGAAACAGCGAGCAAGAGCAGTTTTTTCATTTTTTCTTTCCTGTGAAAAAACGCTTGCGAACTAACGCAGTGTACGCACGTCGACAAAGTGCCCGGCAATTCCCGCTGCCGCAGCCATAGCCGGTGACACAAGATGGGTACGGCTGCCCTGTCCCTGACGTCCCTCGAAATTGCGGTTGGACGTGGAAGCGCAACGTTCGCCCGGCTCCAGGCGGTCAGCATTCATTGCCAGACACATGGAGCAGCCTGGCTCCCGCCATTCAAAACCGGCCTCTTTAAAAATTTTGTCCAAACCTTCGCGCTCGGCTTGCTCTTTCACCAAACCGGAGCCTGGCACCACCATCGCCAGCTTGACGTTGGACGCACGATACTTGCCACGCACGACGGCAGCAGCAGCACGCAGGTCTTCGATGCGGGAATTGGTGCAAGAACCAATGAACACCTTGTCGATACGTATGTCAGCAATCGCGGTGTTCGGCTTCAGACCCATATAAACCAAAGCCTTTTCCATCGCATCGCGCTTGACAGCATCTTTTTCTTTATCGGGGTCTGGTACCCGGTCGTCGATGGATACGACCATCTCGGGTGATGTGCCCCAGGTGACTTGAGGTTTGATTTCGGCCGCATTCAAAGTAACCACCATGTCGAATTTCGCACCGTCATCAGAATGCAAGGTGCGCCAGTATTCAACCGCACGATCCCAATGCGGCCCGACCGGTGAGAACGGACGACCTTGTACGTAATTAATGGTGGTGTCATCGACTGCAACCATGCCAGCGCGAGCGCCTGCTTCGATAGCCATGTTGCAGATCGTCATGCGGCCTTCCATCGACAGTGCGCGGATGGTTGAACCCGCGAATTCGATCGCATATCCTGTGCCGCCGGCAGTGCCGATCTCGCCGATCACAGCCAGCACGATGTCCTTGGCAGTAACCCCAAGCGGCAAGGGTCCGTCGACCTGCACCAGCATAGTTTTGGATTTTTTGGTGAGCAGGGTCTGGGTTGCAAGTACATGCTCGACCTCGGAGGTGCCAATGCCATGGGCCAAACAACCGAAGGCGCCATGCGTAGAGGTATGCGAATCGCCGCAGACGACCGTCATGCCTGGCAAGGTTGCTCCCTGCTCCGGCCCAATCACATGCACAATGCCCTGACGCTTGTCACGCATGTTGAAATAGGTCATTCCGTATTCTTTGGCATTAGCATCCAGCGTCTCGACCTGGAGTCGAGAAACGGGATCAGCAATGCCGTTGGCGCGATCGGTGGTTGGCACATTGTGATCAGCCACCACGAGATTGGCGGAAATACGCCATGGCTTGCGACCAGCCAGTTTCAGGCCTTCGAATGCCTGCGGGCTGGTGACTTCATGCACAAGATGGCGATCGATGTAGAGGATGGCCGTACCGTCTTCCTCGGTATGAACAACGTGCGATTCCCAAAGTTTGTCGTAGAGCGTTTTAGCCATGTGTCAGAAGCGCATAAAACAGCGCAAAACGGTGAAAACAGTGCTCGATTATGCCATAGTTGTGCAGCGCAAAACCAAGTAAGAGATCGCACTGTTATCTATGAAGAATCCCCGTGAATGAAGGCACAGGGATTTTATTTCCGCTTTGCAATCAACGTTCTTTTCTGGACTGCTCGTACAACGGCATAACGCGTTGTGAATAATCGGTAAGGTCGCTCAAGCGATCGGACTGAGAAGGATGGGTAGAAAGGAAGGTCAACGACTCGTTACCGCTGACGCGCCCCATTTTCTGCCATAGGCTCACGGCAGCACGAGGATCATAGCCGGCACGGGCGGCAAGTTCGACGCCTATCCGGTCCGCCTCGGTCTCATGGCGCCGTGAATTGGGCAAGCCAAGTAAGCCCATATAGGCGAATTCTGCACCGCGTTGGCCGAGATCTCCTAATCCAAGCAATGCCGAACCGACCGAAATAAGTCCACTGGCCACCATCTGCTCCGAGGCGCGCTCACGCGAATGTTCACGCAACGCGTGAGCAATTTCATGCCCCATAACAGCAGCCAATTCATCATCCGTAATTTGCAATTTTTCGATTAGTCCGGTGTAGACCGCCATTTTTCCGCCAGGCATGCACCACGCATTGACTTCCGAGGAAGTTAGGACATTGACTTCCCATGCCCAATTCCGCGCATCGGGGCGAAAGTAGGTCGTCTGCGGAATGAGCCGATTGGCCACAGTTCTTACGCGCTGTAGCTGCGATGGATTACGATTAACCAAACCCTTCTGCCGTCCCTTGGCCATCAGTTCTACGTATTGTTGATTTGCTGCTTGCTCCATCGCTGCGGCTGACACTGCCATTCGTTGTTCACGATTGACACCGACGACTCCACCCTGAGTCGTCTGAACAGTCTCACAGGCAACGAGCGCCAACATGCATGCGGCCACAAAGGCTTGCCTGAAAAATATTTTCCCAACGATCAATTTCATTGCCCCTCCTCATGACGATGTGGTTGCCAGCGATAGGACAACATCGCTGCCCCCATACCGCCCAATGCAAAAAGTGCAGCCACCAAATAGACCGACTGCGCGCCGAATGTATCCCAAAAACCACCGAGAATCAGCCCACCAAGCGTGCCGCCCATTCCGTAAGAGATGCTGGTAAATAAGGCCTGACCACGTGCTTGCAGCGGGCCGGGAAACCAGCGCTGCAGCATTGCGACGGAAGCCGAATGATGCACACCAAATGTCGCTGCGTGTAGTACCTGCGCCACTAGCAGCACGAAAAGCGATTGTGCGCCAAGACCAATCATTAGGAAGCGGACTACCGCTATCAAGAGGCTTGCCACCATCAATTTCCGCACGCCGAAGCGCTTGAAAATTGGCGCTTGGTAGAAAAAGAAAACAATTTCAACCACAACGCCAAGCGACCACATTAGCCCGATGACTGTATTGTTGTAGCCGATCTGCGCAAGATACAGCGAATAAAACACGTATAGCGACGCATGCGCAGCAATCATCAGGAAGGTCGAGGTAAAGAATGCTATCACTTCGCGCCGTTTTAGCAGGGCGAATACTGAGGGGAGGTCCTTGTACAAGTCATCATGTTGAAACTCCCGCATGCGAAGGCTGGACATCAGCACCATTGCCAGCAGTGCTAGGGCGATCCAGGGCATCAGACGAATGCCGTACCAGTCAAGGAAAGGACCAGCCAGCGTTACGGCCAAGATGAACCCGACAGAACCCCACAACCGCAGTCTGCCGTAGTGCGTAAGATCCCCACGCATCTCGGCGAGCATCAGGGCTTCTGATAACGGCCCCTGGGCGCTGGTGAAGAGGTTGACAGCAACCATGACAATGAAAAACTGAGTAAAGGTCTGACCGAGAAACATGCCGCAAAAGGCTGCCACCGCAGCGGTAGCAGTAATGCGCAATACGGTTACCCGTTGCTGATGGCGATCTGCCACCCAGCCCCAGAGATTGGGGCCAAAAATACGCATTACCTGCATCAGTGACATAAGTACACCGATCTGTGCGGCGGTCATGCCCTTGTCTGCAAAATAAAGACTGGCGTATGGTGAAAAAACGCCGACATAGCCATAGTATGCAAAGAAAAATGAAGCGAAGCTGAGCGACTGCTTGGGCCAGGAGGAAGGCTGCACGGCGGGTATTTCTTGAAAAAGATAACAGACGCAACCCGGTTTGCGCTTCGCTCAATCCGGGCTATGCGAAGCAGCGCATTATTACTTGATATGCGCCGCGATCTTCGGTGTCGAAACCTGTACGTCGCCACATTGCGCACGATGGCGCAGCGCATGGTCCATCAACACCAGTGCCAACATCGCTTCAGCGATGGGAGTGGCACGGATGCCAACGCAGGGATCATGACGTCCGAAAGTTTCTACGTTGATGGGGTTGCCACTTTTGTCGATCGAGCGGCGCGGCGTGCGAATGCTGGAGGTGGGCTTGATGGCGATTGATACCGTGATGTCTTGCCCGGTGGAGATGCCGCCCAATATGCCGCCAGCGTTGTTGCTTGCAAAGCCTTCAGGTGTCAGTTCATCGCCGTGCTCGGTTCCCTTTTGTGCAACCGACTTGAAACCGGCACCGATTTCCACCCCTTTGACCGCATTGATACCCATCATTGCGTAAGCAATATCAGCATCCAGCTTGTCATAGATCGGCTCCCCAAGGCCGACAGGCACATTCTGCGCGATCACGTCGATGCGGGCACCACAGGAATCGCCGTCCTTACGCAACTGGTCCATGTATGTTTCCAGCTCAGGAATCACTGTTGCATTGGCGGCAAAGAAAGGATTGGACGGTACGTAATCCCACGACTCGAACGGAATGACGATCTCGCCCAACTGGCTCATACACCCCTTGAAGGAGGTGCCGTACTGCTGTCGCAGCCACTTCTTCGCGATTGCGGCAGCCCCGACTATTGGTGCCGTCAGACGTGCGGAAGAACGCCCGCCGCCACGTGGGTCACGGATACCGTATTTGTGCCAGTAGGTGTAGTCCGCATGTCCGGGACGGAAAGTGTCGGTGATATTGCCGTAATCCTTGCTGCGCTGGTCTTCATTGCGAATCAATAACGCGATAGGAGTGCCGGTCGTTTTGCCTTCGAATACGCCGGACAAGATCTCGACCGTATCCGATTCCTGGCGTTGGGTAACGTGGCGCGAGGTGCCGGGCTTACGTCGATCCAGTTCGGGTTGAATGTCCGCTTCCGACAGCACCATGCCCGGGGGGCATCCGTCGACGATACAACCGATTGCCGGTCCATGCGATTCGCCAAACGTGGTGACGGTAAAGAGAGTACCAAAAGTATTGCCGGACATGATGATGGATTTGTTCTTGAAAGGCTCGATTTTAGCTTATTGCGCTTCGCATTCGTTAATCACATTGCCATTAGCTGCGCCACACTGCATCAAAAAAACGGCAAGCTCAGCACCTGGCGTACTCTTGATCCCCTCTCTGAATAGGCAATGGCATTGCAAGCTGACAAAATATGGTGCAACATCCACAAATAGTTGACATAAGGCAAGGCAACAACGTATGCATGTCGCAATGGCGAGGTCACACTAATTGCTTTATTTATAACAAAGAAGCGGGATCTGAGCCCGGTGAAATTGCAGAATTGATGCCAACAAGATTATCGACCTTCTGTTTTCAACAGAAAACGCTGGCACCTTGGAGAAGACCATGAGTAGATCGAATGCGTCAGCTGACGACGATCTCATATTTGTGGATGAAGCCTGCGTACCGTCCAATACTTCAGAACGTGCCGGCACAATAGGGATGTGGCGTGTAATGATCGTCGATGACGACGTGGACGTTCATTCGGCGACCACATTTGCTCTCAATAATTTGGAAATGCAACACCGGCCGCTAGAGTTCATTCATGCGTATTCGGCCGCCCAAGCGCGCGAGTTGCTAGCACAGGAAAAAGATATTGCAGTTATTCTGCTAGACGTGGTCATGGAGCAGGAAGACTCCGGATTGCAACTGGTACGCTACATCCGCGAGGTACTGAAACTAGCCGAGGTACGCATCATCCTACGTACCGGCCAGCCAGGATATGCACCGGAAATTGATGCAATTCGCGATTTCGACATCAACGACTACAAAACGAAATCCGAGCTTACCCGCATCAAACTGTACACGACAGTAACGGCAGCGATTCGTTCGTACGAGCAGATCTGCGCCATTAACGCCAGTAGACGCGGACTGGACAGAATCGTTCGTGCCAGCACCGAGCTGATGGCTTTGCATGGCCTGGACAACTTCGCCGCCGGCGTGATTGCGCAGGTCGCCCAACTGCTCGATCGCGACGCCAACGGTTTGCTCTGTGTTCAGGAACGCTCGAACGAGCACAGTAACCAACTCCGGCCAATCGCTGCGGCAGGCACATATGCCGGTCGCGATACATCGGGCCAGGAAGTCGGCGATTCCCGTATAGTCGAAATCCTACGGCAAGCGCTTCAACAGCGCAGTAATTTCTACAGCGAGAATTTCAGCGCGTTGTATTTGGGTGGTAGTGCAAATCGTGACTTTGTCGCATTGTTCGATACGGACATCCCGCTTAACGAAATTGACCGACGCCTGCTTGAGGTCTTTTCCCGCAATATTGCGGTCGGTCTGGACAATGTCCTGCTTGTCAGCCGCCTTCATAATTTCGCGTTTTACGATCCGCTTACCAAGCTGCCTAATCGCACCCGCTTGAAGGAATTACTAGACGAAGCCTTGAGCGCGTCACCCAGAATGGACACTACGCTAGCGCTGGTGGACATCGATCACTTCTCCGAAACCAACGACGCTCTCGGGCACCAGTTCGGCGACTTGTTACTGCTGGGCGTGGCGGCACGTTTGCAGTCGCAATTCGGCGACCAACTGACACTCGCTCGCGTCGGTAGTGATACTTTTGGCGTGCTTGGCAATGCCTCCTCAGTCGATCCTGCAGTATTGCTGATGCCGTTTGATAAACCGTTCAGCATCGATGGCCAAGAAGTGCAACTGTCCGCCACCGCGGGACTTCTCCGACTGGTGGATTACGAAGGTTGCGGTGCAGATGCACTCAAAGATGCCGATATTGCACTCAAACGGGCCAAGTTGCTGCAGCGCGCTGGGCATTTCTATTTTTCGCGCAGCATGGGTGTCGATATTCGCGAACGGGTACGCATGATGCATGCGCTGCGTACAGCATTCGAAGAAAAAGAATTGTTCGTGGTCTACCAGCCACAAATCGATCTATCCACACGTCATCCGGTCGGTGCCGAAGCGTTACTACGCTGGCGTACCAAGGATGGCACCTTCATTCCCCCGGATCGCTTTATCCCAATTGCCGAATATTCCGGATTGATTATTGAAATCGGTGAACGCGTCTTGCGCGAAGCCTGCCGCGAACTGGTGCACCTGCAGAGCCTCGGGTACACCGAACTCACGATGTCCATCAACGTCTCGCAAGTTCAGTTTCGCCATCCACGCTTCCTTGACATGCTGCGTAATGTATTAGAGGAAACACAAGCGCCGCCCTCGCGTGTCGAACTCGAGATCACCGAATCGATCGCGATGGAAGAACCTGATGCGCTGATTCAATTGCTTGATCAGATCAAGAAAACCGGTGTAAGCATCGCAATCGATGATTTCGGCACAGGCTTTTCATCGCTCAGTTATCTGCAGCGCTTGCAAGCGGACAGGCTCAAGATTGACCGTGGATTCGTGACGGAAATCACCCATTCGTCACGTGGAAGCAGCATTGCCGAAATGGTGATCCAGCTCGGACGTAATCTCGGCCTATCGATCATCGCGGAAGGTGTCGAAGATGAACGCCAAGCCAGCATACTGACAGCGCTTGGCTGCCCCTTGGCACAAGGATATCTCTTTGCACGGCCAATGCCGGCTGATCAACTGACATGTTGGCTGAAAGACAATGGGGCACGGTAAAGCCCTGCAGATTTGGCACACGCCGTTGCGCGGCATAACGAGTTACTCCAAAGCGAGACGGCGATACGCATGAACGGACGCACACTAACCCTACGGCGTGCGACCGTGCTTGTCGTGGTAATTGGTTTGCTCGCCCCTGCTCTGCTCATTAACGGCTATTCCTGGTTCAAGCAATATAACGAAGACATCAAGCGACAGACGGAGGAATTACTACAGCAGAACGCGTACATCCTGGCAAACGGCATGCAGGAACCGCTGTGGAACATCAATCAGGAGAGTGGTAACACTCTGCTGAACGCGATGTTGCAGCGCAATGGAGACATCGTGCGTATCGAAGTGCGTGACACTGCGCTAGGCTTGTTTTTGGTGGGTGAACGTCCGGAACGGCGCTCCAGAACTACCGCAACCACTGAAAAGCCTGTCACTTACCGCGGCAATACGATCGGGTCTGTAAAAATCGAGATTAACAATACGAGGCTGCATTCTGCCATGGCCAAGGGCTTGTTGAAATCGATGGCTGCAGTGCTCGCGCAAGGGGCGCTGTCAATTGCCCTTATTCTGATTGTGCTTGATCGGCGGCTAATACGCCCCATGCAACGGCTTGGTATCGGTGCAGAACGGTTGGCGAACAGACAGCTGGATATACCGTTTACATGGCTGCGCCTGGATGAAATCGGCATGCTTAGCCGGCGGATGGAGGATACCCGAATCAGCCTACGGAGTCTGTTCCAAGAACTAGACTATAAAAACCGTGAACTGGAACGGGATATCGAAAAACGCAAGCGCATTGAGCAAGAACTGTATGAGCGCAAGGAGCGCTTCCGCGCACTGGTCGAGCAAAGCCCTATTGCGATTATCGAATGGAATAGCCGGAACCAGGTGATTGAATGGAATGCCGCAGCGGAACGCATCTTTGGTTACGCGCGAGATATGGCAATCGGCAAACATGCAAGCTTCATCAGTCCGGATCAGGATCGTGAATCGGTGGATGCACGGTTCCGCCAACTGACATTCAGTCAGGGGGACAGCCGCAATATCAGCCAAAACCGGCGCGCAGATGGTCAGATTATCATCTGCCAATGGAGCCATACCCGCATTGCTGACAAATCCAGCAAATCCGATCGTCTCCTGTCCATCGCGGAAGACATTACTGAAAAGCGACGCGCTGAGGAAGCACTCAGCCTGTCAGAAGCAAAGTTTGCCGGTGCCTTCCAGTGCAATCCGGATTCCGTCTCGATTGCCCGGATGAGCGACGGCGTGCTGATCGACGTCAACCAGACTTTTGAGGAAATTTCCGGTTATACGCATGACGAGACAGTAGGAAAGACTGCAATCGAATTGAATCTCTGGGCACATCCAAGCCGGCGCGAAACACTACTGCAAGCGCTGAGTACGAACAAAATGGTGCGCAATTTTGAGTGGGACCTACGTACCAAGTTCGGCACCATACGCAAATGCATGGCCAACATCACAATCTTCAATGCCGGCAGCGAATGCTACATGTTAGCCGTAATCCGCGATGTCACGGACCAGCGCCTTCTCGAAGAACGTAAGGCAGAAGCTGATCGTGCATTGTTGCGACTCGCGCAGGGCACACGCGACATCGCGGGCGAGTCGTTTTTCGACCTGCTGGTGGCTGACTTGGCATCTGCCTTGCGCACTGACTGTGCGTTTATCAGCTTGCGTATGCCGAATGCGCAAAGCACTCTACATACCATTGCAGCGCATATTAGAGGCCATGCAAGCGACAATTTCGAGTACCTCAGCACAGGAACCCCTTGCGAACGTACGCTGAAAGGCGACATCTTCGTGCTCCCCTCTGGCGCCCGCTCGAATTTTCCCGCTGACATTTTGCTTGATGAACACGGCTGGGAGAGTTATGCCGGCGCACCGCTGCGCGATACCATGGGTAATACCATCGGTGTATTGGCGGTGATGCATACGGAAGCGATGGGCAACCCTGATCTCGTCAAATCACTGCTGCAGGTTTTTAGCGAGCGGGCATCGGCCGAACTGGAGCGTAAGCGTACCGAAGAAGAACTGCGCAGCAGTGAACAACGTTTCTCCACTATTTTCCAGTCCTCACCGATCGCAATGTTTGTTACACAGATCAGCGGTGACTACATCGTCAAGGATGTCAATCGCGCATTTGAAAAACTCTTCCAGCGCGATCGCAATTCAGTCGTCGGCAAAAACACTGTTGAACTAACTTTGTACTGTGATCTCAACGACAGAGCGTCACTGATCGAAGAACTGGCAGAAACAGGAATGACCGAAAACCATCACGAAATCTGGATGTATCGCGGTGATGGCCGTCAAGTGCTGGTGCAATGTGCTGGCCACATTTTTATGCTTGCAGGGGAAAGATACTGCATTCTGGCGTGTGGAGACATTACCGACAAACGTCGTATCGAAAACGAAATTCGCGAGCTCAATGCCAATCTTGAACAGCGAGTGACCGATCGAACTGAAGAATTACAGCAGGCAAACAAGGAACTTGCCTTCACTTTGGAGACGCTGAACAAAGCACAGGAAGAACTGGTGCGTAGCGAAAAGCTGGCAGCGCTCGGTTCGCTCGTAGCGGGCATTGCACACGAACTCAACACGCCGATTGGGAATAGTTTAATGGTGGCTAGCACTTTGGCCGACCAGACACGCACCCTGACTAACGACTATCAGAACAACGGGCTACGGCGATCCGCTCTTGAGAGCTATATCAACGATGCCGGCAAGGCCGGGGATATTCTGGTGCGCAACCTGCAGCGTGCTGCAAACCTGGTGACAAGTTTTAAACAGGTTGCAGTAGACCAGACAAGTTCGCAGCGCCGCAAATTCTCGGTTGCGGAAGTCATCTCCGAAATCATGCTTACGCTATGGCCAACACTCAAGAAAACTGCCTTCACCGTCAACCAAGACATTCCTGAATCGCTACGGATGGACAGCTACCCCGGTCCGCTCGGACAGGTCATCACCAATCTGGTCAACAATGCATTGCTGCATGGATTCGATGGCCGCCAATCAGGCCATGTCTCGATATCTGCAAAAGAAGGTGACGAAGGCTGGCTGGAGCTGACGGTTCAAGATAATGGGGTCGGCATTCCAACAGTCAATCTGAACCGCATCTTCGATCCATTCTTTACAACCAAGCTTGGGGCGGGTGGTTCAGGACTCGGCCTCAACATCGCGCACAATATCGTGACGGGTATTCTCGGCGGCCGCATCCGGGTACAAAGCGAACTCGGTAGCGGCAGCACCTTCATCCTCAGCCTGCCTTTGACTGCACCACAGCGACAAAACGATGAAGACGGAATCCGCTCACCGTCTTCATTCGTCTAAACGTCGCATTATTATTTCCAGTTGCCTCGCAACTCGAGCACCTGTTCATATAATGCCTCCGGCGTTGCGATTGCCGGTTCTACGGGATTGCCGACCACCAGTGATAGGCGCGAGAACGGTCCGCGCTGAAATGCGCGCTCGAAAGGATTGCCTGGGCTGCGCGTGAGCAGACTTCCCCATAGTCCGCGCAGCGCCATCGGAATCACAGGCACAGCGCTGCGATCCAGGATCTTGCGAACGCCCCCTTTAAACGCATTCATCTCACCGGTTGATGTCAGTTTTCCTTCCGGGAAAATGCAAACTAGCTCGCCATCATGCAGCGCCTGGGCGATATCGACGAATGCTTTTTCGGTCAACCATGGGTCTTCCTTCATCGGAGCGATTGGAATTGCTTTGGCAGTCCTGAAAATCCAAGACAAAAAAGGTATTTTGAAAATGCGGTGGTCCATCACGAAACGAATCGGCCGCGGACTGGCTGCCATGATCACGATCGCATCGACATAGCTGACGTGGTTGCATACCAACACAGCCGCTCCCTCTTGAGGAATACGATCAGTATCCACCGTATGTACCCGATGAATGGTGTGAATCAGCATCCACGCCAGGAAACGCATCAGGAATTCCGGTACGAGTGAAAAGATGTAAATGGCAACCACTGCATTAAGTAACGCAGTTGCCATGAAAATCTGCGGAATCGTATAGCCCATTCGCAGCAACGCCATTGCGAACAAAGCGGCAACCACCATGAACAACGCGTTCATGATGTTCATACCTGCGATGGTGCGCGACACATGTTTTCGGTCGCAACGGCTCTGAATAAGCGCGAACAAAGGGACGATATAGAAGCCACCGAATACACCAACCATGACGATATCGAACAGAATACGCAGGCTCCCCTGCTGCGCCACAAATCCGAGAAAATCGACCGTCGTGGTATTGATATAGCCCTGACTGGCCAAGTAAAGGTCAAAACCGAAAACTGACAAACCGATGGAGCCAAACGGCACCAGACCAATTTCCACCTTGTGACCGGACAGACGTTCACACAGCAGTGAGCCAGCACCGATCCCCAATGAAAAGACCGTCAACAGCAATACGAACACGCTATGGTCGCCATGCAGATAGTCTTTTGTATACACTGGAAACTGCGCAAGAATGACCGCGCCGTAAAACCAGAACCAGGAATTGCCTAGCACAGACAAGAACACCGGCCGGTTCTGCCGCGTGAAGCTAATATTGCGCACAGTTTCGGTGAACGGATTCCAGTTGATCTTCAGTTCTGGCTCGGGCGACGGTGAGTGAGGGATACGCCGGCTGAAAAACCAGCCGATCACTGCGATGGCAATGGTACCGAACGCCACCATTGCCATCCCCGACGTCTTGTGCACGACGAGGACGGCGCCCAGCACTTCGCCAAGCAGAATACCAACGAAGGTGCCCATTTCAATCATGCCATTACCGCCAACGAGCTCTTCCTGCTTGAGATGTTGCGGAAGGTATGCATACTTGACCGGGCCGAACAACGTGGAATGAAGTCCCATGCCCACCACGGCGGCAACCAGCAGCCACAAGTCCTTCGTCATCCAGCCAAAGGCGGCGATGATCATGATCGCGATCTCGAGCAGCTTTACATAGCGGACAAGACGAGCCCTCTCGAATTTGTCCGCTAACTGGCCTGCGCTTGCTGAGAACAGCACGAAAGGCAATATAAAGAGCCCCGGGATGAGGTTATTGAGCAAGCCGGGACTCACATTGGTCCAGCTCAATGCGTCGTAGGTCAATATGGTTAGCAACGCCGTCTTGAAAGCATTATCGTTGAATGCACCAAAGAATTGCGTCCAGAAAAACGGACCAAAGCGGCGCTGCGCAAGCAGACTAAACTGGCTGGATTGGCTCATGTCGTTGAAGTTCTGAAAACAGGAAATCGGACGAAAACGTCCGGCGCAGTCGGTACGCCATGACGTAGACCGAGCAAGTGTAGAGGACAGCGCGCTTCTTGTCCGCAACTTCCGGAAAGTTGCTTGTATTGATACTACCGGTTCAGTCTATGGCGCCCTTATCGCCAACGCCGGTCTTCTGTTCTGGGGACAATCAGGCAAGACAAAAAAAACCGTTCATGGATATCCATGAACGGTTGCTGTTTGCATTGCCCCCCTTATTCGTCGCCGTCAGCGGGCCAATCGCGAATATAGGCCTTGAGCATCTTATTTTCGAAGCTCTGCGCTTCAAATACCGCCTTGGCAACATCGTAAAATGAAATCACGCCATGCAAAGTTTTTGCGCTGACAATAGGTACGTAGCGCGCATGACGCTCCAGCATCAACCGGCGCACCTCATTCACTTCGGTATCAGGCGTAATCGTGATTGGATGATCGTCCATATGCTTACGCACCGTATCGTCACCAATCGCCCCTTTATTGAGATGGAGCGTTTTCATTACTTCGCGGAAGGTCAGCATACCGACCAACTCACCGAATTCCATGACGACCAGTGAACCGATGTCCTTGTCGACCATTGTATCGACTGCCTTTGACATCGGCGTGTCCGGTGTTACGGTATACAAGATATCACCCTTGACCTTCAGGATTTCGGATACTTTCATAGGCTCGCCCTGGAAAATCATTTATTGTTGCCCTCTTTGAAATGTAGCCTAAGCAGCATGAAAAATCCAGCGCAGAGACTGTGATTGCATGGCTACCCAATCCTTTGATCAATGCTACGATTGCCAAGGCTCGACCGCAACACCGATACTCAACTGATCCAGAACAAGTTTCGGAGAAAAACCACTGATGAGTGCCCCCAAATATCCCGGGCTCGATACCCTGTCGCTGCACGCCGGCGCAGCACCTGATCCTGCCACAGGCGCCCGCGCCACCCCGATTTACCTGACTACCTCATTTGTTTTCAAGAATTCCGACCATGCAGCCTCGCTGTTCAACATGGAACGCGCCGGCCACGTGTACTCCCGCATTTCGAATCCAACCAATGCCGTGCTGGAAGAACGCATTGCCGCATTGGAAGGCGGTGTGGCCGGCATTGCTGTGGCGAGCGGCCAAGCAGCCATGCATCTGGGCTTGGCCACCATTGCCAGCGCTGGTTCGCATGTCGTGGCATCACGTGCACTGTATGGCGGATCGCAAAACCTTCTTGCTTATACGATGAAGCGTTTCGGTGTTGACACGACTTTCGTCGACCCACGCGATCTAGATGCGTGGCGTCATGCAATTCGGCCGAATACCAAGGTCTTGTTCGGTGAAACGCTAGGCAATCCCGGACTCGAGGTACTCAATATTCCGGAAGTGGCAGCCATTGCGCATGAGCATTACCTGCCACTGATGGTTGACGCGACTTTCACCACCCCTTATCTACTGCGCCCATTCGATCATGGCGCCGATCTGATTTTCCATTCGGCGACTAAATTTCTGGGTGGTCACGGCACTGTTATTGGCGGGCTATTGGTAGACGGTGGCACATTCGATTGGCAGCGAGCATATGAAAAAACCGGCCATTTTGCGGAACTATGCGAGCCCTATGAAGGCTTTCACGGCATGGTATTTTCAGAAGAATCCACTGTCGCCCCATTTGCGTTACGTGCGCGACGCGAAGGCTTGCGCGACTTTGGCGCGGTGATGAGCCCGCATAACGCGTTCACCCTCTTGCAAGGAATCGAAACACTCGGTTTAAGAATGGATCGGCACGTGGCGAATACGCGTAAGATCGTCACCTTTCTCGCTGAACATCCGACAATCGATACAATCGCCTATCCGGAATTGGAATCGCATCCCGATCATGCGCTAGCAAAAAAACTATTGCCGAAAGGTTGTGGGGCAGTATTTTGCTTCAACCTCAAGGGTGACCGTGCGGCTGGCAAGCGTTTTGTCGAAGCGCTCAAGATCTTCTCGCATCTAGCCAATGTAGGAGACGCAAAATCGCTGGTGATTCATCCTGCATCAACGACGCATTTCCGTGTGCCAGCCGAGCAGCTTACTGCCGCTGGCATTACGGAAGGGACAATACGCCTATCGATTGGGCTGGAAGATGTGGATGACCTGATTGAAGATCTGGAACGCGGGCTGAAAGCCGCCCGGAAAGGATCCTGACATGCTACACAACGTCCAAGGCCATGACGCCTATTGCTATACCGGAGGCAAGCCGTTCAATCCGGAACGACCGACTGTGGTCTTCATTCATGGAGCACAACACGATCACTCGGTGTGGATTCTGCAAACGCGTTATTTCGCACACCATGGTTTCAGCGTATTAGCGGTCGACCTCCCAGGCCACGGACGCAGCAAAGGTATGCCGTTGACCAGCATCGAGACAATAGCCAACTGGCTGCTCGCTCTCCTAGATGCCGTCAAGGTGCAAAAAGCTGCGCTGATTGGCCACAGCATGGGATCACTGATCGCACTAGAAGCAGCATTTCATGCACCCCACAGAGTCAGCCAACTGGCCTTGGTCGGCACAGCCTATCCGATGAAGGTGTCAGATGCATTGCTCGACGCATCACAACACAATGAGCAACAGGCAATCGACATGGTCAATATCTGGTCGCATACCTCCATTGCGCACAAACCCTCCTCTCCCGGCCCCGGCTTCTATGTCATGGGGGGCAATCAGCGCCTGATGCAACGCATGTCGCAACAGAATCCCGCTCCAGTCTTCCATACGGATTTTTCTGCATGCAATGCCTACGCCAACGGCGAAGCAGCGGCAAAGTCTATAACTTGCCCCACCCTGCTGTTATTAGGCAAGCACGACATGATGACACCACCGAAAACGGCCGCCGGCCTGATAGCAAGCATTTCAGGATGCCAAGTAGTGCATATCGAAAACTGTGGGCACGCATTAATGGCCGAACAGCCAGATGCGGTATTGGACTCGCTGTTTGGGTTTATCAGTGGGTTATGAAGAAAGCGTATGGTGAATCTTTCCCGGAAATCGCCTTAGCCCGTCACACTAGCTGGTAGAGGCTAGACGCCCTTGCATGAAGTGCGCGGCAAGGGTTTGATCGAGCCCCTGTTCCACGGCACTCTCTACCTTCTTGGCGAGCTTTTCGTTGCCCGTCGCATTGAACACGAACAACCGGTAAACGTCCGCCACTTTCAGCTTTTCCGGATTTACCAGCAGCGTCCATCGGTCCAGGCCCTCGGTAATGCGCTTGCCGAACTGCGTGCGTTTCGCCGTCTCCGGCCTGATGCGGCCGACCCACCCTGCGTCCAGCATGCGTTGCAACAACGCCTCCGACTCGTCGAATCCGAGCCGCGTCAGTGAACGGATCGTGCGCGCATCCACCGCAGCATTGGCCGCACCAGCACGCGCATCATGCAGTACTTCGAGTATCGTCATCGCATCAATGAAGGCACTGCCGGGAGAACCGATATGCCACCAACGCTCGTACTTCACAACGGGCAACGCCGCAGCAAGTACGGCGCCTATCAGCGTGATCAACCAGGATACGTAAATCCACAACAGAAAAATTGGCAATGCAGCCAAAGCGCCATAGAGCACGGTATAGGTTGGGAACTTGGTAACGAATACGACGAAAAGGCGCTTAGCGATTTCAAAGGCAACGGCCGCCAGCAATCCGCCGCATGCCGCATCCCGCCAATCTACCATCCGATTCGGCACAGCAATGTACAGCAGCGTATAGGCGACAGCTGTCAACAATACCGACACCAGCGTGTAGGCAAGCGCTCCGAGAATAGGCACACCACTCATCACGCCACTGGTGGCAGTGAATAGATACGAGGTCACCGTGATCGATGCACCAATCATCAGTGGCCCGAGCGTCATGAGAGCCCAGTAAATCATCACTCGCTGTGTAAATGGCCTCGCTGCCTTCACCCGCCAAATATGATTGAATGCCCGGTCGATAGTCAGCATCATGATAATCGTGGTGAGAATGAGGCCAATTGCACCGAATGCCGACAGTCGCGTTGCTTTGCTGGCGAACTGATTCAAGTTTCCGAGAATCGTGTTTGCGATCCCTTTTGGCATCACACTTTTCACGAAATAGGCTTCTAACGATGCACGAAACGCATTAAAAATCGGAAAGGTAGTGAAGATAGCGAAAGCAATGGTCACCACCGGCACCAACGCAAGCACCGTGGTAAAGGTTAGACTGCCGGCAACTTGCGGCAAACGTTCTTCATTCAAGCGCCTGCCAGCGAAACGAAACAGCCCTCGCATATCCTCGAATGGCAGATTGCGTAATACTGGCAAGCTGGAAAGGGCCATGCGGTTGAAGTTCTGGTCGTTCGGCATTGCTTTCTGCATCAATGTTCAAGGAATAAAGCCGCCTATAATACCAAGCATGATTGCATCCGACCTTCCTATTCTTGTCCTGTATTACTCGCGGAACGGCGCGACACGCAAACTGGCAGAGCTGATTGCCCAGGGCGTGGAAAGTGTTTCCGGCTGCGAAGCACGGCTGCGTACCGTCCCGGCAATATCCACAGTGGCTGAAGCCACCGAGCCCGAGATACCTGCACATGGCGCCCCCTATGTCGAACCACGCGACTTGGAAGAATGCGCCGGCCTCGCACTCGGCTCTCCTACGCGCTTCGGCAATATGGCTGCCCCGCTGAAATATTTTTTGGATGGCACATCGGTTCAATGGCTGTCAGGCGCCCTTGCCGGCAAACCTGCTTGCGTGTTCACATCCACTGGAAGCCTACACGGCGGCCAAGAAGCGACGTTGCTGTCGATGATGATTCCACTCCTGCATCATGGCATGCTGCTGCTCGGCCTGCCCTATACGCACCCTGCCCTGATGACCACTACCAGCGGTGGCACTCCCTACGGTGCCAGCCACTGGGCTGGAGCAAACGGATCGCATGCAGTCTCTGACGATACGCGTCTGCTGGCGGTCGCACTTGGTCGTCGTCTTGCCGAAACCGCTACCCGGCTAAGAGGTTAATGATGCAAAACCCTATGCAAAAAACCTGTTACATCGGCGCCATCATTAGTCTGGTGCTATTAATTCTGCTTGGCGTTGCCTGGGAACTGGTGCTTGCCCCCTTGCGCCCGGGTGGTTCATGGATGGTCCTGAAGGTGTTGCCGCTTCTGCTCCCGCTGCGCGGGGTGGTCAAGCGTGATCTTTACACGATGCAGTGGGCATCGATGCTGATCCTGTTGTACTTTGCGGAAGGCATCGTGCGAGCCACGAGCGACAAGGGGCTCTCCGTCACACTAGGCTGGGGAGAAGTGGCGCTGACCTGCCTATTCTTTGTCTGCACCGTTCTGTATTTACGCCCATACAAGAAGGCTGCCAAGAGACTAGCGCAGCAAGTGATTCGAAAAGCGTCCGAATGAACGACTTTCTCAAGCGCTGCCAAGACACAATCGGTACTCGCCATGTCCTCACCGACAGCGCCGACATGGCTAGCTACCTGACCGATTGGCGCCGCCGCTTCAGTGGCAAGGCGCTTGCCGTGGTCAAGCCGGCAACGACCGAAGAAGTCGCCGCCCTGGTCCGTCTATGCAACCAATTCCGCGTGCCGATCGTACCGCAAGGCGGCAACACTGGCTTGGTTCTCGGCAGCGTACCGGACGAAAGTGGAAACGCGATCGTCATGTCACTAACACGGTTGAATCGCATTCGGGCAATCGATACGATCAACAACACCCTAACAGCAGAATCCGGCTGCATCTTGCAACATGTGCAGAACGCCGCGACAGCGTCTGGGCGACTGTTCCCCCTATCGCTCGCGGCAGAAGGCAGTTGTACCATCGGCGGCAACCTATCAACCAATGCCGGTGGCACAGCCGTGCTGCGCTACGGGAATGCACGAGAACTGTGCCTCGGACTCGAAGTCGTTACAGCGCAAGGTGAAATCTGGAGCGGACTGCGTGGGCTGCGCAAGGACAATACCGGCTATGACCTACGTGATCTGTTCATCGGCGCAGAAGGCACCTTAGGAATCATCACGGCAGCAGTCCTGAAACTATTTCCACAACCGCAGGCACAACTCACAGCACTCACTGCCATGCAAACGCCAGATGATGCCTTGCGTCTGCTATCCTCCGCACAAACGAAGTGCGGCGCCGCATTGACCGGCTTTGAACTGATGTCAGACGTCTGCCTGAGCTTAGTTACCAAACATTTTCCCCAAATGCGCCTGCCGTTCCCGCAAAGCTCCCCCCAATATGTGCTGCTTGAACTTTCGGACAGTGAATCGGAAGAACACGCAAATACCCTGCTAGAAAACCTGATTACCGACGCATTGGCAGAGAACATCATTCAGGACGCTGTGGTCGCCTCCTCCATTGCGCAGTCAAAAGCGCTGTGGCATCTGCGTGAGCACATTCCACTCGCCCAGGCCGAGGAAGGCAAAAACATCAAGCACGACATCTCCGTGCCGATTTCATGCATCGGTAACTTCATCCGTACCACGGACGTGCTTCTGCAGCAAAGCTTTCCAGGCTGTCGTATGGTCACCTTCGGCCACCTTGGCGATGGCAACCTCCATTACAACGTTTCTCCACCGGAGAATATCGATCCAGATGTCTTCATCACCCATCAGCAAGCGGTCAATCGCGTAGTGCATGACAGTGTCCATCAGTTTGGCGGCTCAATCTCGGCCGAACATGGTTTAGGAGCGCTCAAGCGCAACGAAGTGCGGCAATACAAATCCAAAGTGGAGCTGAACCTGATGCGCACACTGAAACAAGCACTTGACCCACTCGGTCTAATGAACCCTGGCAAAGTCCTATGATCCGCATAGCCACCACGCTCGTCGTTCTGGCTACGCTCGCGACTTTTCTGCGTCCAGCCTTTGCCATCTACAAGTGTGAGGTCAATGGCAAGGTCACCTACAGCGACGCAACTTGCCCTGGCGGCATCCTGCTTGACTTGAATAGCGCCCCCGCGATGGATTCATCGGTTGAGGATCGCCAGCTAGAGCAGGAAAAAATCACCCTCAAGCAGCTTGAAAAAGAACGGCACAGGCGAGAAGCCAAGGACCAAAAAGAATTAAAGAAAGCCAACCGCTCGAGTGCTACCCGCCGCAGAAGATGTGATGCACTGGCCCTCCAGCAGAAACACGCTGCTGAGGACATTCCGAAATCAATCGGCAAGGCCCATGAAAAAGCCAGAACCAAATTACGGCGCATTACCGAAGCCTACGAAGCAAAATGCGGAAGATGGCGAGAACGTGAAATGGATTTCGCGCGTTAGGACGCGCTGATACCCTTCCCCCCAAGAAATTCCATCAAGCAATATTCTCGATTACTGAGATCGTTTCGATAGAACAAAGCGGGGAAATGGCCTGCCCAGCAGGAGTCGAACCTGCGACCTACGGCTTAGAAGAACGATGCACCAAGCAAACTTTTCCAATAAGAATCAAATACTTAAACACCCCTAACTGTACTATTTCCAGTCTAGCCGGTCGTCTATAAGTCATTGATTTATAAGGAGCAGCAATTCTGAATAATACAGTTTTTGGGGTGAGGAAAAGATAAGAAATGAGCGAATTCAATCTGTATTAATCCATACTAATATCAGAAGCTACGCCATGCACAGATTGATTTTGCTCAAAGTAAACGAGCCGCGCAGCCTTTGATGCCCATTAGTTCAAGGGGAAACAACCCGCGTCAGTTCTAGCCTTCCAGCCTACTTGTATCACTTCCGTATCATCCGTTTGCATTTCCAACGAATGAAAACAGGCTTCACGCCCCCAATACTTTCCATATGAACCGATACAGTTTCACCAAGGTCAGCAAGCTTTTCCTCATCGCTGAAAAGACACCAGCATCATTATCTAGCCAGTTTCGGTGCAAGGCGGCAGAACCGCTTGGGCGCCACATTGTTTACAAGCAAAGGCGCAAGCGACGCCGGCTGAACGTACCGCTATAAACAATGCCATAAACAAATATACAAATAGGAAACTCGTCACTATAATCAGACTCTTTACAAAAAAACAATTAACGTGAAATTCGCTGGCTGCTTTCTTCAGGGCGGCGGATTCGGAAAGAGTGATTGATGGTTGACCTGATGTCCCCCTTTGTCCAATCCAACCGGTTGCTGAAGCTCACACTCGCGCCCGGTTCCGGCATCGATGAAAACATCCTCTTGCCGTACGAACTCACCGGCACCGAAGGCATTTCCGAAGGCGTGCACTACACGCTCACTTGCCTGTCCACCGACGCCTTCTTAGAACTCAAGCAATTCATCGGCGTCCCAGTCCAAATCACGCTACTCACGGATGACGGCAGCGAACGCGCATTGTGCGGCATCGTCACCCGTGCCGAGCAACAAGGAACGGATGGTGGGTTTTCCCGGATTGCGCTCACCTTGGAAGACCCGTTCGCGATCTTACAAAAGCGCATCAACAGCCGCGTGTTCCAAGATTTAACGGTGCGCGAATTCACTGACATCGTGCTGCAAGAACACCGCCAGCAAAACAGCGTGTTGACTGAATGCTTCGATGTCGACGACCGCTGCCTGGGCGATCACCCGAAACAATCGTGGGTCACCCAGTTTGGTGAAT
>CBHCMF010000040.1:0-25394 GCA_965974465.1 uncultured Noviherbaspirillum sp.
GCTCGTGCTCAGAACAACGGCAAGAACCCGACGTGGACCAGCTACGAAAAGCTGCGCACGGTGATTGAGAAGAAGATGTTCTCGAATACCGAAGAGCTGCTGCCGGTGATCTCCTTCAACGCCAAAGCCAGCGCAGACGATGCCAACAAGCATCAGGAGTTTGTCTCTCGTATGGTGGCGAAGGGGTATACCGCAAAGCAGGTGCGTCTGCTGTGCGAATGGTATCTGCGAGTTCGTAAGTCGTCGTGATATAGATGTAACCCCTGCAACATAGCAAGCAGGTTCCCTCCCCCTTATAGGGAGAGGGGGTAGGGAAGGGGGCATGAGGCTGAGTAATAGCATTCGGTAGCGCGAAGTCGCTACCCCCCATCCTGACCTTCCCCCTGCAAGGGCGAAGGCGCCCGCATGCGGTGGCAGGTACATCCCTCTTCCAGAGAATGAGAGGGAAATAACAAACGCCCAACCAGCTTCAGGAGGCATTTTGGCTCACCTCATCGACCGGCGTCTGCAAGGCAAGAACAAGTCTGCTGGCAATCGTGAACGCTTTCTTCGGCGTTACAAGGGCCAGATCAAGGACGCCGTTACGCGCGCAATCAAGGGCCGCTCGATTACGGATGTCGAGAAAGGCGAAAAAGTATCGATTCCGGTCAAGGACATCAACGAACCCACGTTCGGCCATGCACAAGGCGGCGTGTGGGAAGTGGTCCGGCCAGGTAACAAGGAATACCAGAAAGGCGACCAGATCCAGCGGCCGAAAGGCGGCAATGGTTCCGGCAAGGGCAAGGCCGGTAACAGCGACGAGATCACTGAAGATGATTTCACCTTCGAGCTGACGCGCGAAGAATTCATGAATTACTTCTTCGAAGACTTGGAGCTGCCCAATCTGGTCAAAACGCAACTGACTTCCATTACCGAATTCAAGCAGCAGCGCGCCGGCTATACCATCTCCGGCACGCCCACCAATATCCATGTGCTGCGCTCCATGCGCGGCGCGATCGGCCGTCGCATTGCGGTTGGCGCCAAGTCGCGCAAGCGCTTGAAAGAAGCCGAAATGGAAATGGACGAGCTGCTCAAGACCGCGTTTGAGGACGATCACCGTGTGCTGGCGCTACGCAAAGAGATTCATGCTTTGCGTGCCAAGCTGGAAGGCATTCCTTTCCTCGACCCGATTGATCTGCGTTACAGCAACCGCATCAAAATACCCAAACCGTCCAGCCAAGCAGTGATGTTCTGTGTGATGGACGTATCCGGTTCGATGGACCAGGCAAAGAAGGATGCCGCCAAGCGCTTCTTCATCCTGCTCTACCTGTTCCTGGAGCGGGCTTACGAAAAGATTGAAGTGGTGTTCATCCGCCATCACACGCAGGCGACTGAAGTCAGCGAAGACGACTTCTTCAACTCGCGTGAATCGGGCGGCACCGTCGTGTCTTCGGCGCTGTACCTGCTCGACAAGATCATCCGGGAGCGCTTCTCGACCAGCGACTGGAACATCTACGTCGCGCAGGCTTCCGACGGCGACAACTGGGACAATGATTCGGTCACGTGCCGCCAGCTGTTGATCGAAAAGATCATGCCGCTGGTGCAGTACTACGCCTACGTCGAAATCACCGACGGCGAACCGCAGAACCTGTGGCATGAATACACGCAGATTCCGGACCATCATCCGCACTTTGCGATGCAAAAAATAGAATCGCCCGCCGATATCTACCCTGTGTTCCGTGAACTGTTCAAAAAGCAACCGAAATGAGCAAAGCCCTTCATAAACCAGCGACGAAGAGGTCCGGCAAACGCAAGGCTGCCAAGCCGACACGTCTGCCGGAACAGTCGGAATGGACATTCGAGCTGATCGAGCAGGCGCACGATGAGATCCGCCGCGTCGCCGAAAACTTTGGGCTCGACACGTATCCGAACCAGCTTGAAATCATCAGTGCCGAGCAGATGATGGATGCCTATGCCTCGGTCGGCATGCCGGTATCGTATGCGCACTGGTCGTTTGGTAAACACTTTCTGGCGACGGAGAAGAGCTATCGCCGCGGCCACATGGGACTGGCGTACGAAATCGTCATCAACTCCAATCCCTGCATCGCCTATCTGATGGAAGAGAACAGCCTGACCATGCAGGCGTTGGTGATTGCGCACGCGTCCTACGGTCATAACTCTTTCTTTAAAGGCAACTACCTGTTCCGTACCTGGACCGATGCCGAGGCGATCATCGACTATATGGTGTTCGCCAAGAACTACATCGCCGAATGCGAGCAGCGCTATGGCATCGAAGCCGTGGAGCTGTTACTCGATTCCTGCCATGCGTTGCAGAATTATGGCGTGGACCGCTACAAGCGCCCCGCCAAGTTGTCCCTGGCGGAAGAGCGCGAGCGGCAGGAAGAGCGCGAACGCTATTTGCAGTCGCAGGTCAACGACCTGTGGCGTACGCTGCCGCGTAAAGCCGAGGTTGTCGCCGAGCAGGCCCCGAACCGCTTCCCGCCCGAGCCTCAGGAGAACCTGCTGTACTTCATTGAGAAGTATGCGCCGCTGTTGCAGCCGTGGGAACGTGAACTCGTGCGCATTGTGCGCAAGATCTCGCAATACTTTTATCCGCAGCGTCAGACCCAGGTGATGAATGAAGGCTGGGCGACTTTCTGGCACTACACCATTCTTAACCAACTGTACGACGAGGGGGTCGTTGGTAATGGTTTCATGATGGAGTTCCTGCAGAGCCATACCAACGTTGTGTACCAGCCTCCGGTGACGAGCAAGTATTTCAACGGGATCAATCCGTATGCGCTCGGCTTTGCGATGATGCGCGACATCCGCCGCATTTGCGAAGACCCAACGGACGAGGATCGTCAGTGGTTCCCTGACATCGCCGGCAGCGATTGGCGTAAGACGCTCGACTTTGCGATGCGCAACTTCAAGGACGAAAGCTTCATTGCGCAATATCTGTCGCCCAAGTTGATCCGCGATTTTCATTTCTTCGCGGTGTTGGACGATGATAAGAAGGACAAATTGAGTATTTCCGCGATTCACGACGATGACGGTTATCGCTATATCCGCGAACAGCTTGCTGGCCAATACAACCTCGGCAACCGTGAACCGAATATCCAGGTCTGGTCGGTCGATACGCACGGACACCGCGCGTTGACGCTGCGCCATCACCAGTATCTGCGCCGCCCGCTGAACCAGCAGGCGGAAGAAGTGCTGAAACATGTCACAAGGCTGTGGGGGTTCGACGTGCTTCTTGAGACCGTCGATCCGGAGGGAAATGTGCTCGAGACACTCGAGTGCAAATGCGAGAAGAGGCATCGACACGCATAGACCGGTTTGCGGGGGACGCAGCATGAAAGGGGAGCGCCGCAAGGCGCTGCAGCGTCCTTCGCAGCCTGTTTGTAGACACGATGCGCTGTCGCTGTCTTGCATGCTGTCCACGCCTCTTGTTCATGGGCGCTTGCCGGAGCGATTCGGCGAGCCTTGATGCCAAAGCGGAAGCTTTGGCATTTTTTTCGAACGCATGCCGCTTTAAACGTGGCGTATCTGTTCCCTGTAAATTTTTCCTCTTCTCTGTAGCCTCTTCCTGTTCTTCTTCGCCTGATTTGCCGATGTCGCTTCGCCAGGCACATGGCACGTACATTGCCTTTATGGGCAGATGCATCACTCGATGCCATCTGTTGGCTATTGCCATCACATTCCCGAAGGAGATTTCCTATGCAACACCGTAAAAACATGAACCGCATGCTAGGAATTGCCGCACTGGCGATGTTGTTCGGCGGCACTTCCGTGCATGCACAGAGCGGCAGTTCGAGCGCCGCAGGGCAAGGTGCTACCAGCGGCACGCAACAACAGGGCAGCACAGGCGCTTCTACGAGTGCCGGCGCATCTGCAAGTGGTGGCCAGCAGGCCGGCGGCAAGATGATGAGTAAGACCGACCAGAATCTGATGCGCGAGCTCGCGTATTCCAACCTGGGGGAAATCGAGGCAGGTAAGATCGCACTCAGTCAGTCAAAGAACGAGCAGGTACGCAGCTTCGCGCAAAAGATGATCGATGATCATACTCAGGCGCAGAAAGAGCTGGAACAGCTGGCCCAGGCCAAAGGTGTGACGCTGCCGAGCGAGCCTGATCGCAAGCACAAGGCCGCGGCAAAAGAATTGAGCGCGCTGGAAGCTGACAAGTTCGACAAGCGATACCTGGCCCAGGGCGGATTGCGCGATCATCGCAATACGCATCGTCTGCTGGAACGCGCACAGAACCGCGCAAGCGATCCTGATCTGAAGGCACTCGCCGCCAAAATGACCCCGATCGTCAGTCAGCATTTGGAGATGGCGCAGGAAGTCAGTAGCGCCAGGAGCAGTACCTCGGGATCAATGGGGCCTGCCGGCACTTCGAGCAGTTCAAGTACTTCCGGTTCATCGACCAGTGCCGATAAGCCAGCTGCCTCCGGCACTTCTGGCTCATCGAACAGCACCAGCCCCGGCAAACAATAACGCGGAGCGGCCATGGACAACGACGAAATCATTTCCACACTAAACGACCTGATCGAAACCAGCAAGGATGGAGACGAGGGTTTCCGCGCGTGTGCTAGTGACGCCAGTGACCCGCTTCTCAAGACCTTCTTCTCCAACCGTGCACAGGCCTGTGCGGCTGCAGCAATGGAGCTGCAAAACTTGGTGCGTGCGTACGGCGGTGACCCGGAAACGAGCAGCAGTCTCGGTGGCGCACTGCATCGGCGCTGGGTGGATATCAAGGCACTCATTACTGGCAAGGATGACAAGGCGGTGCTGAAAGAATGCGAGCGCGGCGAGGATGTCGCGGTCAACAGCTATCGGCGCGCGCTGGAAAAGAATCTGCCAGTGGAGGTGCGTTCTGTCGTCGAACGCCAGTACCAAGGGGTGTTGCAGAACCATGACCAGGTAAGAAGTCTGCGCGACCAGTATCGCAGCGCCTGACCCTGAACGACTTGGGACGCGGCGCTTGTGGGGCACGGCGAATACCGTGCCCCACAAGTATCCACGGGGTAACGGGAGTCCGTAGAGTAAAATAGCGGCCTGCTTTAAAGGTTCCCGCATGCTGCGACTCACCAACGTTATTCTCCCTCTCGATCATTCCGAAGCCGATCTGCCGGCGGCCATTCTTGCACGTTTGCAAATTTCGGCAGAGGACCTGCTCGGTTACACGATTTTCCGCCGGGGCTATGATGCGCGCCGGCGCAGTGCGATCACGCTGGTCTATACGCTGGACGTGGAAATCAAAAACGAAGAGGCGGTACTCACGCGTCTGAAGGGTGTGCCGTATGTTGGCATCGCGCCGGACACGCGCTACCAATTCGTCGCTCAGGCGCCCGTCAATCTGACAAAGCGGCCGGTGGTGATCGGCTTTGGACCATGCGGTATTTTTGCCGCGCTGATTCTAGCGCAGATGGGTTTTCGCCCCATTATTCTGGAGCGCGGCAAGGTCGTGCGTGAACGTACCAAAGACACGTGGGGGTTGTGGCGCAAGCGCGACCTTAATCCCGAATCGAACGTGCAGTTTGGCGAAGGCGGCGCTGGTACATTCTCGGACGGCAAGTTACACAGCCAGATCAAAGATCCAAAACATTACGGCCGCAAGGTGCTGACCGAGTTTGTCAAAGCCTTCGCGCCCGAAGAAATCCTGTATGTCAGCAAGCCGCATATCGGCACTTTCCGTCTGGTGAAGATGGTCGAAGAAATGCGTGCGACGATCGAATCGCTCGGTGGGGAGTTCCGTTTTCAAGCCAAAGTTACCGATCTCGATATCGACAAAGGACAGGTGCGCGGCGTGGTGCTCGCCAGCGGTGAACGCATTGCCAGTGACCACGTGGTGCTGGCTGTCGGCCACAGCGCACGCGATACGTTCCAAATGCTCTACGATCGCGGTGTGTATGTAGAAGCGAAACCGTTTTCGATCGGTTTTCGCGCCGAGCATCCTCAGTCGCTGATCGACCGCGCACGCTTTGGCAAATTTGCCGGACATCCGTTGCTCGGTGCTGCCGATTACAAGCTGGTGCACCACTGCAAGAATGGTCGTTCCGTCTACAGTTTTTGCATGTGTCCCGGCGGCACCGTGGTGGCAGCAACCTCTGAACCGGAGCGTGTGGTCACGAATGGCATGAGTCAATACTCGCGCAATGAACGCAATGCGAACAGCGGCATCGTGGTGGGCATTACACCAGAAGATTACCCCGGCCATCCTCTGGCCGGTATCGATTTTCAACGCGCGCTGGAGTCGCGCGCCTATGTCCTCGGCGGCAGCAATTACAACGCGCCTGGTCAACTGATCGGCGATTTCATCGCAGGCAAGCCATCAAAGGAATTCGGCTCGGTGCTGCCATCGTACAAGCCTGGCGTGCATTTGACCGATCTCGCACCGTCTCTGCCGGACTATGCGATCGAGGCAATCCGCGAGGCGCTGCCGGCCTTCGACAAGCAGATCAAGGGCTATGCGATGCGCGACGCGGTACTGACCGGCGTTGAGACACGCACCTCTTCGCCAGTGCGCATCAAGCGGTTGGACAACTTCCAGAGCCTGAACACCAAGGGTTTGTATCCGGCTGGAGAAGGGGCCGGTTATGCGGGCGGTATTTTGTCTGCTGCAGTGGATGGGATCAAGGTGGCCGAGGCTGTGGCATTGAGCATGATAGGTAGTGCGGATGCGCGTGGTGGCGCGCATGGCGGGGAACAGATTTACGGATAAGTCTGTCATGCCACCTCGGACGTGGATAGGATGCAGGAAAGACGCGACGCGAACAACAAGCGCAATGTCTTATACCAATCTTCTGTCATAACGTGACATGACATCGTGTCTTTTTCCGGGGGCGACGAGCCGTTCGCCTGCGTTGCTCGTCGTTGCCAGAGCTCGCTATGGCGCCTCCTCCCGCCTTACGGGGTTAAAGCGCTCAATCGACTTCCAACGTTTGCAGCGAGGCCTTAACGGTACCGTCGGAAATGTCCAGAAAGCCGATCGAAATCGGTAGTTTGAAACGACGCGGTCCGGCGCTGCCCGGATTTACGTATAACACGCCGTTTTCCCTCTTCATCAATGGCCGGTGGGAGTGGCCGGTAACGACCACATGGATACCGGCACGTTCGGGGGTGACGTCGATATCGTCTATGTCGTGCACGATATAGACAGAGACGCCGCCGGCGTCCAAGCGTTCTTTTTCCGGCAAGGCCTGTGCCCACGCGCCTTTATCGTTGTTGCCCCGGACGGCGGTGACCGGCGCGATGGTACCCAACTCCTGCAGCACGCGTGCGTCACAAATGTCGCCCGCATGAATAATGCGGTCGACATCCCTCAGCGCGATGCGGGCTTCGGGACGCAGTAAGTTGTGCGTGTCTGAAATAAGACCGATGCGTAAGGATGTCATGGATGACTTGCTATGCCTTCATGGTGCGCGGCGATTGCTGCTGCAGTAGTTTGGTGAAAGCATCTGCCGCCACGGCTTCGCTGTAAAAATAGCCTTGCGCACAAGGACAGCCATGTGTCTGTAGAAAGTGAACCTGTTCCGGCGTTTCCACGCCTTCCGCCAGGACGCTCAGATGTAGGCTGTGCGCCATCGAGATGATTGCGTTGACCAAAGCAGTATCGTTGGAGTCATGGCCAATGCCGCTGACGAAGGAGCGGTCGATCTTGAGGGCATCCACTGGGAAGCGCTGCAGATAGGCAAGGCTGGAATAGCCGGTGCCGAAGTCGTCAATTGACAGCTTGATGCCCATATTGCTGAGGCGGTTGAGGGTGGCGATGTTATCTTCGGTGCGTTGCATCAGTGTCGTCTCGGTGATCTCCAGGTCCAGGCAAGTCGCAGGCACGCCGTACTCGCCGAGTATGTCGCGCACTATGAATTGAAAGTTGGGTTGGAAAAACTGACGTGGCGACAGGTTGACGGCAATCACCATGTCGGTGAACCCTTGCACATGCCATTGCCGCAATTGCCGGCATGCCTCGCGCAATACCCATTCGCCTATCGGGTGGATTAGGCCGGTTTCCTCTGCAATCGTGATGAGTTCCTGACAGGAAATGGGCGCTTCGCCAGCGCGGCGCCAGCGTAACAGGGCTTCTGCGGAAAATATCTTACCGCTCGCCAAGTGGATCTGCGGCTGGTAGTGCAAGACGAATTCATCGTGCAGCAACGCTTGCCGCAAAGCACTGGTTATTGCATGGCGCCGCTGCGCCGCTTTGTTTAGCGATGGAGTGAAGAATTGATAGTTGCCACGGCCTTTGTCCTTAGCGTAGTACATCGCCGTGTCGGCGGTGCGCATGAGCGTATCGACGTCTTTGCCATCGTCGGGATACAGGCTGATGCCGATGCTGCCGCTGACATGCAATTCATGGTCGCCGCAATGAAACGACGTGTCTAGCGCATCCAGCGTCTTGCGTGCAACCAGAGCGACATCCGCACTGTCGGAGATCATGGGCAGAATCAGTACAAATTCGTCCCCGCCCAACCGCGCGACGCTGTCGCCTTCTCGCACGCAGCGCTTTAACCGTTCGGCCACCATCTGCAACAGGCGGTCCCCAATCTGATGACCGAGCGAGTCATTGATGTGCTTGAAATAATCAAGGTCGATGAACAATACCGCTACCTGCGTATGGCCGCGATGCGCATGAGCCATCGCCTGCTGCAGACGGTCCTGCAGCAGTACCCGGTTGGGCAGGCCAGTCAGGGCATCATGGTCTGCCATGTAACGAATCTGCTCTTCGGCCCGTTTGCGCTCTGTGAGATCGAGCACGAAAGCAACGCCCTCCTGTTGGCTGCTGTCGATGAAGGTGCTGCCAATCAATACCGGCACGCGGCTGTGGTCCTTGCGAATGTACTCTTTCTCGAACGGTGTGGCAGGACCGGCGCGGTTGCTTTCCTCAAGCGCGCGGCGGTGAGCTTCTACATATTCAGGCGGTTCAATGTCCTTTAAATAAATCTTGCCTGTAGTTAAATCCTGCTGGGTATAACCGAGGAGATGCAGAAAAGCCTCGTTAGCCTCCGTAATGGTGCCGTCGGCGCCCCAGAAGTAGACGCCGAAAATGTTCGATTCCACCAGTCTGCGCAGGCGTGCTTCATTACGACGCAAGCTTGCTTCGGCACGTTTGCGGTCGTTGATCTCGGCGGTGAGTAACGTGTTTGCTTGCGCCAGTTGTTCGGTTCTTTGTGCAACACGCTCTTCCAACACATCATGAGCGTGCTTCAGATACGCTTCAACTTGCTCGCGCAACTGAATTTCCTTTTGTAGCATGGCATTCTGCGTCGCCAATTGCTGTTGCATCGTGCGCATGCAGAGATGGGTATTGATGCGTGCCAGCACTTCCGGAATCTGGAATGGGCGCGTTACATAATCAACGCCCCCCGCTTCAAAGCCCCGCAATTTGTCGCTATGGTCCGACAGGGCGCTCATGAAAATGACGGGAATGTCTTTCAGCTTGGCGTCGGCCTTCAGGCGGCGGCAGGTTTCAAAACCGTCCATGTTCGGCATCATGACGTCCAGCAGAATCAGATCTGGAGGGGCAAAATGGGCGCGACGCAATGCCTCCTCGCCGTCCTCGGCAACCAGCACCATCAGGCCGTAGCCTTCCAGTGCCTGTGTGAGCAAGGCAAGATTGGCCGGCGTGTCGTCGACCAGCAGGATGGTATGATGGGGCGGAGGTCGAATGGCTGGGGAATTCATGCAACGCGCCTCTTGTTCCTGTTTTCCGACTTGGGGAGTAGCCATGCATTGAACATGTCGTCCGACATAGGTCGAGGAGAGAAAGATGCGAATAGTATACTTGACTTGTTCTGTGTCACACGTCGCTATAACGGGATGCCTCGTGGAATGTACACTGGACATGCCAGCGTAGAATTGGATACCAGCTGTCGAAGCAAGTTCAAATCGGCAAGACGCTGATGCTTCAGCACAGCCTTACCGTGACAGCACGGGAAGAGCGCATTAGGCACGCCTGCCCACATCGACCGTTTTTTCGAAAGCACCGCGGGCAAACTCATGGACCAGTACCCCGGCTCCTTCTGGCGCCTCCGTGCGCCATGCCGAATGTTCAATCGCGCCCAGCGCATCTCGATAGCCTTGCTCCCAGCGCCATTCGATCGACCCCCTGGAAAAATTGAGATCTTTCGATGCCATATGCCAGTCGCGGCCCGCATATGCTAGGCGCACGATGTGTATCGTCGTATCGGTGCCGACCTTTTCCAGTTCGCGCAACTCTTCCGGCGTAAGCATCTCGTCAGGAATTTTCGCCTTGAGCGTGCGTACCAGACGGCGCAAACGATGCCCGCGCAGGTAAGCTTCGATGTGACGTTGTGACCGTGACGCATACAACACATCCTTCTGACGCGTGTATACCTGCTCCAAGGTGTTCGGTTCCGGCCCGTCCGCACTCCATAGATCTACCATGAAGCAGATCGTATCGACACGCGGTTCGTCGGCAAGAACGATTTCCAGCGGTGTATTCGAATACAGGCCGCCGTCCCAATACAACTCGCCATCAATGCGCACCGGCGGAAATCCGGGAGGCAACGCGCCACTAGCCATCACGTGCTTAAGGCTGACAGGTTGGTGCGCAGTATCGAAATTATTGATCTGTCCGCACGTCACCTTAATCGCGCTGACGGTCAGTCGGATACCACTCGGCGCATTCAGACAACTTAAGTCTACTAACCGTGTTAGCGTTTCTTCCAGCGGCGTGGTGTCATAGAAACTGGCGGCTTCTGCCGCCACCGGTAAACCGGCAAGAAAGGGGTTGAGCAAGCGCAATGTATACAGACCGGGAACGCCGCGTGTGACCGAATCGATGGTGGTCAGCATGGTATTCAAGCGGCGTGCCTGATCAGGCACCTTGCGCATGTCCAGCAAGTCGGTGTGCGCTACCTCATCCCAGAACGTTCGCAGCCGATCGATCCGCATCGCACGCTCATTGCCAGCGATCAGTGCCCCATTTACCGCACCGATCGATGTGCCGACTACCCAGTCCGGCGTCAAGCCATGTTCATGCAACGCTTGATAGACGCCTGCCTGATAAGCACCGAGGGCACCGCCACCTTGCAGCACCAGCGCCACGCGCGGCCGGGTGCCAATGGGTTTGATGTTCGAATCCATCTGTCTAAAAGAAAAGTGAAAGCGGTTCCATTGGCCCTGACATTCCATCAGACCGGCCCGCAATAATGAAATGAGTTCTAGATAGGCACGTGCTACGCTGAATTGGTTCCCGATACCGTTGTCATGTTCCGGCCGCCGTTTATCGGATTGCCGATGTTCAACGCGTAAAATGCTGGTTCGACGAATTGCACGCCTTTCCCATGACCATCCTGCTCACCACGCTCAACGCCCGCTATACGCATGCCTCGCTGGGATTGCGTTACCTGCTTGCCAATATGGGGGATTTACAGTCATCGACTTATCTGCAGGAATTCGTGATCGGCATCAAGACCGTCGATATGGTGGAGCAGCTGCTTGCCTATCGGCCACGCATCATCGGTTTGGGTGTGTACATCTGGAATGTCGAAGAAAGCACGCGTGTGGTCGCGATGCTTAAACGCGTGGCGCCGGATGTGATCGTCGTTCTGGGCGGCCCCGAAGTGTCCTATGAAACGCAGGACCAGTCCATCGTGCAACTGGCGGACTACGTCGTGACCGGCTGGGGAGATGTGACCTTTCCGCAATTGTGTCGGCACATCCTTCACGGCCCGAAGCCGTTGATGAAAATCCATGCCGGCGTGCAGCCGCCCATGACCGACATTAGATTACCGTATGCGTTCTATACCGATACCGATATCGCACACCGCACTTTGTACGTCGAAGCCTCGCGCGGCTGCCCGTTCAAGTGCGAATTCTGTCTGTCTTCGCTCGACAAGACTGCCTGGCCCTTCGACATCGATGTCTTCTTGGGCGAATTAGAGGCGCTGCATGCGCGCGGTGCGCGTCTGTTCAAGTTCGTCGACCGCACCTTCAACCTGAATATCAAAGCCAGCCTACGCATCATGCAGTTCTTCCTCGATAAGCTGGCTGCACATCCGGACGATCCCGTATTTGCTCATTTTGAGGTCGTACCGGATCATCTGCCCGATGCATTGAAGGCGGCGATCCAAAAATTCCCGCCTGGGACGCTGCAATTCGAAATTGGCATTCAGACCTTCAATCCGGAGGTGCAAGCGATCATCAGCCGCAAGCAGAATGACGAAAAATCCGCCGCGAATATCCGCTGGCTACGCGAACATTCGCACGCGCACCTGCATGTGGACCTCATCGCCGGCTTGCCTGGCGAGGACATCGACAGCTTCGCACGCGGCTTCGATCGGCTGGTGGCGCTCGATCCGCACGAGATTCAATTCGGCATTCTCAAGCGACTGCGCGGCACACCGATCATCCGCCACACAGAAGCCTACGGCCTAGTGTTTGATCCCTATCCGCCTTACACCATCCTCTCCAGCGATCGCATCGATTTCGCCACCATGCAGCGGCTGACGCGCTTCGCACGCTACTGGGACATGATTGCCAACTCCGGACGTTTTGCCAATACGCTGCGGCGCATTCTCGGCGATGCGCCGTTTGTCAATTTCATGGCCTTGTCGGACTGGTTATATACGAAGACTGATGCCACGCACCGCATCGCACTCGATCGTCTGGCCGCCTTGGTGGGGGAGTGGCTACGCAGCCGCGGCCATGATGCCGATGCCGTCGCTTCTTGGATCAGCAGCGATTACGCTGGGCAGGCCCACAAGCCTCAACTGAAGCTAAAGACGTCCACGGAAGGAAAGACGGATAGTGCGGCGCCGCGGCGGCAAGCGCGCCATCTCGCTGCTTAAGTACCCGCGCATAAAAAACTGTGAGTGTCTGCGGCCCAGCCCGGCGCGCTGCCGCGTTGCCTTCCCCTAGCAGTGCTCGCACTGTTAGGGGAGGGTGCCTTGCATCGCATCCGGCTACAACCATCAAACCGTTCTAGAACCAGAACAGGTCCTTACGTCTTCTGCTTGCGCCAGGCTTCCACCAATTGCTGCGCCACTTGATCCAGGGCGGAGAGTGGAATGGTCTTGGATCGGTTGAAGATCATCATTGCGTAGATACCGGCAAGCGCATTGACCTCCGGCGACAGCGCGTGCTCTTCGCCAGTGGATGGGCGTTGCGAACGCCAGTAATTGATCGCTTGTTCCAGTTCGGTGAGGGTGAGGTCCATCTGATGATTGTACGGTGCGTTTGGTGTCGTCATCAATCAAACAAATTGGCGCAGTTGGTTACCTTTGATTGTATCCCGTGCTGTATCTGATCGACGCCGCCGGAAGCAGCGACCGTGCCATGCAGAACGCAATACGTACCGCCCGGTCCTGACACTTTCGTTACTCTGCGACCGTCCGACAGCGTTTTTTCCGCCAATGTCGGGCTCGCAGGCTTGCCCGCAGACACGATCGCCTTCTCCAGTGGAGACTGCGCTGGTTTTGAAGGCGCAGGCGTCGCCCAGGGAGCGTCTTTGCGGAGATCTTTATCGATCTTTCCAATACTGCGCTTGGCACTTTCGATCATGTCATCTACATGGATCGATGGCGATGCTATCGCAGGCGTAGAAGAAGGGGCATTCATCTCTTGGACGGTGGCAGCATCATTGCTGCTTGCCGCTTGTTTTTCATCCGGTTTCTTAGCCGGTTTGATGTCCGCTGTATGCTTGTCTGGTACGGGGAACATTGGCGCAGAATGGGGTGAGTCCTTTTGCTGCGGCGGTATCGGATGCAGCCGCACGGTCAGCATATCGGTTTTCTTTTCCCGCGCCAGGAGAGGGAGCGGTGTTCTGAACACTGCATGAAAGGCAGCGATATGAACCGCGCCTGTCAGTAGCAAGGCAATCCACACCGCTGCGTGGTTCTTTGCGTGATGGTGGTTGTTCGTTTTGCGATTTGGAAAGCGCACGTTGTGTCGAGATCCGTCAATTATTGCGCACCCCAGCGTATCAACGAAAAGAACCGAAGTTGTTTCATTGTTGCGTTAGCAAGAGGTGCGGCGAGACTGTTCTGCTATGGATTTGTATTTTGGGAAACGGATTGTATTAGATCTGAGCAATACCGGGAGATCTACATGCGAGGGATGTGGCCAAACACGAGTTTAATTCAACGGGGAGGTCTGAATAGTTGATGAGGCTTAGGCAAAGAAGGGCAATCTCTGCTATGAAATCAATAGAAGGCGAATCATCGGTGCGGCCTTTCGCGAGCGTAGATTCCGCAAACTGAGTTCGCGGTTCTCCCTGAGGCCCTTCCACGTCACAACTGGCGGCAAACAATAAACTAACGCTGAAAGAATCCGTTGAGGCCATTGACGGAACAGGAGCAGAGAGCGCACGCCCACCGCATAGTTGCAAAAATTACTGTTCAGACAGGCAACAGCCCAGTATACTTCTGCAAATTATTGGCAAAGTAACAATAAACATGGGAGTTTTTTCATGCCGCTACCCCTTGCCGCATTCGCGTCTGCAGCCACGCAACACGACCGCTTGCTCGTCTTTTTCCACCTTTCTGATTCTCGCGCATGCTCCGCCGTGAAGCAACATACAGCGTGGGCATGCCATGTCTGACGCGTTCGCCTTTATTCAATCGAACCGTTTACTGAAGCTCACCGCCGCCCCCGGCTTCGGTCTCGCCGAAAATGCATTGCTGCCGTATGAATTGGCGGGCGAAGAAACGATCTCTGCCGGCTTCACTTACACCTTGGTTTGTCTGACCGACGACGCCTTCCTCGACGTTGGGCAGCTGGTCGGCGTGCCGATACAATTGGCGATACTGACCGACGACGGCAGCGAGCGCGCGCTGTGCGGCTTTGTCACTGCCGCCCGCCAGGAGGGTGGCAATGGTGGCTTCAGCCGGATCGTGCTGACGCTACAAGACCCGATGGCGGTGCTGGCCAAGCGCACCAACAGCCGCGTGTTCCAGGATTTGTCCGTGCTGGATATGGTCACCCTGATCGTGCGCGAGCACTTGCAGGCCAATCGCGGGATGATGCAATGCGTGGATATCGTCAACCAGTGTCGCGGTTCCCACCCACAGCAAGCATTGGCGATTCAATACAATGAAACGGACAGCCAGTTCTGTGGTCGCTGGCTAGCACAGGAAGGCGTATCCTGGTACATCGCGCACGGCGAAGAAAGTGTTCCCGGCGAACATCCGAAAATGACGATCGTGTTGTTCGACCAAGAGACGGTGTTGCCTATCGCTCCCGCCGCCAAGGTGCGCTTCCATCGCGCCGACGGCACCGAATCCGAAGACACGATCACGCAATGGCATCACAGCCGCCTGCTACAGCCGGGGCGCACGATGCGCGCCAGCTATGAATACAAGGCAGTGGTAGTCAACACCCAGCAAGACGAAAATCCGGCCGACCAAGGCGACGCGGGCAACGGCTTGGCGGCCTCGCTGGAAGATTACGGGTTCGACACCCACCATGCGGCCAACGATGGCGACGATTACGCGCGCTACGGCAAGCTGCGCGCGCACGCGCACGCGCAAGCGGTCGAGTTGTTCAGCGCAGCGGGCACGCAGCGCGAACTGCCGGTGTGCCATTACTTCGAGCTGAGAAATCACCCGGTGCACGACCATGAAGATATGGAGCAGCGGCAGTTCGTGGTGATCCGGCAGCGTCTGTATGCGCGCAACAACTTGCCGGAAGACGTACGCGAAGCGGCGAAGGATTTGCTTATCCCGCAGGATGGCGATGTATCCACGACCGCGCCGACCACGGCCTCCGGCGAAGCCGTGTTTCACACCCGTTTCGACGCAGTGCGCAAAAGCACGCCAATCGTGCCTGCGTTCAGCGGTACCGCGTACGCGAAACCGACTGCGCCGACCTTGCTCACCGCAGTCGTGGTCGGCCCGGCGGACGAAGAAATTCACGTCAACGAATTCAATTGTGTGAAGATCCGCTTCGGCTTCACGCGTGCGCAAGACCATGCGCATGCGGAAGGCGCGGGCGCGTCCGATTCCGACCGCGATTCGATTTGGGTGCGCGTATCGCAGCCGTGGACCGGCTCGCGATACGGCCATACTTGGGTGCCACGCATTAATGACGAAGTGGTGGTGCAATTCGTTGCCGGCGATATCGACCGCCCGCTGATCACCCAAACCGTCAACAATGGCACGCATTTGCCGGCCACCTTCAGCCACGCGGGCAGTCAGCCTGGCAACAAGATGCTGTCCGGTATCAAGTCAAAGATGGTTAAGGGCGAAGGCTACAATGAACTGATCTTCGACGACACCACCGATGAACTGCGCACGAAACTCTCCAGCGAGCATGCGAAAACCCAACTCAATCAAGGTTATTTGATTCATCCGCGCGCCGACGGCAAAGGCGAACCACGAGGTGAAGGTTTCGAACTCAGAACCGATGCCGCCGGTGCAATACGCGCAGCCAAGGGATTGTTGATTTCTACTGACGGACGTTTGAACGCCTCCGGCAAACAATTATCTCGTGAAGAGTTGAGCGACTGTTTGCATGCAGCGCGCGAACTAGCGCAAACGCTTGCCGATTTGGCGGAGAAGCAAAACGCCGACAAAACCGACTACACGCCGCAAGAGCATCTGAAACAAGCAGTGGATGCTTGGGAAAAAGGCACGAACACCGATCCTCAGGGGACGAGTGCGCAAAGTGAATCAGCGGGGCAACAGCCAATCATTGCGATGGGCAGTCCTGCGGGAATCGTGCTCTCCACCCCCCAATCCATGACCCAATATACAGGGAAGAACTTGGATCTTGTGTCCCAGCAGGATACAAACCAAACCACCGGTAAGCGCTGGATTGCGAACGTTGCAGAATCGATTTCGTTATTTACAGCCGGTGTGGCAGACAAGCTAAAACAAACTGGAAAAGGAATCGCTTTCAAGCTGATTGCTGCGAAGGGAAAAATTCTTATTCAGGCACAAAGTGATGAGCTGGAGCAGGAGGCTGAAAAAAATATCAGACTGAAGTCGAATGCCAGCATCAAGATCAATTCCAGGGGAGACACAACGATTGTGGAAAGCGGTGGTGCCAGCATCGAACTATCCGGCGGGAATGTGACGATCAAGTGCCCTGGAAATTTCGTGGTCCATGCCGCTGATCATAGTTTTGCAGGACCGGCTAGCGGCACACCAGAATTGCCAACCATGCCGAAAAACGAGTTCAAGAACGATCATGACTGGTCAATTTCTGGTTAAACGTACTTCTTTTTGAAGTATTAGCCTTGCTAAAGAACTGCATGTAAAAAAGAATGGGAACGGTTTCTTGTTACCTCCCGAAGATGACCTATTGCCAGTGGAATTTGTCCATGAATAATCTTATAAAAATCACTAATCCCCTAGCCCTTAGTAACGCAGGTCAAAACAATTTTAAGAAGCAAAATATCACTCAAAAGGCAAGCAATGCGGCATACGGCATTTTTAGAAATGTAATCCAACGGGCGCAAAGAGAATTTGACAAAATATATAAGCCAAATGTGAATAAGAAATTGAAGCGATGCGTACCTCTATTCACAATCATCTTTCCTCTGTTCGTGCATGCAGTTCCTATAGAAATCAACGGCATCAAGACTGATGTAACGATTCGCTCTACTCTCGCAGATGAAGAAGAACTCAAGCGTCGCATTAAAGAAATCAACAATCTATTCGACAATAACTCTCAAACCGTATGGTTCATTTCTGAAAAGAAAAGAAGCAACGCCGGCAGCGATCTGACCATTGAAATGAAATTTTCAGAAACTCAAAAAATAGAGGGACTGGCAATCTGGGCAGGGGCACAATCAAACGTCAAGGAGTTCGCTAAATATAGCGTTCCGACCGAAATTGAGTTAACACTGTTTGGCGACAATTCTCCAGTCGATCAAAAGAAGTTTGAACAGAGACACTTGTCTTATAAACGAAACGAGTATGTTGAAAATAACTTGGTCAAATGCCCCCATACAGAAGATAACAGCAATCTTGGGCCACATTACTTGATTTTTTCCTCGCCACTGCATGCACGTGAATTGAAAATAAGATTTCACTTTTTGGCGGAGGGAAACTCCGACTCTGCCTTGGCAATTTCCGATCTTAGGTTTTTCTTTTCTAATGCCGTTCACACTACACAAACAGTTGATCATATTTTGAATTTCTTGCAGGTCATGCGTGCGCCATCAAACGATAATCCCGTGTTGGGAAAAAATGAGGCATATGTGGATCTACGGAAGAAATTTTCGAGAGAGTGGGTATGGAATCTAGGGAGCGAACGAGAAGACGTCGCACTTACTTATGGCAACTACAAAATTTCCCCCACCTACCCGAGCAATAAAACGACGTCGCCGCCCACTATTGTGCCTCGGGTTAGGTTAGAAGAGCGTGAGAGCCATACACAAGCTTTATGGCCCAATTCTTCAGTATATAAAGACGGCTTTCCCCCTCCAGTCGTATCAAAAAAATCTCGGAATAAATGGGATAAATATCTGGCTTACGTACAACCCTTGTTGCTCAATCAATTCGTAAAGGTAAATAGTAAAAACTACGGAACGATCCTGATCGGTGCGCCTGACTATTCCTCCGACTTCATTCGCCCCACCCCTCTCATCCACTTAAGCCCTGAAGGACGTGTCGTTTCTGCTAACGAGTCTGTCGCAGGAGGTTGTGAGAAATTTTCAGAGCAACCGGTATGGCTGCCTAAAGTTCAAAAGGGGAAAAAATGATTGATTTAAGCCACCTGACTGAACCACAACTGTATGACTATTTGAAAAGTGTTTGGAAGCGGGCGAGAACTCGTTTCGGCAATACGGAAAACGATGAATTCGCCTTTCAAGAAGAAAACGAAAGAGTCCAATTGATTGGAGTGCGCGGTTATTCAATGGGAGGCGGTTCTACAACTCCGCGCGGTGTCAATGTTGACAAAAGTGGAGTCTATGACGACACGATTTTCATTGTTTACAGAGACAGCAATGGAAGAAAAAAAGCGGCTGCTTATCAAGCTTCTCTTCAGTATGGCCCTAATGGAAATCGAGATTTAATGCTCGGTCAACACAGATACTGTTTCGGAGTGCACAAGAAGCAACAGCCATATATTAACCTCAGCGACTATGATGTCTATCCTAGTGGAAGAGGATATCGAGCCCTTATTCCCTTTGATTATCAGTTGAGCAAATCCCAACCTGTGTTTTCCGATACGAACAAGGACATGGTTGCGGGACAAAACGAAGAAACTGGAACAAGTAATACCCATAATATTCATGCGACAAGTCGAAATGACCCCAAGATAACTTTACCTAATGCTCAAGGCGGTCAAGGTAGTGTTAATGATCCAGGTAGTGACGGATGTCAAGTTATCTCCGATTGGGCTCAATACAAAAAATTAATATATGTCATCGAACGAGACCATAGTATTAAGGGTACTCGCCATCCTGTGCCAAATAATGCAGAGAATCAGAAAATTTGGGGGCATGGCAACGAATTAACTCCTCAACCCAATATCGATGGTACGCGAGCGCTAATATACACGCTCGTCGAAGCGGCTTTCCTTGAAGATTACCAGCTCCCTACCGGCGCGACGGACGAGCGGGCAATTAGCACTGTAGAAAACGCTACCGCTCTAGCAAATATTGCTCGCGCATATTCCACTTGCGAAAACAGTACCAATGGAGGGTATTTCCCGATCGGTGGCAACAACTGCTGGCATGGTGGAGTACATGTAGCGCCGGGAAGCGACAATCATGTGTATGCCCCTCTCGCTGGCGAAATTGTCGCTTTTCGTCTCGGATCGGGCGAGAAAGGACGTGCCTTGCTGGACGCCGTGGACGATAAAGGCACGGCAACAAAGAAAAACTGCGGTGACGTTAATTTTATTCTCATGAGGCACGTTCTTCCCTACAGCGTACTGCGTGCGGTACAGGGTAGATCCTATTTGAATTCCACAAAGGAAGCGCAACAAAATAATTTAGGCGCGAATGCAACGCAACGTCCAGCCCAAGGCGAAGATTTTGTCTTCTTTAGCCTTTACATGCATCTATCTTCATCGCTTTTTCTCACAGAAGAAGAAATCGTCAGTTATAAATTTTCTTATCCTTGGCTGGTCGATCGCTATGAACTCACAACGAACACCTCATGCAAACGCACCTTAGGTTCTTTAAGCCAAAAAAGACATGAGAAAAATGTTTTATCGAACAATCAGGCGCTCAAAAAGGGAGACCAGTATCAAATCTTGGAGCAAACCTATTTGCGTCAAGAAAACGTCATCTGGATGCAAATAAAGATTCTTCGGTGTGAGACAGAGGCCCAGCTTGTTGGGCAAGTTGCTTATTTGCCTCTCAGTGCCAAACAGAATTCAAAGCTGATCTGGGGTAATACCCAACTACTGCAACTCATCAACGACGGCGACATCATCCTGACAGAAAACCATTTTGGTAAGCCTTTACCAGTATTCGCCGGAGATAAGTTATGGCGTAGTGGTGAAGGAGAGGGGCCGGATGGCGCTATCCGGCCTATGTTGCATTGGTCCATATTTTCCGAAAAAAATCTGTTTGAAGGCTGCAAAGAGTGGAAACCCGTGCTGGATCAAACGGGCGATAACATCATTGAGGATACAAAGATTCTTGGCATGGTTCCCCAAAAGCCTGAGCGCAAAGGTAAGCCGTTGAGCATGGATGAGGTGCATGATTTTTATGCCGCTACGGACAAAGACTTACAAAAGCAGATTAAGGAACTACGCAAATATGCGGTGAAATTTCAAACGGAATGGGCCACCAAGTTAGATACAGTGCTGCCCAAAATGGAACAGATTTTTGGAAAGGATGGCCGCAAGCTCGATAAGGACCAAGCGAAGAAAAAGGCTGAGCATTTTCTGTGGTGGAAAAAAGTTTCCGGTGCAGTGAAGCTGCCAACAGATGGCGAGGTTTGGCACTATAACCCGATCTCCGTACTTTCTGCGCTTGCCGGAATCGAACAAAACACAGCGCTTGAGCATTCGCAGCAATTTATTCTAAAAAATCAGCAGTCTCAACCTATTCCAGGAGCACGTTATCGCGTAGTTAAAACAGTGAGTCGAGAAGTCATGGCGGAAGGGATTTCTGACGAAGCAGGAAAAACGGAACGGGTCTATACAGAGCAGAAGGAGAAGCTCGAGTTGGAATATCTGTAAGGGGGAAATCAATTGGCAGAAAATGCTACATCAAATAATGTCGTTGGCGCAGCTCAGACGGAAAAGGGGAATCAGGCAACCACAGAGGTTCAAGTACCCGCAGATTCTATTGAATTCACAATCCAGAAAAACAAATATGGAGATGAGCTACCGATTATTCCAAAGGACGCCATAGTTCGTGGAGGGAGAATACTTTATCAATTAACCGTCAAATATACTGTAAAGCTGGCTTCTGGTGCCCCTGCAGTCAACCGTAAGGTCTCTTTTAAATCAAGTATCGCGGAAGATAAGATCGAAGTCTCTGGACCGACTAACAACGAAGGCGAAGCGAACTTGATCTTGAAGTCGTGGGAACAAGGGAAGCGAAAAATTAAACCGGAGGGCAACTACCAAGAGAAAGCATTGGAAATCGAATTTAAAGATGCCTGGTATGAGGAAGGATTCGAGATTACAGCTTATCACTTCTGCGACGAGTCTGATTTTTCCGGGGAGCTGGTAAGTGCAAACGGACTATCTTCCAAACACAAACAAGATTTTTTATTTGGCGCAAAGGGCGTGGCGATGCAAGGAACAGGAAAAGCATTGAATGGACAATACGTCCGCTATAGGTCTGGGCAGCCGAAATGGAATAAAAATAAAAAAGGTAATCCAACAGATGCATCCAATCCGGACGATATTACCTTTTTCTACTCCACAACACCCGGCGGAAAAGCTACACCGGTACAGGCGAACAAATCGATCGCGGTTGATCCAAAAGTCATTCCTATGTCTGCCAGCGTATTTATTTCTTCCGCAAATGGTAAACGTGTTTTAGGTAATAAATCAGCGGATGATGTTGGATCAAAGATCAAAGGTTTTCATATAGATAATTTCGTTGGTTTGGGAAAATCTGTTGTGACGGCTTGGGAAAAGGACGGTGGAAACATTGATAACGCTAAAGTCAAATATTTAGCGAAATAGGATTAAATATGAAACGCTGCCTCCTCTTTATTTTTTTCATTCTCGTAACAGGTGCTGCAAAAGCCGAGGGAACAATAAGTTTTCGTAAGCACGTATGGCCTATCATGCAGCAAAAGGAATTCTTTGCAAAATACCTTGACGATATTTTCATATTTGGTAACGATGCCGTAGCGATTCGTATCGGTGGGAATGTTGCGCCACATTTAGGGGGCGCACGAATTGGCCCGTATCAAGTTCGAGTACGTGCAAAAAATGACGAATCAAAAGAAGCGGTGATGGTGATCTACACCAGAATTGATTTTATTGATAAACGAGGACGAAAAACGGACGACATGCGTAAAGCAGTATCTGTAAAAGAAACGTTTGATTCGATTGAATTAGAAGAACCATGATAGTTGGTATGGAGCGCTATGCCTCAATAATTCATCATGCCGCCCACACGAGATGGTAAACCATACAAGGGTGAGGAGCTATAGTTTTGTTAAAGCAACATTTTCATCGTATCCGTGTGGTCCTCTTTTGCATTCAACGCGGTTGCCACAAGTAATTCAGCATCTTCTATTTCCAGTAACGCACAGAGCTGCCGCCCCATGGAAGTCTGGCGCGCTCCCGAAGTAAATTGCGTTGATTGGTACATCGGCCCCACTGATCGCGAATTGTCCGTGCTTTTGCAGAAACGTGAAGGTAAAAATGAACCACAGTCGATATATGAATTGGGGCTGATGCAGATTTCGGACTCGCAACGATCCTGGAAAAGCAGTAGCACTATTCCTGAAAGGTCTTCGCAGTAATGTTTTTCAGTAATTCAAAAGGCAGCGTTCTCAAAGGAGCTGGATTGGGTATTAGTGGCTTTATATTGCTCGGGTTGGTTTGGATTGCCGTACTTTGGTTTGGATTTCAGCCACAATGGGAAAGTTGGGGAGCGGCAGGCACTGTCGCCATGCATGTTTTACCGCCAATCGCTGTTGGTTTATGCATTGTAACTGCACGAACTCTTCATCTAGCGCGTATTAAGAAGCAATTGCTTAAAGAAGCCGAGTTAAAAGCGAAGCTTCAACAGGAACAAGAAAAAGAACAACAGCAAAAGATAGCAAAGGAGTTAGCGCACCGAAGATTTGCTCTTCCAGTGGTAGGCGTTGGACTATGCTCCGCTGTAGCAGAAACAGCAATTGCACATGTCGGGAAATTGAATCCTATGCTCCCGGCGCGCAAGATGAAGCCTTGTATTGGTTGTGAAAAAGAAGCCGATAGCATTGTGTTGTATTTGCGTGAACGTCTTGTCCAGGTACTTGATGAGTTAGATCTCGCTGGTAGTCAAAAGCTTCCTTTTCCACTTTGGTTTGCCGTTCCGGACTGGCTGACGAAAAATGAGGCAAAGGCGTTATTGGATAGCGTATGGTATGAAGTGTATGCGGATACCCGCACTCTTCCCGCAAGTGAAAATGTCCGCTTCTTACGCAATGCCGATCTTCATGACTGGGTAAATCAAGCATTTGCACTTTTTGATGCCCCGACAGCGCCTCCCGGATTGTTGTTGTTAGGCGTTGACTCGCCGTTTTATGCGGTTCGTAACGGGTTAAAAATTCCGCAAAGGCCCGAACTGGCGGCGGCCAGCGAAGCCGCCGTGGCTGTGTTAATTGCACATCCTAACGCCTTAACATCCTCGAATGCCGACGGCTCTTCCGATACGTCGGATCCATATGATGCGTTAACACCCTACTGGGAAAAGAAATATCCTTTTGACCCAGCGCAAACCATGTTTTTCACTGAGTTGGCTGAGCGCTCTGCCATCGCTTATCTTCACCGTCCCGTCGAGATATCCACCTACAGCAAGCCGGTGATGGAAGAGGCGCTTCATGCAGGACTGGTGAATGCGTCGATTAGCCAGAATAACGTGGATGAGACAGCAGAAAATGCGCCAATCCTCACCCTTGGCGCATTCATTCAGCATGGCGAGGCGGAGTTCGTTCGGCATCGCCAGTCCATGTTGAACCAGGCGCTTACTTTGCAGGGAGTGGACTATCAGCCGGATAAAGCAGGGATGTTTATCACGGATCTCTTGGGCTTCATTGGAAACGCAGGGTACTGGGCCCAATGTGCTGTTGCCGCCTTACTGGTGGCTGATAGGGAACAGCCGGTGCTTTGGACAAAACAGGGATCGGGAGACACCATGTTGCTTGGCCTTTTCAATCCGGCGATCGATGCTGTTTCAGAAGGAGCATAACGTCATGCCCAGAGTCATTCGGTTGGGCGATTCGACCAGCCATGGTGGTAAGGTCATCTCCGCCGCCGGTAACTTCAAGATCATGGGCATTCAAGTTGCCCGCTTGGGAGATGCCTGTACCTGTCCGATCAACGGCCATACCAACTGCGTCATCGCCGAAGGCGATCCAACACATCGCATCAACGGCATTCCGGTCGCTTATGAAGGGCACAAGACCAGTTGCGGCGCAACGTTGATTGCGACGGTGCCGAATTTCCAGAAAAGTTAAGACAAAATTTTCAAGGAAATGCCTTTTCCTATCAAAGCAAATTGCCAATGACTTCTACCACAGTACAACAGGATGAAACCCATCCATGGGTAGAACGCTTGCTCCACGCAGCACGGGAAACGGGAGCCATACTACTGGATTACCACTGGCGCGGATGGAATGCCGACTATACGTTCGCCTGTTCTCAGTGACACGAATGGACGCGCTATGCATCGCATATCGCGAGTCACGGACTCGGTTCTTGTCCCATCTGCCAGGACATGGCCCTGCTTCAAGCGGCGTATCAGGCCGCACAGCAGGCTGGATCGGTCGGTCTGGACACTGAATGGCGCGGCAGCCAAGCTTCTTACCGCTTTCGGTGTGATCAAGGCCACATTTGGCAACGCCGGGCAAGCAAGCTCCCCACCAATGCGCGTTGCCCGCACTGTTCTCGTCAGAAGTGCGACAGCAGACTGCGCCAGGATGGGCTGGAGCAGCTGCATCGCGCCGCTGCCGAGCGACAGGGACAGTGTTTGTCGGACACTTACACGGGTGGCTCCCATCGTTACCGGTTCCGCTGCAGCGAGGGACACGAGTGGGACAGCGAAGGGAATGAGGTACTGCGCGGCAGCTGGTGCCTGAAATGCAGCTATCTACAAAAAAGCAAAAGCTATCTTGACCAGCATGGGCTGGAGCGGCTGCAGCGCGCTGCGCGTGAGCGCGGCGGCGAATGTCTGTCGGACTCCTATGTCGGCCAGGCAGCCAAATATCGTTTTCGTTGCGCCAAAGGGCATGCATGGGAGTCCATCGACCACCGGATATTGCGCGGCGCCTGGTGCAGGAAATGTGCCGATGAGGGACGGCGGCTGG
>CBHCMF010000041.1:0-25205 GCA_965974465.1 uncultured Noviherbaspirillum sp.
GCGCCTTGCTCAAAGTTTTCTTTTGCAACACGCCAGCATATTTTGCAAAACGCGTTTGCATGAATTACAGCAGTCAATACGTTGGATGCAGCCGAAATGGGAAATATGTCGGAAGTGGATCAAAAGCGGCAAAGCGATATACGGGTCTTGCGCGATCTATGGCAAGTGATTTCCGCCTTTCGTGGGCGCATCGCCATTGCGCTGGTGTTTCTGGTGGGGGCAAAGCTTGCGGTGGTGTCGGTACCGCTGGTGCTCAAACGCATCGTCGACGAACTGTCGCGCCCGGAGCAGGTACTGGTCCTTCCTGCGACCCTGCTCGTTGGTTATGCTTTGCTGCGCTTTGCGAGTACGCTGTTCAACGAATTACGTGATCTCGCCTTCTCGCGGGTGACCCAGCATACCGTTGCGACCTATGCGCAAAAGGTATTTGCGCATCTACATGCGCTAGGTGCGCGCTTTCATGCGCAACGCCGCATCGGCGGATTGCTGCCCGACATCGACCGCGGCACCAATGGCATTGCCTTCCTGCTCGGCGTGGCCCTGTTCACCGTTGTGCCCACACTCCTCGAAATTGCCTTAGTGATCGGCATCATGACCGCGCGCTACAGCGATTGGTACACCGCCATACTTGGCGTGACTTTTCTCTTGTATTGTGGCTTCACACTTATCTTTACCGCAAAACGCACTATCGTTCAGCGTCGTGTCAACAGCCTCGATTCCAACGCCAAGAGCTTGCTGGCCGACAGTTTGATCAATTACGACACTGTCAAATATTTTACGCATGAGAAGCACGAATCGACGCGCTTCCACGGCATCATGGCGCATTGGTCCGAAGCTGCGGTCGCCAATCAGAAAGCCTTGTTCACCTTGCATGCCGGCCAAAGCGCGATCATCGCTTTGGGTGTTGCGTCTGTCATGCTGCTTGCTGGACAAGGCGTGTTGATCCATGACATGACCGTCGGCGACTTGATACTGATCAACGCCTACGTGATTCAGATTTGTCTACCGCTCAATGCGCTGGGCTTTGTCTACCGCGAGGCCAAAGATGCCTTAGTGAATGCCGAAAAGCTATTTCAGCTATTACGCGAAAAGCCAGAAATCGAGGATGAGCAACGGGCCTCTGCCTTACGCGTGAGCCGTGGTGAAGTGGTATTCGACAACGTTAATTTCAGCTATGAAGCAGGCCGCCCCATTCTGCACGACATCAGTTTTCGCATTCCGCCAGGCGGCACAGTCGCCGTCGTCGGCGGCAGCGGCTCCGGTAAATCGACCTTGGCGCGACTTCTTCTCCGTTTCTATGATGTCGGGTCTGGCAGCATCACGATAGACCGCCAGGATATCCGCGGCGTTACCAGCCGGAGTCTGCGCGAAGCGATCGGCGTGGTCCCGCAGGAAACGCTATTGTTTAACGACACCATTGCCTACAATATTGGCTACGGTCGTGACGGCGCAACCATGGAGCAGATCATCGGTGCTGCCAAAGCCGCTCATATTCACGATCTGATCGAGTCTCTGCCGCAGAAGTATGAAACACAGGTTGGTGAGCGCGGCGTCAAATTGTCTGGCGGCGAGAAACAACGCATTGCCATTGCCCGTGCCATCCTAAAAAATCCTCCCCTGCTGATCTTCGATGAAGCGACCTCAGCATTGGATACCGCCTCAGAACAAGCCATTCAGAAAGAACTGAATGCACTCGCGGAAAACCGAACGACGCTCGTCATCGCACACCGCCTGTCCACCGTCGTGGAGGCGACGGAAATTCTTGTACTCGAACGCGGCCGCATCATCGAACGCGGTACCCATGCGCACCTGCTGCAGCAAGCTGGCATGTATGCGCGTCTGTGGCAATTGCAACAGCGCGTAGACGAGAGCGAAAAGATGAAATGGGAAACACATCCAGTGATATGAGTGCGCACGTGCCGGAAAGACGCAATACCCTTCTCCACCAGCAAAGCTCATTGAGCGCCATCAAAAAATTTCGTTGGAACGGGAATTGCCTGTATCTGAGGTCACCCAAGGGAGCAACACCGCGCGTGACCGCAATGTGAACCGCCCCTGCCCACCATCGTTTTCCAGGACAGTATCCATGACGAAAATACTTGCATTTGACCGCGAGCGGAGAAACCATTCAGCATCCCACCCGAATCGCACAGGCGCGCGTCGCCGTGTTGATGCCCCCATCCCTTTGCACGGCGAGCAAACCACGGACAATCACCAACCGGCAGACGATGTCGTTGTCAGCATCGTGGTGCCGACGCGCGGCAGGCCGCAGCTGCTGAATCGCTGTATCGCCAGCCTCGTGTTGCAACGTTTCGATACCGCTCGCTTTGAAATTATCATCGTCGACGATGGGCCGGACGACGACACGCGAGAAGTCGTCACTGGCTGGACCACCCACACCGCGGAGCAAGGACCGTCCATTACCTACATCCCCTCGATGGGCCCGCACGGCCCGGCAGCGGCACGCACCCATGGCTGGCGGGCGGCACGCGGTGCCGTCATTGCCTTCACCGACGATGACACCATCGCCCGCACCGATTGGTTGCAAAACGGCATGCAAGCATTCGAGGACGGTGCCGATGCGGTATGCGGACGCATCGTGATGCCGCTATCGCATCCGCCGACCGATTACGAACTCGATGCTAAGAATCTGGAAACCGCCGAGTTTGTTACCGCCAATTGTTTTTGCCGTAAGCAGATACTGGATGATCTTGGCGGCTTCGACGAGCGTTTTCGCTCTGCATGGCGAGAGGACTCCGACTTGCATTTCCGTCTCATCGAATACCGTGCCAACATCGTGCAGGCACCGAAGGCCGTGGTGATGCATCCGATTCGTCCAGCGGGTTGGGGCGTCAGTCTGTCACAGGTGAAAAAAATTCAGTTCGACGCCCTGCTCTACAAGAAACATCCAACACTCTACCGGCGCAAGATACGCGCCCAGCCGCGTTGGGACTTTTATCTGATCGTGATGTCGCTGATCGCCTTTCTTATAGCCTTGGCACTCGATGCCACGGGTACTGCCACCATCGCCGCGCTGACCTGGTTACTCATGACCGGCCGCTTCTGCCTGAAGCGTTTGAAGAAAACGGTGAAAACGCCTGCGCATATCGCCGAAATGATCGTGACCTCTGCATTGATCCCCCCCTTGGCTGTGTTTTGGCGAGCCGTAGGCGCGTTCAAGTTCCGGGTGGGGTTTCTATAACACCACACTGGCTGTTGGCTTTCATCAGAATGACAGAGAGTTAATGGCCGACTTCCGACATTCTTAATCGTCTCACAATAAAAAATGCACAAACGACTGAAGATCCTCACTTGGCACACCCATGGCAGTTATCTCTATTATCTGACACAAGCGCCGCACGATTTCTACGTGCTCTCTAAACCAGATCGCCCACCTGGTTATGGCGGGCGCTGCGGTCATATTCCGTGGGGCCCGAATGTAATCGACCTGCCGGTGGACGAAGCCAAGGATGCGCAATTCGACTGCATCCTGTTTCAGGACGACGATCAGTATTTCAAGGACCAGCACCTTTACCTCAGCGAAACACAACGCCGTCTGCCGAAAATCTACCTCGAACACGACCCTCCGCGTGATCACCCAACGGATATGCGGCATCCGGTCGATGATCCGTCAGTACTGCTGGTGCATGTCACGCCATTCAACGCCTTGATGTGGGACAACGGCCGCATGCCGACCCGTATTGTCGAACATGGTGTGCTCCTACCCAACAACACCCACTATCGTGGCGACCTGGCACGTGGCCTGGTTGTGATCAATAACATAAGCAAGCGCGGCCGCCGCCTTGGCGGAGATATTTTTGCGCAGGCCCGTGCATCCGTGCCGCTCGACCTGGTTGGCATGGGCGTGAGGGAAGCTGGTGGCATAGGTGAAATCGAGCATGCGCAGTTACCGGCTTTCAGCGCTCCATACCGTTTCTTTTTCAGCCCGATCCGCTACAGCAGTCTTGGCCTGGCCATCATTGAGGCGATGATACTCGGCATGCCGATCGTTGCCCTTGCCACCACCGAAATGGCGACCGTCATTGATAACGGTGTGTCCGGCTACATCAGCAATGATGTCCCAACACTAGTCGCCCATATGCACCATCTGCTAGACGATCCTGCCCATGCACGTCACCTCGGCGAAGGCGCGCGGCGTTATGCGTATGAACGCTTTTCTATCGAACGCTTTGTCGATGATTGGGACAAGACATTTCACTTCGTAACGCAACTATAGCGTTGCCGCCCCCTATTGAGAACGAGAGGAAAAATCATGCCACCATCAGGAAGCTATTTCATCGATCGCCACGCTGCCGAAAAAGCTGTCAGCCTCAGCCTCCCCCTGATTCAAGAAGCCATGAAACACAAGGAAGTCGGCGAAAGCGGATTTCTCTACCTTGTCGTGATGGACCCACTTCTGGTGCCGCAAACCGCCTCGTTCGAGGAAGCGATTCTGTATGAATACGCAGTAGGCGACCGTTCGAAATGGGATGCTGACTACGCCGCCTTCGCCAAGGCCAAGGCGAACGTCGCCTGGCGCACCGGTCTCGACGGCCACCTGGTGCAGGAACTGCGGCCCCACCTGTTGACCGCCCGCGATACCGTCTTGTGGGGCAGCGTGGTGCTAGATGGCATCGTCGTGGCCGCCAGCGGCGCCAATCCCTGGTACGACGAAGCGTTTGCCGGAACGGTGGCAATGTGCCTGCGCGCGATAGCGAAAGCGGGGATTACGGAAGAAAGAAGCCGACACCTTTTCCTGCCGCCGAAGTGAAATGAAGACGCTGTCAGATTTTCTACGGAGAAAATCCTCAAGACCAACCCCAGAAGCGGTCCAAGAACCAAGAATACAGGGTACAAATTACTTCTGGCCACTTGTGGGTCAGATGTGGGTCAGATGTTTCACCATACCTTCCCACCTAAAGATATTTGTTTTTTTGCCGACAATGGCAGGAGAACATGGTCGTCAACATCGAGGTGTCACTAGTGAGATTCCTCGCCAGTTCAGCGCACAATGAGTCCTTGAAGTCGAAGCAGAAAATGTTGCCCATTTCGTCAGATATGAAGCCACCAAATGCAGAAGAACTGAAGATTTTGCAAGCTTCACGGCGCGAGTAACAGCCATGTTTAAACGGTAGTAAGAATAGATATACCAGGGGATTTATGCGTAACAATTTGCCGGTCACCGATATCGAATATGTATTAAAAGATGGGGATTCCATCATTTCCAAAACGGACCTCAAAGGAAAAATCACTTACATCAACCCTTGTTTCGTCGAAGTTAGCGGATTTACTGAAGAAGAGCTATTGGGAGCGCCGCACAATTTAGTACGTCACCCGGATATGCCGGAGGAAGCCTTCGCCGACTTATGGGCCACGCTTAAAGCCGGACTGCCGTGGAGCGGCATGGTCAAAAATCGTCGCAAGAACGGCGACTATTATTGGGTACTCGCCAACGTCACGCCGGTAAAGGAAAACGGCCAACCGATCGGCTACATGTCTGTGCGCATCAAGCCGAGCCGGGAGCAAGTTGAAGCAGCATCCCGCCTCTATCGCCAGTTCAAGGAAAACAAGGCACAAGGACTCGCTATCAAGCAAGGTTCTGCCGTCCGTACTGGAATGGCTGCCAAATTGACAGCATGGCGCAACATGGCGGTCGGCAAACGGCTTGGGCTTACGATGGGTTTCCTTGCCTTGCTACAGATATTAAATTTCGCATGTCTATTTTGGGGAAGGGGCTCTGGCGAGCAAACATATTGGATGGCCAGTATGACCGCATTGGGTGTGGCAGCGACGATGTATGGTTGGTATGCCTTACGCAGTGCGATTGTGCAACCGCTCAAGCAGGCGACGGCAGTCGTGCACGCCCTTGCCGGAGGCGATCTTTCTGCACAATGTGATTCCGATCGCAGTGACGATATGGGACAACTGCTGCGCGCATTACGTCAATTGAATATCAATTTGAAGGTAATCATCGGCGATGTGCGCGCCAATGTTGACTCGATCGAGTCTGCGACCAAGGAAATCGCGGCAGGAAATATGGATCTTTCAGGGCGCACCGAAGCACAAGCCTCCAGCTTGGAGGAAACAGCATCGAGCATGGAACAGCTCGCTTCGACCGTGAAACAGAACACTGACAGCGCCATGCACGCAGACCAGATTGTCGTTTCTGCGTCAACTGTAGCCGCCAAGGGAGGCGAAGTCGTTTCCAAAGTCGGCTTGACGATGGCCGATATCAGTGCATCCGCAAAAAAGATTGTCGACATTATCGGACTGATCGATGGCATCGCGTTTCAGACCAATATCCTTGCGCTGAATGCTGCGGTCGAAGCAGCACGTGCGGGCGAGCAAGGCAAAGGCTTTGCGGTCGTGGCAGCCGAAGTCCGCAACCTTGCCCAACGTTCTGCCAACGCCGCCAAAGAGATCAAAACGTTGATAGGCGATTCCGTGGACAAAGTCGAGATAGGTAACGAACTGGTAGAGGAAGCAAAGCAGACCATGCAGGATATCGTTTCGACAGTAAAACGTGCCGCTGACATCATGGGCGAAATCACGACCGCAAGCACCGAACAAAGCAACGGTATCACTCAGGTCAATCAGGCAGTTTCACAAATGGACGAGATCACGCAGCAAAACGCGGCACTGGTTGAGCAAGCGGCTGCCGCCGCCGCCAATGTGGCGAAGCAAGCATTAAAGCTCTCGCAAGCAATTTCCGTCTTCAAGTTTGAGCGCCCAGCCACGCATCGCGGTTTGTCGCTTGTCAGTCCTTCCGTTCCGATGCAGGCTCAGGGAAAAAGAAGGCCGTAGCAGGCAATGCATCCGTTGCGTGCTAACAAGGTGGGTCAGGGCTGAATTGTAGCCGCGCCACCTTGGAGAGTGGCCGTGAAAGCACTTGCACTGACACGGCCGGCATTCAAGTTGGTTAGCTGTAGTAGTTTCGACTTGAAAGGTATCAGATTACGAATGTCGCAAATCGAACCAAAGCGAAAGTAGCAGTTTCCTGAGAACAGACATTCAACACTCAAGCTCGTTGGACAGCATTTCCTGCCTTCTTCACGAGCGACTCCCGGCTCACGTCCGGCGACGTCCCTCTGACTTCGAGGTGCTGGACCGGAGATTCTCCGCGACCGCGGCCTGGACCAAGGCCTTGAACGCCTCAGCATCGAGCACCTCTCCCTCCCGGATGTCAATGGCGCGACGCGTGTTCCCATCGAGGCTGGAGTTGAAGAGCCTCCCAGGGTCCGCCAAGGAGGCACCTCGGAGGAAGGTTAGCTTGACCACCTGTTTGTAGGCTTCTCCGGTGCAGACGATCCCAGCGTGGGACCATACGGGCACCCCCAATGGGTTGCTGGGCTTGATCCATTTGCACTCCTCCATGATGTTCGGGTCCGCCTCGTGGATAAGGCGGCGAACCTCTGTCAGGGTCTCTGCGCGCCAGCCACCCAGAGAGCTGATCCGTTCGTCGATGAGATGAGAGGCTGCCATCGCGGTCGCGCGCTCCACTTCCGCCCCGGGCTTGGCCTTCGCGCCTGCCTCCGGCTCACTTCTCTTTGGTTTTAGCGCCACGATTTATTCTCCAAATTGTTGTGATGCCAACACCTATGTTGACCGGTGCGTCTGTGCGTCGGTGTCGAACAATGAGTGAGGATGCCTTGCGCAGGTTACCATCTTCATCATACACATCCTCGTAAAGAACCATCTTCTGCGAGAAATCAGCAAAGTTATCGGCAATATTTATGTGCTGTCCACTACCCGATACCAAGTAGAGCACAGGTGGATTCTCGGTTATTTGTTCGTACTCAAGGGCAATCCAAGTATGTCCCTCCCCATCGAGTAAAACGATTCCTTTGGGCAGATTCCACTCGTTGATCCTATAATTTGGAGTAAACGCGATCTGATCTGACACTGTTTTTATCTTTGCCGGCATTGAGCGCCAGTTTCCGTATTTCCGTAAATTCCCACCAAGGACGGGGCGATTCGCCGTTCATGAAACGTGTAATCGAAATGAAGACATCGATGACGCATGGGTCATGACGTGTCCCCGTTTTCTCGCAGAGTTTTTCGTACATCTCAAAGGGGCATAAGCCGACAAGTTGGCTTGGCTCGTCTACACCGATCAACCGAAGATCCTTGGCACCGGCATGCCCGATGTTTGGGAGATCGGTAAGTTGTTTTACACGATGTCGTTCAACTTTACTGGGGTTCATAACACCTGTGCAAATAAAAAGAATGGAGTGGATCGTGGCGACGGCGCTTCATGTGCCGCCATCATGATCGAGGCACAAACAAACCGCTCAACGACAGTGCCGTCCTTTTCTCGCTTTATAGAACGGCCTCTGTTATTGATTGAGACAAGCAGGTTATTGTTAATTGGTGCTGGTAACCGGTTCACCATACAAGATACCGCGCCCGTTGGTACCCACATAGGCTCGGCCATACACCCGCGGATCTCCCATAATGAGGTACGCCTCTCCGAACTGGGTTTTAGCGTCGTTAATACGTACCCAAGTCGCGCCGGCATTATCGGAACGGTAGAAGCCATCCACATTGCCGATCGTACCAATCAGGTATACCGCGGGGTGATATTGCCCTGGTGCCGCCTTGCCGAATCCGACCGCAACGGCTTTCTGCACACCAGAAACCGGTACAAAGGTAACGCCGGAATCGGTCGAGCGGTACAGGCCATTTGTTGTAGGCAGCCACAAATTGCCTTCATACGCGGCTCCAGGTACCGCACGCATAATGCCACCCCAGGTAGGCAAGTTTTGCGCGCTGAGCGCGAAGGTAGCGCCACCATCAACACTGCGATAGACACTGCCCGCAGCAGCGTTGTAAACGTAAAACTTGTTGGGATTAGCGCGGTCCGCTACAGGAACGAAGCTGTTCTGTCCGTCGTTGGGGCTGCCGCTGCTTGCTTGCCATGTAGCACCAGCGTTCTTCGAATAGTAGGCACCGCTACGATATGGCATCCAGACCATAGAAGCGCCATTGCTGGAGATAGCGATCCTGCCCACCCCATTGGTCGTGGCAGCCTGCGGTGCGCTGCCAAAGGCTGTCCAGGTCTTGCCGCCATCCGTAGAGCGATAGCCGCGTGTGGAGACGACGGCATTGGTTCTCGCGACGATGTTAGGGCTGACTTCTGCAAAATCGATGCCCCCACTGTTACCCGTGGGGCTATTGAAAGCACCACTGGCCGGCGAGACATTGAGATTGTCATGATAGAAGCCATCAATGTCACCCAACGCACTCAGCAATGATGCGCCGACAGGCGGACTGGCTAACTCCAATACCGCTGTTTCTTCAATGCCTTTGTCGGCAAAAGTCCATGTCGTCGCACTGCCGTTGTCAGCATTGGTCAGATTGGCACTGCGCCATAAGCCAACACCGGTACCGTACAAGGCATTGTTGGAATTGAAGGGATCGATAGCAATGGAGCCAATCCAATGCCCCATGCTCCCACTGCGCTTGGGCACCCATGGCGCGCTGGTGGTATCGAGCTGTGCCTGGGCCGCGAGTGCTTTCCATGTCGTCCCGCCGTCCGTGCTACGGAAGATATTGTCGCCGTAGCCCCAACGGTCGTAAGTGGCAACCAAAAGCACGCCGGGGCGTTGTGGATCAACTGCCAAACCGCCATAACCGAAGTTATCCCAGCCACCATAACCGGGCACAACCGGCGAGATCTGCTGCCATGCCCCGGTACTTACGCGATATTTCCAAACTGCGCCATTGGTGATGTTACTCGGTCCCAACAGGTTGCTATAGGATAGATACATCACGCCATTGCTGTCGAACGCCGCATGATGCGGAATCAGCCCCATAGGTTGTCCCGATACCGCTGACCAACTGTTACCGCCATCGGTGCTGCGATAAAGGTTGGCGCCACTGGTGCTGTTGACGCCGACATAGAGTGTCGACGTGCCCGTCGTGCTATTACCGGTACGCTTATCGAACAGCACGAAGGTAATGCTGCTCGCTGGGAAAGACGTGATCTTGGTCCATGTCTGGGCGCTGTTGGTACTCTTCCACAAACCGTCTTGCGAGGTACCAAGAAACAGAATCGAGCCTTTGTTCGGATCCACCTGCAAGCGTTCGCCTGCTGAGCGGCCATCTTCATTGCCACCAAGTTTGAAAGGGAGTTCGGTGCGGCTCCAGGTTGCCCCTCTATCGCCGGAGCGGAGAATGGCAGCGTTGCGCGCCCACCAAGCAGTGTATTCGCCCGAGGCCAAGTACAGGAGATTGCTATTCGCAGGATCGACGGCAAGGCTGAGTATGCCCATTAACTGGGAATCAGCGCGGCCCAGCTGGTCATTCAGTGGAATCCAAGCGTTAGTACTCGCGTTCCAGCGGTAAGCACCTCCGATATCGGTACGCGCATAGACCAGACCTTGCTGCGTTGGATGATAAACGATACCAGTGAGGAAACCGCCACCATTGATCTGCACATTGCGCCAGGAGTGAGCCACACTGGAGACCGTTTGCGCACCAACGGTGACTGGCTGAATGCCCAAAGTAAGCAACATCGCCAACGCAGCAACACCATATTTAAACTTCATGTGTTTTTCCTTTTCTTCTTAATGGAGAGATTCTCACTACCGGTTATGTCAATTCATCCAGGATAACAAGGCCAAACGTCAAGCACGAGGAATGCAAAAATCATTTACGCAAATTGCAACCTCGGCAACAATAGGGTATTTCCATCATTTTTTCAAATTGCCCCCGCGCCCACATCACTGGCCAAGTCGTGAATTACCGATCGTCGAAAAGCTTGAATATCCTATGAACGTTCAATCTCTCCTGTCCCTTTTCAAGCGTCCTCTTACGCTCCTTTCAACAGCCTCCCTCGAATCGACCAAGTGCCTGGCGCTCGGCTTTCGCGATGCACTGCATCCTCGTCTGATCGGCTTCTCATTGGGCGTGTGGCTCGTGACGTTTGCTGTATGGTTAAGCGTCTTTATTATTTGGTGGGATGCAATCGGCCTATTGGCTACCTTCTTGGCCGAGTTCATTGCACTCGGCATTTTCATGTTCATGCCGCAACGCATGCCTTTCGGCCTCGCACAGACGACATCGACGTTGTCGGAGATGGCGAACATTGGCCCAGCGTTGATGGGGACCAGTGTGGCTCTTGTCGTTCTACACTACCTCCTCATTGCCGCCTTGTTCGCAGGTGCCATGCTGATCAGTATCCGGGTGCTGCTCGAGCTATTCTTGATGGGACGCATTCAAAAACAGGCGCTGAAAACCTATCCACACCTGCCCACAGACCGCAGCACATCGTTTTATGCGGGCATTCGAAATCTGTTCGGTAGCTGGTTTACCTTTCTCATCGGCGGCGGCATCTGCCTCATGATCCCTGTGCTGAACGGTGTTCTTCTCTTTGGAGTATTGTCGTATCTGAATGTTCGAGGGCTGGTCAACGATGCACTCGATGGCATTGCTGACGACAACGAGTGCCGTCAAGTCATCGAGAGCCAACGGCTGACCATGACCGTCCTGGGCATTGGATTGGTCGGCATCATGCTCATTCCCTTTGTCGCCCTGATCGGCCCGACCTTGACTGGGTCCAGTGTGTGCCACCTTTGCATACGCAAGCTGACCAAGCTGCGGGAAAATGCGTCGTCAACCAACTTAGGCGCCGCGCAGGAATAACTTGTGCAATGTGGCGGTCGTTGCGGGAGGCGATGCAAGGCGTGAGGGGGCGTCATAGCGGGGCTATGGCAACGACGAGCAACACCGCAGCGCGCCCGATACGGCCAGAAAAATTGTGCAAGTTTGAGACGTAACATCAGCTCGACCGCCGGACTCTTACGCCGGCAATGAATGGCATGTTACGTCGCGCGGTATAAGTCCATGCCGCCCTTGATCATTCATTGTTCGACATTGAGAAAGCCTGCAGAAATAAGCGCTTCCCGTTGCTCCAATCAGAGTTCTTGAAGCTGCGTTCAACAAACATCGTCCGATCTGCCTGGCCTCTCAAGCCGTCTTTCGCAAGTGCATGTATTAGAGGCAAGAAGTCAAGCATCACGAGCTGATTAGACGTGTTTATTATATTAGCAAAACGATCAAGTTCCGAGATGAATGCTTGAACGAGCATTGGTTCATATCGGTTCGCCACGCACGGCAAGTGATTAAGGAGGGGCGTCAGGAATACAATGACGAACCACCATACAGTTCGCTCGGCTACCCGACACAAAACAGGTTTGCAGAGAGTTTTTTAACTGCAGATGCTATGTTGATTTAGGACTAAATTGGGTAACAGGTCGTCATTAGTATAGTCGTCTTGTATTACGAATTCCCCGTGCGCAAACGCCAACGGCGATAAGAATGAACGACAACCCCAAGCTTTCCGACCAATCTTTCGCGACCGTGGCCAATCGTCCCCTATTTGGCGTTAAGGGGGAAATCTTTACGTTAACCATTTCCTTAACTGATGCTGTCGCGCATTCGAAGTTCTCTGCTCTTTTAAACTCGACCCTCGCCAGCTGGAGATTCGATGTCAACTTCGGATAGCGAACCGTAAGTTCTGCCATAGGGATGTCGTCGGAAGGAAGCCCCATCCCCGTCCCAGAAACACGGGAAAAAGTTCTGCAATCTAAGACCCGGGTCATATAGGTTCGTTCGGTCAAGTAAGTGGTTACATCCCAGGCCGCCCATGTCATTCCAAGTACAACGAAGGCGACATCGAAGTGGTATTTTTTTGACAATGTCATGGTATCCACACCATATTATTCCTTCTGCTTAAAGCATCATCTCACTGATGCGAAGCGTCCGTATAGAGTTGCGAGTGCACACGCGCTGCCGCCTCCGCCCGATTCGATACGAGCAAAGCACTGACGACATCGTCTCTTCTAACCGCTAAAGATGACCGACGGTGACGCCGTCCTGGTGATGACGGCGTGGGCATCATTCTGCCCACTTCAAGCTTTATTCGAAAATCGCATAGCGCCGGCAAATAAAAATAGACATACAAGGAACATAAGGTATAGCCCACTCGTATCTGTCCTCAGCCAACACTGGCTCCCGTCAAAGTTACTCACTCTCCCGTAAATAAATGGCGCATCTTTTTGTAACTCGGCTAATTCTCCAGCAGCCGATTTGTGAATTTCGTTACCTGAAAATAGGAATAATCGACATTCGCTTTGCGTACCAGGGTAGCCCCGAATTATTTTTACGAGGAGTTTCGGTTTACTACTGCGGTGAGGAGTGAACTCCTCGACTGAAATCGATGAAATATAAAGGATCTGTTTCTCCGAGTTCAACAACATCAGAATCTTGGGCGCCAATGGCAGCATTGGCGTGAAACTGATAACAAGAAGGAACAACATTCTTCTTAAGCTCATGGTCAATGTGATGTTCAACTGCTGATTCCACCGTCGGCGTGCGACGATAAATGAAAACTTACGCTCTTCATCCTTGGCACTTCGTTTCAAATCCTACGAGACTTCTTCGGTCTTGGATGCACCGTTTTACCAACAATGAGCGCAGTAATCATCGCAGCGATCAGGCCAATAGTAGGAAAGGTGATCCCTATCGAAGAAAACAAGCGTGCCTTGCTTTGCTCAAACAAGGAAATTTCGCCGGAGCGTCTATCAATCCACACAGTAATTCGATCTCCCGGCTTCGTCTTCTTCGCAAACTGTGGCCTTTCGTCCGACGATCCATCGGTTACTACTTTTTCGATATAACCTCCAGCAGTCTCGAATCGCAGATTTACTGTCAATGTCCGTGCATATCGTCCCTTACCAGATAGATCTTGATAGGAAAGGTCTGTCACCTGAGCGTGCACTGGATAGTGGTTGTTTTCACGTTGACGTTCAAAGACGAAAATGCCAATGTCAGCAAGCAGTGCGAAGATGATCCCTGTCACAAAAATCGTCCAAAAATTTCTTGCACCGTTGTCGAGATCTCGCTCTCTCATCTTCGCTCACTTATATTTAACGCCGCGCCACCCGAATTCCGGTTCAAAGCATGCTTAGCTATTGCTTGTCTGTGTCCGGAACAGGCTTCGATTTACCTGAAAGGCCAAAGATAAAAATACCCGCAACGAGAAAGCCAATATTCGTCATAAGGAACCGCCCCCAGACAATGATTGGATTCAATATCAACCAGTCGGGAAACGGCTTAAAAACTCTAACTTCAACCTCTTTGCCTTGTTGAAAACGGCCTCGAAGCTTACTGAACTCGCCCCCGCTAACCCAAAAATCATCGGTAATTTGCATACTTTTCTCTCGCATTAGGTCTTGATAAACAACGCTAACTTTAAGAAACAGCACCGTACGCTCTTGTCCGCCACCTTCAGGGTCTCGCAAATATAGACGTTTTTCCTCGCTTGTCCTAACTTGAACTAGCGCTCGCCCTAATAGGTACTCCGTTCCGAGATATAAATCGAGAAACGTGAATAGGAAACATAAGTTTATTAACAGTACTGTTATGCTCCAGGCCTTTTTTACTGAATTCATATTCGGACCTATTGCGCATTGATAGCAGCCGTTGATGCCGTCGATATTTCCTACAAGCATTACATTGTAAGCGATAAGCCAACGAAAATTGACGGCTCAGGCGTGCTGATATGGAGGCGAGCACAGCAGATGGAAAACGAACAGTTCCTTCCAGTGGCATGGCGTCAGTTCATACACACGTGATGCTGGGTGCTGGCCCACACGCTACAGCGCATGACCAGGTAATAGTCCATTCCTTCTTCCCATCGGAATGGCGCGCAACGCACACCATAGGGAATTCGCGTCGATCCCGACATCCGGGTCGGTTCAAGTACCGCAGTACCCCTTCTCGGGGCTCGCGTGCATAGGCCAGCGCCAATGAACGGTCACACCAGCGAGGAATTGGAGACGAACCGGAAGAAAATTATTTTTGCGAGATTCGACGTCAGGTAAGGCGGCGCGCAGAATAACTTGCACAATTTGGCGGTCGTAGCGGTAGGCGATGCAAAGCGTGAGGAGGAGCCATAGCGGGGCTATGGCAACGACGAGCAACGCCGCAGCACGCCCGATACGGCCAGAAAAACTGTGTAAGTTATTCCTGCGCGCGGCCTAAGTAAATGTCACCGGCTATACAGTCCCGTCAACGTCGCGGTGCCGAGTCGATTGGCATTCAACATGTAGCCAATCAGCGCAGACGATGCCTCGGCCGGCACATCGAGTTTTTCAACCTTCAATGCATGGACGGTAACGATATAGCGATGCGGCTTGTCGCCGACCGGGGGGCAAGCACCGCCGAAAGCAAAGTCACCATAGTCGTTGCGCCCATGCTTGGCACCTTTCGGCAATCTGTCGGCCCGGCCCGCGCCGGTGTCAAGTTTTTTCACCGAGGCCGGGATGTCGTACACCACCCAATGCCACCAACCGCTGCCGGTCGGTGCATCGGGGTCATAGACCGTTACCGCGAAGCTTTTGGTGCCGGCGGGCGCCGCGGACCATTCGATTTGCGGTGATTGGTTTTCACCTTCACAGCCGAATCCTTGATAGACCTGGCTGCTTTTCAGCGTTTTTTGATGTTGGATGTCTGCGCTTTTTATCTTAAAGGACTGATCCGCACCAGCGGTGCCCGCAACAAGATAGAGGCCCAGGATGACACTGGAAGTCAGGTATCGCATGCTTTACTCCTTTCATATGGAGGAGCCATCATGCAGCAACATACCGTCTTCAGGCGATCAAACTGGTGCGCCAAACGCTCAACGCACATACAGACGCTAGAGCGATTTAACTATGCGTACAAGGGAGGTCAAGCCGTACCTGAGCCACAGTGAGCATCGCAGGCCCGAGATGTCCCCCTTTCACGCATAGTCAAATCACTCTACACATTCGCGACCGCAGACGGCTCGACCCCAAAGTGTTCAATGAAATTGCGCGTGAAGCTGGGCGCTGAGCGATAACCGCATGCCAATGCAACTGACTTTACCGGTTTGCGCGTGGTTTGCAGTAACGCCAGACCGTGGTGCAAGCGCGCTTCGCGCAACAGTATCCGCAACGAGGTATGTTCCTCGGCCAGGCGGCGACGCAGCGTAGCACCGCTCATATGCAGGCGCTCCTCAAAATCCGCTGAATTCCATGCGCGTGCCGGCTCCGCCATAACCAGCAAGCGAATACGGGCACTCAAGGAAGGATCGGATGCGTGGAGAAATTGTCCATGTCCGTGGCGCACCAGCGCAAGCATCACACCGAGCAGTCCATGATCCACCGCTGCACCGTCTGGCATCTCGGGTGCGGTCAATAGGAGAAGCAGGTGCTGCAGCGCTGGCAACACAGGGCGCAGTGCACCCTCGGTAAACGGGGCGGCGCCGTGATGCTCTGTAAGCGACACGTGCGCGCGTAGCAGTGCGCGGGCTAACTCGACCACATGCCAGGGAAAGCCGATTACCCAGGCGCGATAGGCATTGCCGTCCAAAGGGATGTTTTCCATCTGTAGATGAGTGGCCTGGTGGACCATCAGAAATTTTCCAGGCCCGCCCTCGCTGCAGTATGCGCCTAGCTCTAGTCGCTTGGTGCCTGACAGCGGCACAATGAGCACAGGCATGTCGATGTTGACGGAGCTTAGCCTGTAAGCATGGTGAGCAACGGTCATCACCTGGCTTCCCTTTTTTTCTACGCCGGTATGCAGCCAATCTGGGATGTCCAGTTCAAAAGGACGAGCAGGATTTGTTTGTAATGAATCAGGCGCTGCTGTTCTGTGTCGCATAATGAATGACCATCGGCATCTTGCTTGCATGCCCTCAAGGGAAAAGGAAAGTGAGCGGCAATTCGCCTATTTTACTAGTCTCTTCAATCAAAGATAGTGATGAAAAGAATGAAATCCGCGATGAATTGTCGCTTGATTGGCATCAAACCAAATTACCTGTCTGATCTTCTAACCTGACATTGAGGTACTAGGCTTAATTTACATAGAAGTTAGTGTGAAGACGACAGTGATGATGTGGTTGTTTGACTTCCTTCCATTTGTAAAAGGGAGGAATGCTTCTTACAAATCACGGAGTGCACCGCCTGAGTCTAAGGGATTCAGTGCAATGCTCTATGCGCTCATAGGGAGAAGGCACGTAGTAATGTGCTCTCCACGTGAAGACCTAAGCCTAGCCAGTAAAGTACCAACAAGAAGCGAAACGCTTCGTCAAGCACGCACTGCCGCCATGCCTATTTCTGACTTCTATTTCCGTGTTCAGTTTCTGAACGCATTTTGCGTTAGTAGGAGAAAAAGATGGGAAAATTTATCCAGGCAAGTGCCTTCCTTGCTGTCTCAGCGACGTGCGCGGCTGCATGGGGACAAGCGACACAATCGACATCGGACCTCTACGATTCGGCAGGCAAAACCGTTGGACAGTATAAAGGTGACTCGGTTGTCATTTCATATAACAACCAACCCTTGAGAATTTATACCGATGCACATTGGGACTATAGTCAAGGACGGCCTGTTTCTAGCGGTCTGACGTGGAAGTATGTGCCCGTTTATTACACCACACCGGATTGCAGCGGCCAAGCGTACATTGGCACTGCACCGACTGCGCCGACGGCACAAGGCGGAAGCCAGACACAAGGCTCAGGCGGGCCCTACTCGCCACCGGCATATGGGTCGCAGTATCTGGCGGCCCCTTCCAAGCAAGGCAATGAGTGGACCGCTTATGTCAGTGCGCAAAATCCGGTCTATGCCCAGTATCAAATCCAGTCGGAGCGGCAGTACGATGGTTCTTGCGCCCCGAAGGCTTACGCTAACATATGGGCGACCCCAGTACAAACAGCCGTGCCACTAAACACCTATGGTGCGCCACCGTTTTACACAAAATAACGCTTAGCGCATTCAGCGGGGTCACGTCAGCTTGTACGACTTGACCCCACTAGCCTAACTCAAATGTCGTGACACCATAAAGGCGCTCAATCGGTAGCGCAGGTGCCTGGTGCGTGTACATACGCGCTGTTTCAAACACTTTGTGCATGCCGTAGCGTTCCGCCAACTTCACAGCGGCAGGATTGGGTTCGGGTACATCCAGATAGACGGGCGCGCCTTGTGCATGCGCATACAGCCCTTCCAATAAGCGATCAGCGATTTCTGCATTGTCCGCAAATAGAGGGCCAATCTTGTAACCATGACGACAGAGGCGTAATAAGCCATATCCACATAGCAGCCCAGCCTCCAGAACCGCATAACCAATCGCATCCGGTTGTGCAATCCATTCACGCAAAAAGGATTCGCGCGGCACGGGGAACAGGGCACTGTCATATGCGTATAGCTGGTCGAATGGAATTGCGGACAAGTCCGTGAGACCACGCGACGTCGCTGCTTTACCACTGCCTTCATAGCGGATATTGCGGTACGCAAGATGAAACCCGGATTTCTTGTAATTGGGCTGTTGTGCGACGACGCCATCCAAGCCAATGTTACGATCACCGAGATACGACATGCCTGCCTGCCACAATTGCCTGCCATATCCCTGGCCCCGAAATTCTGGCCGCACGATATACAAGCCGAGAAAGCCGAAGCTGTCGTCGTAGGCCACCACCGAAATGCAGCCAACCGGTTCGTCATCCAGCATGCCGATCAGAAATCCATTTGGATCGGTGGCATAGAAGCAGTGCGCGTCGTGCCGTCCGGGATTCCATCCTTCCATGGCGGCCCATTCAAGAGCGAGATCGACTTCTGGCCTGGTCATGCGTCGAATGGTGAAGCTGCCGTTTTTTTGCATATGCGATCCTTTTAGAACGCATTTCATTTCATCAATAGAAAGAACCGCACAGGCCCACCTGGACGAATGCAATGTTGTACGCCAAAGCGGCAATCCATGTTTTCCCAGCGACGGTTTTGATGCGAACGCGGCCCCTTCTGGAGGACATACGTTTCAGAGACATGACGACGCGCTTACGAAGAATATGCCACGCAAGCGCACCTTCTTCATTGCTTGGGGCTCGCGCAGAAATAAGTTGCACAATTTTGCTGATCTAGCCGGCGCGCTGCTGCGTTGTGCGCCGCTTGGAGTGCCCGCACTGCCGCGCGTCTTACGCCTTGCATCGCCTTCGGCTATGGCCGCTAACTTGCACAACTTATTCCTGTGCGAGCCCTTATTGCATCAGGCTTGGGGTACGGCTCCGGACCAGTTCACGCGACGCGAACCCGCTGCGCCGAGGACGCCGCCACCAATGCCGATTGCCAGCGCTAGCGCCACTGCCAAGAAGATCACCCATGCTGCGGTGCCCGCGGCTTGCATGGCTCTTTCGGCGGTCTGTTTTCCTTGCGGGGATGCGGCTTGTGGCGAACCGGTTACGATGAGCGCCTGGTCTACGATTGTTTCCGCACGGTCGCGCTCTACCCCCATTTTGCCGATAACCAATTGCACTGCTTGGTCGCGCTGCCCCATCTGCACGTGTTGCTGCAGTTGTCTGAGCGATTCCATATCCATCTGTACGCCTTGTGAGCGCATCAGTGCCCCCAACGGCGACTCGCCCCCGCCCCCTGCACTACTACGTGCTAACTGATGCATGTTATTGAACACGCCGCTAATCAGCGTGCCGCCAACAGAGGTAGCCAGTACTGCAAACAAAATCGTCGTGACGGCCCATGAGACGGCACCATGCAGCACGCCATCGGCTTTGCGTTTAAGCCCGGACATGCGAGCAGCGACATAACCGCCGACAAAGGCGGCGATCAGCATGCTGAAGCCGGCCCAGATCAGCGGTCCTGTGCCCATGGCTTCGCCTTCGCTGACTTCCGTGGAAGACAAACCGGTGGCAATACCAAGCAGCGTCAATACCAGTTGCACCGACACACCGACGGCAACACCGGCAAGGACGGCGCCCCAGCGGATAGCAGGAAACATCGGACGGCGCATGGTGTAATTCACTGTTTCGACTGAACGTATCGTTTCGCTTTGCGTGGGATGAGTGTCATTGATTGCCATTTTTCATTACTCCTATGACAGAACACGATTGGCTAAGCCACATTACGGCCTAGCCTCTTCCCCGATAAAACGCAACATCCATGCCTGTATCTCATTTCAGCATGGAATCACGCTGCCGATTGCACCTCCATCACATCCATTTCTGTTTTCATGCGCCGCAAGAATTCGCGGCGTATGTACCACTGTTTTGCCGGCCTGACTTTCAAGCGGCAGCGCAATACCATGCCGGCATCCTCCACCTTTTCAACCCCGGCAATATCGATGTCTTCAAGAATGGCCGGGCCAATCGTAGGATCACGACGCATCTCGCCACTGACTCTTCGCATCAGGTCAAAAGCGCGCCCCGGATCTTCCCGGCGCCGCATGTTCAGGTCGATCACAGCATAGGCGTAGTCTCGGCTACGATTGGTCACCGTGGTGATCATGCTATTGGGGATGAAATGCACGCTACCGTCATAGTCACGAATACGGATATGGCGCAAGGTCACGCGTTCCACATAGCCACTCTTTCCTGCCGCTTCGATCACGTCACCTTCGCTTACTTGATTCTCGATCAAGAGAAACAGCCCCGTGACAAAATCCTTGACCAAGCTCTGCGAGCCAAAGCCGATCGCAAAACTGACGACACCGGCTGTCGCCAGGATGGGCGTAATCGAAATACCCACGGTACTCAAGGTCAGCATGAGCGCCACGGCAGCAAGCACAATGTTGGCAGCATAGCGAAACACGTTCATCAGGGTCTCGATGCGACGCGAGTCGTTCATCCCGTCGGCAGGACCGGCCATGTAGGCTTTCAGCGTCCGCAACCCGCGACCGATCATCCACAATGCCAGCCACGTCAACAGCCAAATAATGACAATACGAAGTGCTGGCAAAGCGATATGGAACCATTCTCTCCACGCGTTGACATTCAAATGAATTCTCCTAAGTACACGCCGAAAAAAAGCAAAATGCAGGCGCCAAGGCCTGCACTTTCGCACAGATGATTTGCGTTTAGCGGAAGCGTTCGATGATAACGCCATTCTCCAGACGTACGCGCTCACCGACTTGCACGCCAGGCTGTGCTTCGTACACCAGTGTTTGCGTTATTCCGTTATCCATGCGAACCGCGACACGATAAACCTGATCGCTGGCACGCGCATTTTTTTCCATCTCGTGACCAATCAATGCGCCGCCTGCCGCACCAGCAACTGTCGCCGCCGTGCGGCCGCGTCCGCCACCGACTTGATTGCCAAGTACACCGCCAACCACCGCACCGGCAACCGTACCAAGACCGATACCTGCTTGCTCCCGCGATACCACATCGATGGCTTGCACCACGCCGTAGCCGTTAACACTACTGGTACTACCGGTGGTGCTCGCCACAGGAACGGATCCCGTGGTGGGCGTCATGCGAGGTGAGTTACCGCAGGCGGCAAGCATGATGAGCAGCGCGCCGACTATTACAGATTTCATTTTATCAGTCCACATGTCTCTCTCCTTCCTCCTTGAACATCATGATTTTTTCAACGTTCACGCCATGCTGAATTCATGTGAAGCAAGAGAAAGAAGCGGACGTCAACGCCGTCTCTTGGCAATGCATGTCTCGTGCCAGAGTGGAAAACAAGATGGCTTCCGCCCAGCACAAGATGCTGCCTTAATGTAATCAAGCTGCGCCTCCTGCCTTTGACATTACCGCAACGAAGTTTTTACATGCAACTGTATTTATTACGCGTATCAACCGCGTAGGGAAGTGTCTATGTGCATGGCGTTGAAGATGTTTTGAACTGATAGGGCACTAGGGGCCTTTCAGAAATAAGGTGTGCATGTTGGCGGTCGTAGCAGGATGGGATGCAAGGCGCCCGTTGCGCCGTAGCGCGAGCACTGCAAGCGACGGGAAACGCGGCAGCATGCCCGCTACGGCCAGAAAAAATGTGCAACTTATTCCTGACCGCCCCCTAGGTACATGGTTTGCTTTGGCACCAATGTGGCGCCCCAACAATTCCAACAAATCGGACAATCATGCGAAAAATTGCTCTTATCAGCGAACACGCGTCGCCGCTGGCCGCAATTGGCAGCACGGACAGTGGTGGACAAAATGTGTATGTCGGCCAGCTCGCCAAGCAATTGGCGCGTCTTGGCTATTTGGTCGATGTCTTCACCCGATGTGATGCAGAAGCACTGGCGCCTGTAGTCGATTGGCTTCCCGGGGTGCGTGTTGTTCATGTACCCGCAGGGCCGGCGAGCTTCATTCCCAAGGAAACCATGCTGCCTTATATGGAAGAGTTTGGGCGCTTCGTGACCCGCTTTGCGCGTCGACAAAAAATTCCCTATGACTTGGTGCATGCCAACTTTTTCATGTCCGGCATGGTCGCGCAACAACTGCGCAGAACCTTGGGGATTCCATTTGTCATTACTTTTCATGCGCTCGATCGAGTGCGACGATTAAATCAGAAAGATGCAGATGCCTTTCCCGATGTGCGCTTTGCCATCGAGGAACGTCTGATGCATGAAGCTGACCGCGTCATTGCCGAATGTCCACAAGACCAGCGGGATATGGAGCAGTACTACGGCGCATCGAGTACGCGCATCGATATTGTTCCCTGTGGGTTCGATCCCGATGAGTTCTGGCCGGTAACGCTCGATGCGCGCCGACAGCTCGATCTAGACCGCGACGAATTTATCGTGTTACAGCTTGGCCGCATGGTGCCGCGTAAGGGCGTCGACAATGTGATCCGTTCCATTGCGATACTGCAGCACCAACATCATGTGAATGCGCGCCTGCTCGTTGTGGGCGGCAATGACGAACTGCCTGACCCCGTGAGCACACCAGAGCTGGGACGTTTGATGGCGCTCGCCGACGCACTTGAGGTAGCGCATTTAGTCACATTCACTGGTCAACGCCAACGCGACCAATTGCGGTACTACTACAGCGCCGCGAATGTCTTCGTGACCACGCCATGGTATGAGCCGTTCGGCATCACGCCGGTCGAAGCAATGGCTTGTGGCACGCCGGTGATCGGTTCCGCAGTGGGCGGTATCAAGACAACTGTGATCGATGGAGAAACCGGCTACCTCGTGCAGCCGAACGATCCGGCCGCGCTGGCAGAACGGCTCGCGTGGCTGCATCGCAACCCACATATCGCACAACGTTTAGGATGGGCCGGCATGCGACGTGCTTATCAACACTTCACCTGGCGCAATGTTGCCACGCATATCGCCCGCATCTACGAGAACGTGCTGGAGTCAGCGGAGGCCTATACCATGCAACCGCGCGTCACGGCGGGAGAGATAAGTTTGCGCAGATGAGTTGATGGGCTGGTGGCGTGCTATCCGCGAGCAATTTCGAATGCGTCAATGAATCAATGACACAAACGCGTAGCCTCATCGTTTCATTCCCATCTTTTTCACGGAGAGGAAATTGAGCAACGTTAATGTATCCAGCCCCGTAGTTGACGCGTCTGAAGCCACCCTGCTTTCCGGAAAAACTATTCTGGTCACGGGCGGGGCAAGCGGGCTTGGCGCCGCCTTATGCTATGTGCTGTCTTCATGCGGCGCCAATGTGGTGATCGGCGATGTCAACCTGGACAAAGCACAGACGGTTGCCTCTCTACTGGATGCGGCTCCCGGTAAGACGCATGTAATCGGATTCGATGTAGGAGACCCGGTGGGAGCTGAACGTGCAGTCAATGAGACAGTCAGCCATTTCGGCCGGCTCGACGTATTAATTAACAATGCCGGAACCGATGTTACTTGTTCGATCGATGAACTGTCCTACGAAGACTGGGACCGGGTTATCCATACCAATCTCTACGGTCCCTTTCTGTTATCGAAATATGCAGCCCGCCAGATGAAAAATGGGGGCGGCCAGATCATCAACATTGGGTCCACAGCGGCTAAGCGCGCCTGGCCCAACGCGTCTGCCTACCATGCCAGCAAGTGGGGGTTGCTCGGTCTGTCGCATGCGCTGCATGCCGAACTGCGTCCGCAGAAAATCAAAGTGACTGCGGTACTGGCCGGCGGTATGCGCACGCCGTTTCTACTCGACCGCTTTCCCGAGATAGATGCCTCGACGCTGCAGGATCCCGTCAATGTCGCGAAGGCCGTGAAGTCCGTGCTACTGCTGCCGGAGCAGACTGTGATTCCGGAAATCATGGTGATCCCGATGCAGGAGACGTCATGGCCATAAACATCTGACTAATCAGCAAAAGCGAGCACGCTGGATACGTCCAGCGTAGACGGATGGCGGCGTCAGCAGCCGTTCGAAGGCTATGCTCATTAAAGCAAATTTTCTCCTCGATAGATTCTTCTTCAAGCCCAGAAGAGAAAACCCATGCGCGCGATTTTTCTGGACAAAGACGGCACCTTGGTGGAAAACATTCCGTATAACGTTAATCCAGCCCTGATTGAACTCACTTGGCAAGCAGGCCAGGGACTGCAATTGCTCAAGCAGATGGGCTATGCACTGTTCGTCGTGACCAATCAGCCTGGCGTAGCGAAGGGTTTGTTCACAGAAGCCGCACTCGATTCGGTGCAGCACCGTCTGGCGGAGCGGCTTGCTCAATACGGCGTCACGCTTGACGGTTTCTACTACTGCCCGCATAGCCTGGATGGCGTTATCAGCCGTTATGCCATTGCCTGCACCTGCCGCAAGCCGATGCCAGGCATGCTGTACCGTGCCGCGCATGAGCATGGGATTGACCTGTCCCGTTCATGGATGATCGGTGACATTCTGAATGATGTAGAAGCTGGCCGGCGCGCTGGCTGCAAGAGCGTGCTGATCGATAACGGCAATGAAACCGAATGGCACCTGTCGCCACAACGCACGCCGCATTTACGTGCACCCAACCTGTACGCGGCAGCGGCAATGATCGCTGCAACGAATGATCCCTGTGCGCACGACAGCGCGGGAACCGCGACCCCATGATGCCCGTGCAATGGCAACAGGCAAAGCGCATCCTGTGCATTCGCCTCGACTATCTGGGCGATGTGCTGATGACGACGCCTGCGCTTCGCGCGTTGAAGCGGTCAATACCAGACAGCCATTTGACCTTGCTTACCTCGATCAACGGTGCCGCCGTCACACCTTTTATCCCAGAGATAGACGACACGATCGAGTATGCAGCACCGTGGTTAAAGAATAGCGCCACGCACGATCCAAGCTTCGACCTCGCTATCATCGACACGCTGTCACAGCGCCAATTCGACGCTGCGGTCATTTTTACCGTCTATAGCCAGAATCCCTTGCCTGCTGCGCTACTTTGTTATCTCGCCGGCGTCCCCCTGCGCCTGGCGCACTGCCGCGAGAACCCCTATCAGCTGTTGACGCATTGGG
>CBHCMF010000042.1:0-25121 GCA_965974465.1 uncultured Noviherbaspirillum sp.
TTGCATCGGTGATGGAAAAAGGCTTTCATCCTTATAAAGCTTATGTAGAGGAAACCGCAGCATTGTCAGCTCATGCGCATAACCTTCGCCGTTGACCTCGACATACCAGATTGCCTGCCCTGTTTCAGGATTGGGGGTAATGATTCCATACTCTTGCCAGGTGTCGAACAGCCTGTCATTCTTGGTTGGACCAGGGATGCCGCCAAGCGTGTCATCCTCCCCCGTCGTGCTCTTCAGGTGATCACGCACAGTATCGGCCAATCTCTTTGCCACAAACCAAATTGCGCCATCGTAGACCCAGCCGATTGCGCCATCCCGATTCAAAGGCAATGCGCCACCCGCAGAAAGCATGAACCGCAAGGATTGCATTAAACGTTCGATTAATGGAACAGCGCGGGCAGTCGCAAATCGATTGCGTGGACCTTGCGCCAGATTCCACCGTGTTGATTCCCGGTCCGCCTTTTTCACCACTTCGGCTATAGCCGACTTTCCTTCGGTCACAGGCTCCCCACTCAAAAAGCTGATGAGCTCATTCATAATGGCGGGATGGTGCGCGATAAATGCCAGCGCATGGGAAGATACCAGTCTTTGCATCAGCGCTAATGGAAAGCGGCGGTGTGCATCATAGTCGCGTTCAGATTTTGGAGCAAAATCCACACGATATTCGAATGCGCCGCACTCTTTTAATGGGCCAGCAATCGGCATCCACCTCACTGGTTCAGCTTGCGCACCAATTCGCATGAGGATGCGCAAGTCGGTCATTGGTTTGCCGATGTCATGGAACAGCGCGGCATAAAAGATGGCATAAGTCCAGTGGTCACGCAGCGCATCAATTGCTTCTGCCCCCCCTCCTCGTGGCAATAGATAAGCATTGCGAAATGTCATCGCAGCATTAACCACTTCCAGTGTATGGGCCAGTAATCCGCCCATATGTGCATGGTGGTGCGCTTCGGACGCCGGCATAAGCTGCACAAAGTCACAATAGGCATGCAGTGCAGTCAGAAGGTCACGCTCAAAAACTTCAACGGACAGCCGTGATTGGCGGCAGATGTTGTCTATCAGTGATTGAGCGTTACAAGTACGAATAAGGCTTTTTGGATCAAGAACACGCAGATAATTTGCAGACGTCCCGGCCAGGCTAACTTCAACAACGTCAGATGCAGTGGAAGGTGGGACTACTTCCGTCTTTGATTCTCGTAAAGGGTTTCGAAGCAAAAAATGCTGCTTAATCAACGGCCAGGCGACGAATACTACCAGCCCCGCAGAAACGAAAAAAAATACAAATGGCAGCATCATGACCGTGTCAGAAATGGGCCATATAGAAGTTGATTGACCGTTTGTTGACGCTGGTATGACGAATGTAAATAGGATTGCGTTGTGTGCTTATCGGGGCAGGGGCTTTCGGACTGCCAAACATGTACTTCGCCCCATTGGCAAAACTCAATGAACGACACCTGCAAAGGTTCCCATTCCATTGCATTGTCATGCGACAAAGATGCCCTATAGCTGAGAAACGGAAGACTGGATAAATCCGACACAAGCACTTTCGGAAATATACGAGTCCGGTCTTCTATGTACTTTGCCAGCAAATTACGAACAGCTGTTGTAGGAGCATCGCATGGATCAAGAAATTGTTCGAGACCATCATACTGGGCCAGCCAAAGCAGTATCACCGAACACCAGGTATCCAGTTTGAGTTCAGAAAGATAGCGCACAATTGAAAACACGGCGTGTTGGTCATCGTTGGAATATCGAGGCTGCACGGTACATGTCACCTTTAAATAAATATGCAAATAGATAGACGTACGTAGAGTACATGAGGTTTTACCTCAGCTTGGAAGCAAAATACGATATTGCTTAACGAGATTTCCGTTCCTTTTCGATTCTGTGCCAGCAAAGCTAGCATAATTCCCAACTGCTTCGGCAGCGTCATGGCCAGGCCATTTGAATGTCCTTTGTTCCATTTTTCCGTAGCCGCTTTGAAGCCCTTCCCTTCCCTGTAAATCCTTTCGCGTTGCCTCAATTTTGGAGGCAACGCGCCCTTTAGGTTGGGCCCTTAACCAGTAAAAGGTAGGCGCGCCCACGCGACTATCCCTTTGAATGGCGCTTTCAACTCCCTTTCAATACCACACCCTTTTTCCGCAGTGTCGTCTAAATTCGATTTTTCAAAAAAGGATTTACACAACACGCTCGCATCTTTTCCTTCTAATCTTCATTGCGTGACACGACTGGCGGGTCCATGCAACAAGGCTGTTTCGTGCAATGTGTCGCTACGCATGAGACAGCAATTTTTTCGGGGAAAAGATGAACGAACCTGGAATTCAAAAGACATCAGCGTTCCGTCCGACGGCATGCTTCATAGCTCTCCTCATCATTAGTGGATTGAATTACGCCTATGCAAGTACGCCTGCAGGGGACATCCGACTATCGCGTTATACGACACAAACAGCGGCACCCGATCCAAGCGAGGAAAACCCGCTAGCAGTCATAGCGCACATCACATTTCCGCGAAATGAGATTAAGACCGTAGGGGACGCGGTCAGCTATCTATTGCTTCGAACTGGGTACACGCTTCTAGATTCAGAACAATTAGATCCCAAGGTAAGCGCAATACTGTCACGACCGCTACCGGAATCACATCGCAAATTAGGAACGTACAGTGTTGAAGCGATGCTGAAGATCTTAATGGGTAAGGCATTTGTGCTCAATGTAGATGCGTTAAATCGCACCGTTTCATATTCGCCTGCAGCAACTGGCACCCAAGTGACGGAAGCACAAAAATGAAAGATGCAACAATTGAACAACCCTCAGCAGTGGTGCATCCGCTTCGGAAAAAATCAAAAAACCTTTGGTTACTTTCTGCCGCTGTCGCATTAGCCATGATTGGTGCGGGTGTATATACATATACGGACAAGACAATTGAAAAAGTATCGCCGCTTGACCCAAAGCCGGCAACACAAACAGTCCCCATTGATGCGGCAATCCAGCCGGACCTGCCCCACGCGTCTGCCCAAGCGCAAAAGCAATTGCCTCAACTACCCAACACAGACGTTGTAGGTAATGTGGATGTATCAGTAAGCGAACCACAAGCCGGTGGCAAGGAAGTCGACTTCAATACGCGATTGAACGACATCGAACAAGCAATCGTTCAGCAAAGTCAAAAGATAGACGCGGTGCTGAACAATGTGACAGAACTGGTTGCGTTGAGCAAATCCCCGGCATCGTCAAGCGATATAACGACCAGTACTGCGAAGCCGGTCGCAAAAAAGCAGCGTCGAAACAAACAAACAAATGTTGCCGGCTCAGGCTCCACCAAAGCGGCGTCACAGACTAAGTCGATCGGTGAGCCAACGCCAGAGTTGCTAGCTGTGGACTCATGGAGTGGAGAGACTTCAGTCGTAGTGCGCCAAGGTGCGCAAGTGCAGTTCCTGTCCGAAGGGGATCGCGCGGGCAACTATGTATTGCAGGGAGCTGATAAGCAAGGGCAACGTGTGACATTCATGGACCAATCCGGTAATAGGGCAATGAAGGAACGGGTGGACCAATGAGAGTTACAACATACGCAAAGGTACTTTGTGTTTGTGTTGCTGCGGTTTCTACACACCTGTATGCCGCCAATGCCACCAGTACGCAAACTTCAACAACGCAAGTCGGTTCAAGAGGGACGTCACCACAACAAGGAGGTCAGTCGCAAGCAGCGAACACCCAAGTGACAGCAGCCGAACAGTTGAAGTCGCAATTCTGGGGGTTATCGATTGACGAGGTCCGACGCGCGGACTTGTTGATGAAAGGACCGCGCGGCGCCTTTTCATCGCCACAGATCACCCCCGTTGAAGTGCTAGGCATCCATGCGCGCGATGAAGCAGAAAGACAGAAATATGCGGAGTTATTTGCGCGCATATTGCGATCTGATACCGAGCGCGTGCTGGCGTGGTCCACAGCGCATGCGCAAGCAATGGCTAAGTTGTATCCCAATGATCCAGTAATTGACTTTAGCAAGTCTAATACGCGGCCCGTCGTTGATCCATCGGTTGCAGAAGCGGCCTTTGTTCCTAAATCAGCGATTACTGTGCCAGAACGCCGCACTAACCAAAAATCAAAACCTCAACCTCAAAAGCGATGAATCGACGGTCTGTACTGACAACCTTGACTGCACTCGGGAGCGCATTTTTCCTGCCTTGCCAGGCGCAAGCTGGAAATGCACAGGCCCAGCAAGGTACAACGTCTCGCCGAAATCGAGCGATATACAGGCCGGTTCCCATTGGTTATATCAAAACGGGACAGCTTGAAGGGGTTCCTCCGATCATCCTTTATGGCGTAGCACTGCAAGAATCAGAAAAGATGTTCGGTAAGTACGCGCTGCCGTATCCATGGACACTCAACGTCGCTGGTAAGCCTAAACGCTACACCAGCTATAGCGAAGCAGTGCACGCCCTAAAGGGATATCTAAGCAATGGAATTACCAGTGTCGATTGCGGGCTGATGCAAGTGAATTGGCGTTACCACCATAAACGACTTGAAAGTGTGTACCGCGCACTAGACCCCTACCCGAATCTCCATGTTGGCGCCTCAATATTGCGTGAACATCACAGACAATCGGGAAACTGGTTTACAGCAGTAGGTCGTTACCACGCACCAGTGGATGTCGTGCGCGCAAAGGCTTATGCAGAGTCGGTTTACCGTCGCATTGCAAAGGTGATGAATGCGTAAGATTGCCAATACAGTAGCAGCCATCACAATTATGCTTGCGCTTGCAGGACAGATGCGCAATGCAATGGCAATGGATGTACTCCACGATACAGGCGAGGCGGTTCCAGCCGGCCAATATTGGGCGCAATTTTTTGTCACGGAAGAAGACAATCCAAGTGACGAACCACCTGGAAAACAATTGGTTGCCTTTCCGGTCCGTACCAATAGCATGCAGGTTGGTGTATTGGCATCTCCTACCAGTATCAAACAACCTGCCTGGCTGTCGCATCCGGTCTTTTTAATCGGCACAGACCAGCAGTCACGTGCTTGGTTGGATGCCAATTTGGCGTCGCTAAGGCAACACCAAGCTACGGGCATTGTCGTCAATATCGACAGTTATGAGGTATTTCGCGAAATGCAAATTCTCGCGAAAGGGCTTCTGTTAGCCCCGGCATCCGCAGATGGCCTTGCCCTATCACTTGGCGTATCGGTTTACCCGATACTGATCCTGGCAGACGGGAGCATTGTGCAATGAGCGACCAACTCATGGAAGCGCTGTTGCGCCCGCCAGTAGAACTGAATAGTGCCATCACATCTGGGGTCTGCTCGGCTATTGCCTACATCGCACCTTGGTCGCTGATGCTGTCTGCCGAAGCGGGCATTGCGGCAGGAACCGCAGGGGCAGCGTTTAGCGCACTGAGAACACGTCAAGCCTTAAGGGTGTTGCGATACCAACGTGGGTTGAAACGTTACAAATTAAGTTATGTAGCGCCGCACAAGATTCCCGTCTCAAGCGAGTTCTTATACCTGGGCCAAGGATTTCGCTGGACGCAATTGCATACGCAGAGAAAAGTCGATGCGATGCGATTCGAGGCAAAGCCGTATGTCGACCCCAATCCATGGATTGGACGGGCACGGCGGTTCGAACGCTGGGCAGAGAGAAAGCCGATTGCGCGTGCAATCGCCAAGATTACTTCCGGCAATCATTGGTGGAATCCACTGGCACCGCAACCCGATTTAGGGGGAACACCCATCCTGCATGGTGTAGAGCCGGATGAGGTTCAAGTGTTATTGGGCCAGCGGCACCGCAATGGTCATACATTGATCTTGGGGACGACACGCGTCGGCAAAACACGCCTGATGGAAATCCTTGTCACGCAAGACATCCATGGCGGAAAGGTCGTCATTATTATCGACCCCAAGGGCGATGCCGATTTGATGATGCGGGTCTATGCAGAGGCGGCGCGCGCAGGCAGATTGGACCAATTGTATCTATTCCATTTAGGTTACCCAGCTATTTCTGCGCGCTATAACGGAATTGGCAATTTTGCGCGGATCACGGAAGTCGCCACCCGCACAACCAATCCCCTACCAGCGGCGGGGAATTCCGCAGCGTTTAAGGAATTTGCCTGGCGCTTCACGAACCTGGTAGCGCAAGCACAAGTCGCCCTTGGCAAAGTCCCGACGTATGAATTGATATTGCGCGATATTAGCGACATCGAGCCTTTGTTTCTGCAATATGCACGGCATGTTCTGGAACGAGACAACGTGCCGCAATGGCTGGAACAGCTCGAACAGATCGATCACGAAATCGAAAAAAAGAAACTACCGATTCCCCGCGCCCTACAAGACAGAAGTACCCCCTTAATTGCGATGGTACATCTGCTCAAGCTTCTTCAGCTGGAGGACGCGGTGCTAAACGGGTTAGCGACCGCCGTACGCTATGAAAAGTCCTTTTTCGAAAAGATTGTCGCGTCTCTTGGCCCCTTCTTGGAGAAACTCACCACAGGAAATACAGGAAAGCTGATTTCCCCCGACTATTTCGACCCCAATGATAAGCGCCCGATTTTCGACTGGATGCAGGTTATCCGGCAAAAGGGCATTGTGTATGTGGGGCTAGACGCGCTATCCGATGCCACGGTCGCCGGCGCGGTCGGTAACTCCATGCTGGCAGACCTGGTTTCCGTCGGCGGCAAACTTTACAAGACAGGCCTCGATCCCCACCACCCAGACGGGAAGATCGTTCTACCGACGGTGGCAGCGCACTTCGATGAAGTCAATGAGCTGATGGGGGAGGAGTTTGTCCCCATGGTCAACAAGTTGGGCGGATCCGGGTTTTGGATCCATGCGTACACACAGACGGTACCGGATATCGAGGCAAAGGTCGGCAATGCAGCCAAGGCCAAACAAATCCTTGGCAACTTTAACAACGTCATTATGTTGCGCGTGAAGTCGTATGAGACGGCGGAATTCTTTACGCAGCAACTGCCGCAAGTGGAAGTGTCAGCGATGACTGTGGTATCCGGCGTAACCGACGGCGCTGGTGATAGCGCTAGTCACTTTGTGTCACGCAACGAAGATCGCATTGAGAAGCAAAGCGTTCCACTGATTGAGCCCGCCGACATCATGTCGTTGCCACAGGGGCAGGCGTTCGCCCTATTGGAAGGTAACCGATTGTGGAAGATTCGCATGCCGATGCCGGATGCGAAGAACGATAAATTTATACCTTCCGCTCTGCGCGCGGTGGGCGAGTCCATGCGTGCCAAGTATCACTCAAGTGAACAATGGATGGTTCAAAGTGACTGGATTGGTGACGCGCCGATCGGGGTGACTAGTGTCGCACCTGTTCCTGAATCGGAATCTGTTGCATCCAGCACGCTGGAGGAAACGGCATGACACAGGCACAGCGCCCACCAGCAAATTCCGCCCCTGCCAGACCGGTCAACAGGGGACCGGTAAGCCTCTTTCTCGCTGCCGTACTTGGCTTCGTATTTGCTGTCTTGATGTCGTGGTTCCTTGGCATTGTCGTAGAAATTCTCGGCCTTTATATCTTTTGGCCGGAACAAGGCGTGAAACACAGTGAAGCAATGGTGGAAGAAAGCTTAACCCACATCGCTCAAAAGCCAAGAAGTGTCATGGTCGATGACACGTTGGGTTTGGCAAAACACGTGACAGACTTGGTGGTACAGCCCTTTGCTATTGTCGGTGCGCTGAAATTCATCAAAGCCAATAGCGGCGCTCTACCAGAAGGTCTATCTAAGCCCAAACGAGCTCTTGCTGCTTTTCTAAAGGAGCTTGCGCGCTATGTATTGATTGCCATTTACGTAGCGCAAAACATCGGTCTGCGCATTACCGTTTTGCTATTTGCATTGCCATTGTTTGTCCTTCTCAGTTTGGTTGCGCTTGTCGACGGGTTGGTACGCCGGGACTTGCGGAAATGGACTGGTGGACGTGAGTCGTCCTTCATTTATCACCATGCGAAGAAGTTGACATCCTGGGGCCTGACTGGCGGTCTTGCTATGTATCTTGCCTGGCCGTTTGGCCTTAACCCTCACTATGCGGTCGTCATTCTATGTGCTTGCTGTGCGTGGACGCTATCTCTGACCGTTTCCAGTTTTAAAAAATATCTTTGATGGAGTTGTTCATGAAAAAGCGATTCATTGCTGCGTTAATGCTGATTTCGACACTATGCGGATATGCACAAGCAGATGAGGACTCGGAGCGTGAAGCGCTCGCGCAAATCTCGAATGAAATCGAGCGCTTGGAGCACCTGGTGAAAGATTCCAGTGTCAATGCGGTCACTGCATCGACACGCGTTCGATTCCAATACGAGTGGCTCATTTCAGACCTGCAGTTAATCCGCGCGGGGATCGATGCGCATTTGGATAGCGCACGGCAGCCACGCCCCGTACCTCCTCTTAAAGGAGATTACCGGCGGTGAAATCAGCACGATTCCATGAATAGCTCACAGGCAAGTGCATTTCTATCGGCTGCGGGTGCCAATCATGCGGATCTCAGCATTTTCCTCATCAGCCTTCTTGCAGCAGTCATCGTGCTGTGGGGCGGGAATGTGATTCGAAAACTAGGCATGCAGAAATTGCGGGACGAAATGCGTGAAGGTGAATTCATCGTGTATGTAGCGCGCACGATGATTTTGGTGATGGTCGTGATCTATCTGTGTTCCTAGGAGGGAGGTGGATGAAATATGTGATCTATCGAGCGAAGTCACCTTAACACCGTTTGCAGTACAGGATTTAAACAGCCATTTAAGAACATGAATGAGGCAAAAGATGAAGCAAATAAAAACAATGATTTCCCGAGTAAAGAGCATGGTCACTAGTGGTGGACGTGCGATGGGCCGCATGCAATGGCTCAAGGCTGCCGGAATAGCAGCGCTCTGTATTGGCGCTGTCGAGCCAGCCCTTGCAGCACTTCCAACACCAGTCGCCGCCCCGGACGGTGCCGTGTCAGGCGATTACATTGGACTGATTAAGGAGTACTGGAAGCAAGGTATTGCAGTACTTGTTCTTATCATCGGCGCATATGCGTTCGCATCTGTTGGGGGTGGTGCAATCGCCAAATTTAATGACTTCCGAAGTGGTAAGGCAGAGCTGGGCGATTTGACCGTCTATGCAATTATCGGCGTCATTGTTCTCGTTACGGTGGTGTATCTCCTCACGACAGCTGGCGGAATCATTTAAATTTGAACGGGAATCCAGATGAGCAGGAACGACCATCAAGAAAAGGCGCCAGTAACGGATCGGATCAATGCCGAGCCTTCCATTTTAAGAGGCTTGTCGTCGACCGAAGCACTCATAGCCATTGCGGTCTCGTTTGCCTTCTGGATTCCTGTATCGCTGTTAATCGGATTGTTGATTCAGCACTTGCAAGTTTCTGTGATTTTTATGGGAGCTGGCCCGATCTTTTCAGTTTGGTTCCTCTCGGGTTGGTTTCAGAAAGTCAAGCGGGATCAACCTGACTATGTGTACCAACACAAGCTCAAAAAATGGGGAGCAGTAAAGGGCATCATGGTCTCCCGTTTTATCTCTCAATCTGGGTTTTGGGATATCGGCCGTTCGCTTCCGGGAAAGATGAATATCCCCTCAAAGCAAAACGGATCCGCCCAAAATAAATAGGGAAGGTAGAAATGTCTCGCTTTATCAATGCGCTAAGCAATGCGAACTACGTCATTCGGGTGCAATGGTGTTTCATTGCTGTTCTGACCCTACTTGCGCTCTACGCAATGCACGGATGGAAGAGCGTACCAAAGGATTTTACTGCGCATATTCCGCCCGACTTGCGTTCAGGCGCCAAGCTCAATATCGGCACCTTACCCGAAGTGCCACTACCAAATGTTTATACATTTGGTCAATACGTGTGGCAGCAGATTAACCGCTGGAAGGAAGACGGCAGCAAGAACTATGGCGAGCAGATCTTCGCAATGCAGCATTACATTACCCCGTCTTGTCGCGAACAACTCATTAGCGACATGGACGTCAAGGCTGCTAGAAGCGAATTGATACAGCGCACACGCTCAGTCGCGGAAATACCTGGCCAGTCGTACGAAGAAAAGCGTGTCATTCCTTTGGGAAGTGATGCGTGGACAGTGGTACTTGACATGCAGCTGGTCGAAACATCACGCGGCATGCCCGTCAAGGATACGTTCATCCGCTACCCGCTGCAGATTGTACGTTACGACATCGACCGCGATAAGAATCCGTTCGGACTGGCGATCAACTGCTTTGGTAATAACCGCCCCGAAAGGCTGGACCCGAAAAACCTGAAATTGATTGCCATTCCGACCCCCGAGCAAAGTGGTTTAGAACCTGCTGTTCTGCCACAGCCAACCGGAAAATGATTCGTGGAGAACCGCATGTCAAAGCGCCAGTATTTACCTATTGATTGCAATGGCGTAATCAAAAAGCAGCTTGGAATTGCCATTCTGTTGGCAATGCCGTTCACTGCGTACGCTCAAATTGAGATTAGCTCAACTAAAAATAGTCCGGAACCGCCTGTTGCACTTGGCACGCCAGAAGGCGATCAAAGCCGAGGCCTTATCGAAGATGTGCCAACAGCATTGCAACCTGATACGAGTAATGCGAAGAAGAAGGTCCAAAGTGATCCGGAAGTTGGGACCGTCGGTGTAGAGCAACAAAAGGCAACGCCGAGCGAGAATCATCGCTTGGCCCAGCGAGCACAAGGAAATAAGGCGGTAAAGACCAAGCGCGTAACAGCAACGCCATCTGACGGATCTGACCAAGTACTCGATGCTACTGCAGGGATTGAAAGAGTCCTTTTTAAGCATGCGCCTGTCAGAGTGTCCCTGAAGACGGGGCAAGAGCGCATTTTGCATTTTCCTAACCCAGTGGTGCTTCATCTTCCAGAAGGCGAAGTCACATTGTTCCAACCGCTCGATGTCATCGACCGAACAATCTATATCACCGCGACGACTGCATTTCCGCGCATCCGCGCCATCGTCGAAGATTTGACGACAGGTCAAATGATTCCGCTGGATTTGCAGTCAAGCAATGACGCGATAGCGTCGAGTGAGTTGCAAATCTTTACGGCGCCAATAGGTACCGGGCCGGAGTATAAGAACAGCATCGCCTCAGATGAAAATGAGGGCGAGCATAAAGTCGACATGGTCACCTTGACCCGGTATGCATCCCGCATGCTCTATGCACCGCGTCGTTTGATGCCGCAAATCGCCGGTATCCAGCAAGTTAAGGTCACTGTTCGCCCCGTCATTGGACTTTATCCCCGTGCCAATATCGAGACAACGCCAATTGGCGCTTGGCGGTCTGAAGACTTGTTTGTGACGGCGGTCAAATTCGTCAATCGCGGTAAAACGCCTATTGATATCGCACTCGATGAAATGCGGGGCCGCTGGGTCTCCGTTACTGCGCAACATGGACGACTTGGGCCGGCAGGATCAGAAGAAGATACCACGGCGGTATACCTTGTTTCCGAGCGTCCATTTGAAGAATCGCGCTAGGAGTGGGACATGGCCATCAATCGTCAAAACAAACTTACTCCCATTCTGGTCATTACCGCGCTGTGTGTCGTTGGCTTTGTTCTGTACAAGGTATTTACGAAAGGCGAAACGACAGCACAGACAACGCCGATGACGACTCCACCGATTCCAAATGTAGCGCAATCTGCTGAGAAGGGCGGAAAAAATGCAGATGCGGATTCGCCTACAGAAACGATAAAAACGCTTACCTCGGAAGTGAAGGAGCTAAAGCAGGCAACTCAGCAACTTAATGACGAAAACAACAAACTAAGGAATCAAAATACCCAGCTGCAAGCGAATGAAGATGCTGTCGTTGAGCGTGTTCGTTCTTCGTTGCGGGATGAACTCTCTCGGGAATTCAATACTACGGCAAATCGGGCCGGACAATCGGTGAGTACAGATACGGCTTCCTCAGTCGTCGATACGATGTTGAACGGCACGGATAGCGTGAAGACACTGGGCAAAGCCGTATCTCCGGTTGAGTCGGGTATTCCTCATGGGCTGGGATATGAAACCAAGCCAGGCGGGACGTTACCCACGTCGTCCTCTAACACGGAAAAACGCAATGCAACAGGACGTTATCAAACAATATCCCCCGTTGGTATGAAGGTTGTGGAAGGTGCAAGCGGCCAGAAGGGTCTGGTTAAGGCCCAAGCAACGACTGCTGCACCGCCTACGGGTCCCGTCAATTCATGGTTGGCGACAGGTGAAGCGCCTCAAGGAACAGCTAGTGCAAATGGATTGGAGGAAAACGGGGATGCTTCGGGCCAGCAAAAAGGGGTAAAGCCCTACTTTACGATTCCAGAAAATGCCACCTTGGCAAACGTTACTGCAATGTCCGCGATTGTCGGGCGCGTACCCGTCGATGGGCGGGTACAAGACCCGATGCAATTCAAACTGTTGATTGGCCGGGAAAATCTAGCGGCAAATGGCCAAGACATACCGGACGATATCGCCGGCATCGTTGTATCCGGTATCGGCATTGGGGATATGACGCTATCGTGTAGCGAAGGCCTGATTCAGTCGCTGACATTTATCTTCAATGACGGCAGCATTCGCACAGTCAGTCGACGCACCGATGGGGCCATGCAAGCCAATGCAGGATCGTCTGCAGGGAAGCCCTCCATCGCGACCACCTCCAAGCTCGGCTACATCTCAGATGCCTACGGGAATCCTTGTATTGCCGGCAAATTCGTCACCAATGCCCCAAGTTACCTCACGGATGTCGTTGGGCTGAAAAGCTTGACTGTCGGTGCCGCTAGTCTGGCGGCATCGCAAACCACGACGATTGGCACTGGCCTAGGCACATCCACTGGCGTTACTGGTGATAAAGGCACTTACTCGCTTGGCCAAGCTGTCGGGGGTGCCGCCGACGAAGTGACCAGTTGGATCATGCGCCGAATGAACAACAGCTTCGATGCGGTTGTGACTCCTGCAGGCGCCCGCGTTGTGGTTCACATCGATCAGGAAATCTCGATCGACAAGGCCCTCAATGGCAGAAAGCTTAACTACGGAAATATTAACGGGGCTGCAAGCTCAACTTCTCGCAAACGGACGACAAGGTATGGACTCGACTAAGCAACCACAGCAAGCTCAACAATATATTGCACGCTCCTGGAGCAGCATTGGGGCCATGGTAACGCTCAGTGTCATGCTGGCCGGCTGCTCCGTGATCGGCCAAAGAACCTCACCGTTACCTCAAGACGGACCTTCGATGGTGGAGATATATCGCCAGCACATGCAACACGAGGCCAACGATTCGTCGAAGGTAGTGCGTGAACGCTTGCCGCTACGCGAAACCGTGGACCGAGAGCCTGGAACATATAAGCGTACTGCGATGGGAATGATCGAGAATCGCTTCCCCAGATTACATAACCCAGATCTCGTGATGTATGTCATGCCGCATCTGGCGAGTGGAAAGTATCCGGTCCCTGGCTATGAAACGGTTTTTCCAATGTATGAGACGGTCGAATATGCAATGCCTGGAGAACAGATAGAGAAAAAAGCGACGACGCCAACGCATAAATCTGTCGAAGCTCCGGCAAGCGCCGACACGCAAAAAGTAATAGCGGTTACTTCTGTCACCAAATAAGAGCCAAGGAAAGCGACTATGGTGGGCTTATTAGGCAATTTATTGCGCACGACACCGTCTCCTGCGCCGAAGGATGGAATGACGGTAAAACAGCGCAAGCGGCAAGCGTTACGGCCACGATCGTTCACGGACCAATTGCCGTGGATGGAATACGACGCCAAGACAGGAACATTTGTCTTGGAAGATGGACGCTCGCGCGCATTGCTGTTCGAACTCATTGCTACTGCCTCTGAGGCACGTAGTGAAGATTTTTTGGCGAATCGCAGGGATGAAATTCAATCCGCAATATCTTCCATTCCAGAAGCGGACCAGGCGGAATGGATTGTCCAGTTTTATACCAATGACGATAACAATATCGAGACATTGTTTGAGGAGGGGTATAAGAAATATATCCTGGATGCGAATTCCTCCAACCCTGTACGCGCGCAGGAAATATTGAACTCGGCATATACGCAAGCCTATTTCAAGGACATGCTTGCGCATTTAAGGGCTGTATCGAACCCAGAGGGATTTTTTGAGGATGAGGAAGTCACGGGCGGCGTGTGGCGGGGGCAAGTTCGGCGCGTCCGTTGCACATTATATCGACGCTTCCCTGCGAACTATGACTTTAGCAAGGAAGTGCTCGATCCGGTAGAACAGCTGAAACAAGCCGGAGAAGGATTTATTGCTGCACTGCGCGAGGCTGGCGTGCAGTCACGGCAATGCAATGGGCGTGACCTTTACGAATGGCTATTGCCGTTTTTTAATCCCAATCCTGAGTTTGCCAATGACGCCGCTGAACTTCTTCGTCAGTGCCCGTATCCGGGCGATGAGGACGCGCCGTTTGGGTATGATTTTGCGGAACAGCTTCAGCTTTCCATGCCCAATCTCGATTGTGATGAGGGCGTGATCGAATTCGATCGCGTCCCGATGCGGGCACTCACCTTGCAATCGCTGCGAAAGAATCCACAGGTCGGCCATTTTACTGCGGAACGGAAGTATGACGACAAGCTGTACGCCCGTTTCGACCGGTTACCGTCCGGGACAATGTTATGTGTGACGGTTGTCATTCGCGCACAGGATCGTGTAAAGAATTTTGTTCAAAACATTGCTGAGGCATCCAGAGCAAAAACAGCGGAAGCACGGTATACCGCAGAAGAAGCGAGTCATGTACTCGACCGAATGTCGAAAAATGACAAGTTGTTCCCGATGTTCATCACGCTCTATTTGCGGGGTACCGACCGCGCAGACTTGCGCCGAAAGACAGCGGCGGTAAATGCGCAATTGCAAGCGTCAGGTCTGAAGTTTATCGAACCGAGGCATGACGTGGTTGCGATCGATTCGTTCGTACGTGGCTTGCCTATGAACTTCGATCCTGTATTTGACGCAAAGGATCTCAAACGCAGCCGCTTTGCTTTCGCTTCTCACATAGCCGCGTTGGTCCCCCTTTATGGTCGTTCCCGTGGAACAGGCAAGCCAGGGTTCTGGTTCTGGAATCGCGGTGGAGAACCGCTGTTGGTAGACCCGTTAAACCGGTATGACCGTAAAAAGAACGCGCATTTGCTTATGCTGGGTCCAACCGGTGCTGGCAAGTCCGCGACCGGCGTCTTCCTTGCGATGCAAACGATGGCGATCTACCGCCCTCGAATCATCATTGCAGAAGTGGGTGGCTCCTTCGATTTGCTCGGTGACCACTTCCTGGAGCATGGCCTGAGCGTCAATCGCATTACGCTTTCTACGGCGAGCGATGTATCGTTGCCCCCCTTTGCAGATGCTCACAAGTTGTTGGACGACCGTGACGTGATTTCGGCGTTATCCGATACAGAAAATTTCACTGTCGGTGATGCAACATTGGAAGGCAATACTGAAAGCGAGGAGTCCGACGATAAGCGCGACATCTTGGGCGAGATGGTGATCACAGCACGGCTGATGATTACGGGCGGCGAAGAGTCCGAAAACGCGAAGATGAGCCGCGCAGACCGATATCTGATTGCGCGCGCCATTATCGATGCAGCGAAATCAACCAAAACAGCCGGACGGCCCCATCCACTGGCGCAGGACATTGCTCAGGCATTGATCGACATGAGAAACGATCCAGAACTTGGCGCCGAGCGGAAGACGCGCGCAGAAGAGATGGGACAAAGCATGTTGGTGTTCTGTGACAAGGGATTGCGCGGACGGCTATTCAATAGGGAAGGCCAACCCTGGCCGGATACGGACGTCACCATTGTTAACCTGGGCACTCTCGCGCAGGAAGGCTATGAAGACGCCTTGGCAATCGCATATATCGGTTTAATGAACCACACCCAGGCGTTGGCGGAACGCACACAGTACGACGCTCGCCCAATCATTTTCATTACTGACGAAGGGCACATTATCACGACTAGCCCCTTGTTATGCCCTTACGCGGTCAAGATTACCAAGATGTGGCGCAAACTCGGTACGTGGTTCTGGTTATTCACGCAAAACATGAAAGATTTCCCAGACTCGGCAAGCCGCATGCTCAACATGTGCGAGTGGTGGCTCTTGCTGACCATGGATAGGGATGAAATTGAGCAAGTCGCGCGATTCCGCACATTGACCGGTGAACAGCGCGGGTTAATGGAATCTGCCACGAAAAGCCCGCCAAAATACACGGAGGGCGTCATCCTCAGCACCACGGTACAAGCTTTGTTCAGAAATGTTCCACCGTCACTGCCGATCGCACTCGCGATGACGGAAAAGCACGAAAAGGCTGAACGACGCAGGATTATGAAAGAGCTGGGCGTGACCGAACTGGGTGCTGCACAAGAAGTGGCGCGACGCATTGCTCTACGTCGGGGGTGAGCAAACCGCTATGAATGCCGGAAAAATGTTCCCCAATCGCTCGCAGTGCATTCGCTTCTTGAGCAAGGCAGGTATTTCGCTATACATCGCCATGTGTAGCACCGCCTCCCTTGCGCAGATCGATGTCCCGCCGTCGCTGACCGCACGTATTGAAGTATTTACGAATTCCAGCATCCTTTTGACAGAAACCGAGGACGCCAAGATCTACTACATGGACGGTCTGGACCAGCTGGAGAGAGAACTATCGCAAGGCTTGCCGAATGACCCAGAGCAGGCGGCAAACATTGCCAAGCAACGCGCCCGCACACTGGGGAAAACCCTGCAAGCTAGAGCAATGAATGCAGGAGAAGGAATTACGCGGGCATCGTACTACGGCGTGAACCGTATACCAGCCATCGTATTCGACGGGAAGGCCATCGTCTACGGCGTTACCAATATTCGTAAGGCATTCGCCTTGTATGAGCAATCCGCAGCCGTTAAACGTCCTGAATCACAAGATAAGCGATGATAAAACGACTTTCTCCAGCGGCAATTGCGGCTACGCTCGCCACGTCGATTTGCTTATTTTCTGGCAATAGTGTGGCAGGCACCACGACAGCAGAGATTTTCACGAACACGGCGAGTGGCTTGCCCCAGTGCCTGCGCTATCAAGTGACGGGCGCTTGCTTTTGGCTCAAATGCACCATGTTTGGATGTAAGGTAGTGACGTCCATCAAGATTGCGCATTTTGTGCCCGATGCGATCGTCAGTGTCTATCACGATCCGATGAAGCACCCTTGGACTGACTACGGTCAAGCAGTCACCAAAGCAGCGAGTGGCTTTGGCAAGTCCATTTTGCGCATGCCGATTGACTCAGCCGGTAGCCGACATCGGGATGACCGGACCGCTAGAAACAAGCTATTTCGAGATGCGGATGCGATCGGCCATCCCTTAAGCCTGATCACTTCCATGCTGAGTGGCGGATCACTCTCCACCCAAGGGCCATCCAGCGTCGCGATCCCGACGCCGGCCGAGATGATGCGTTTCCCTTCTACGTACGGCAGCATCATGCAGGAATGGTCTAGCGTTCCCAGCAATATCAGCAGTAGTGTCGTCAACAGTGCACGGAATATGGCTAATCTTCCATCACTGATGTCTTCTGCATCATCCGGCCTTGGATCCCTATCGAGTACCTTCTCCAATGCCTCCAGCGGTGGCCAGACCTTAGGCGGCGCGATGTCAAATGGCTTAAACATTTCAAGCTTCTTGAACGCCAACCCAAATCTTCCTACGCAAGGCTCTGGATCGACGACCAATTCGAATTCAGGTTCTTCACCACTGAGCAGTATGTCGAGTGCCGGCATGGGCTTCTTTTGTCCACCTGCATCGAAAGCCTTTGGCCTGTATTTTCTATCGCATCTTGATGCACTTACGTGGCGCGGTGTATTGCCCTTCGAGCTGTTTTATGCAGGGAGCTGGATTCCTGGTTTACGTGAAATTGGTTCATATCCGTCAAATACATGGTCTGGCGTTTTCCCGCGCGACGGAAACGTGATACAGCAGCATGTTGTAAAGGGGCCTGCCGTTGTCGCGCAGCGTGTCGGCGACATCATTACCAGGCGGAGCCAACCGCATATCTATACCCCACTGATCGTTACCGGTGTAGCGAACGGATACCGATACTTTCATGATCCTGCCGTGCGCGAAAACAATCCAAGAAACACGATATGGCAACGCCTCTATCCGAATCCTGAGAGAAGCTGTTCTGTTTTTGGGAAAAACGATTCCCTAAGCATCACTAGTTGGGGGGATGGGAATACCTCGGCAGAAGAAGGTTATATGTGGAACATGTGGCGCCGATATGAGTGTTGTAAGAAGGTTGGTCAAATATTTATAGGTTCTGTCTGAGGTGATAAATGGAATGTCGAAAACTGATTGTCGGGGTATGCATTGTGAGCTTTTTTGCGATGCCAGGTGCCTATGCGCAGACGCAAATACCAAGCTCCCAGTCTCGTCTTTATTACCGAATGGGCGGTAGCGATCCGGCGTCTCGCGCCGCAAACCCTTCCGCCGTCTCACTGAAGCTAGGGCTGGGCGGCGTAGCAAGGCTCAATTACTCCTGCGGAAAGTTCGATGCCGGTATTTCGTTTCAAAACCTGATGAATGGCTTCTCGACCTTGGGGACCACCATCACAAATGGGGTAAAGGCAGGGATTTCAGCACTACCTTTGTATATCCTGCAGCGCGCGCAGCCAGGCCTGTATGAACTGTTCCAGACCTATGCAAAGAAAGCGGAGGTAAGTATTGCTGCAGCGCTGAAATCGTGTGAAGAAATGGAAGCGCAAATTAAAGCCGGCGGCGACCCTTACGAAGAATGGATCAAGTTAGCCAAGGGCGAAAGCTGGAAGATGGAAGCCAACACCGGAAATGATGTCGTCGTATCGAAAGCGAACGTTGAGCATACCAATGGTCGCGATGGCATTACCTGGATTGGTGGTGAAAAGAAGGGTGGCTTTACGCAACGACCAATTACTGTCATCAAAGACTTGGTGACAGCGGGCTTTAATACGACGATGGGACTGCCTGCATTGACATCGGATACGGTGACATATACATCAACCGGACCGACTGGGACGAAATTGGCGCGTAGCTTTCCGCGTGCGATTGATGCGTCCCAATATGCGACCGATGTGCTCGGTGATCTGGAAATCGCTACTTGCTCAGATACGTCATGTCCAGCAAAAGGATCCAAGACAGGGCTGGGATTGTTGCCGAAGTTTGAAGCGGAACAAGCACCTGCGATGACGCAGTTGAATACGCTTTTGTCTTCGAACGTGCCGAAATTCAACGACCTCGATACGGCGTCTGCCCCTGGCGTGGCAATTTCGCGCGAAGTCGTCGATGCGCTGCGTGAAATGCCGCAAGGGGAACGGTCCATTGCCGCATCGCGCTTGGCAAGAGAAGTTGCCTTGGCGAGAACGATTGATAAGGCGCTGACCGTTCGTAATTTGTTACTGACCGGTATGACGCTGCCGGAAGCAAAGATGCCTATCGCACAGGATGAAGCAAGAAAAAAAATCGACGAGCTAAATCGCTATATCGATGACCTGCTGTTTGAATCCCGCGTCCGAAAGGAAATCGTTTCCAACTCGGCTTCTGCCTTGCTTGACGCCTATCGTTCGACACGATCTCAGTCCACCGCCAACGGCACCCAATCCATGGTGGATCCGAAACCCCTGACCGATGGACGGGTGAAATGACCGCAATGAACGACGCCAAATCGATGCGTATGCAAAAAAATCAGCGGTCGCGCCTTTTCCAAGCTGCCAAGTGGACGATTGCAACGCTGGCGGTAGTGTCAATGCTGGCAATCGTTGTGTCCCTCATGGTTGGAAATCTTGAGACATTGGCTTCAATGACGGCAAGCCTGACTATGGCCAGGCCCTACATCATCGCGCTGCATTTGTCGCTTATTGCGTTGTTATGGCTGCGGTGGCCTCGCTTTATCGGGTTTTTGGAAGCGAAAGGCAAGGTCCACCCATCCAACAAAGCAGTGGTTCTGGCGTCACGCAACCGCATCGCGCTTCTCTTACTCGCAGTGGAAGTGTTCGTGGTGATTGGCTTCCCGTTTGCCTTTCTGAACTAATGGGGTGAAACATGGGGCTCGATAGTTACCTGGAACTCTTTACAACGATGTATGGATGGGCTTTTTCCAACATTATTTGGAGTGTATTGAGAGATACGGGGATTATATATGTGCCGCTTCTTATCACGATCATCGGTACCTGGATGGAAGCGCACGAGATGGGCGAGGAAGGTGGCGGGCCTGCCTGGATGGTGCGTAAGATGGAGGTGGAGTTAGGTGTCGCCATCTTTGTGATGGCATTTTGCGCGGTACCAACCAGTGTAACGTCCTTATCGAGTGCAGGCCTTTATTACACGCCGCCAAAGACAACACTGAACCCGTCACCGTCTACGGCAACGGTGGCGTCGTCTGATTCCAGCTTTGGCGCCGCGTTCTCTTCCGTACCAAGTGCAGCGGATGTCCCTGCCTGGTGGTACACGGTAATGGGATTGTCATCCGGTATTAATGCTTCAGTTAAAGCTGGGATTAATACCGGTGTCCGGGATTTCAGAATGGTGGAGCAGTTGGCCAGTATCGCAACGGTAGAGGATCCACAGTTGCGCGGCGAAATTCAACGCTTTTACTCCGAATGCTTTGTACCTGCCCGTTCACGCTATTTGACCTATGGCCCACCTTCTGCTGAAGCTAGCGCCGCAGTCGAGAAATACGGACAAACGGATATTGACTGGATCGGTTCACATGCGTTTCTCGATGACCCAAGTCTGTATGGCGCATTGTATGCAGAAAGAGGCGTGCCTGGTTTTGCGTTCGATCCTGACCGGGACCAGGATATCGACGAGAGCTCAGTAACGCCAACCTATGGCCGCCCATCATGTAAGGAGTGGTGGGAAGATTCAAGCACTGGCCTACGCGACAAGATGGCTAACGGTGTCGGCATGGGAGATTGGCTTCTAAACACGAAGCTGGGAGAACTTTTTCCGTCTCTAAGTGCGGATGACCGATCCGATCAGTTAGCGAAACTGGCATTGCGTAAGTCACGACCCGCCTATGTTGATCCTGAAAATATTATCGGTGATAACCGCAATGTGACGGATAAGTTATTACATGCGATTCCCGATATTGCGAGTGCGGGTGGGATATTGGCGAAGGGCTGGGAAGCAAGCAGCACGCTGTTTGCTTTGGTCCAGTTCTTAACGATTGCACAGCCGCTGATCTTGATGGGTATTTATATGTTTTTACCCATGATTGTGGTTTTTTCACGCTATAGCTTGAAGGTGATGTTCCTTGGAGCGTTAGCGATGTTCACAATTAAATTCTGGTCGGTGATGTGGTTTATCGCCCGCTGGCTCGATGATCACTTGATCGAAGCGATGTATCCGGGGGCAGGCGGTACGGTGTTGCTGGAAGCGATTACTACTGGGCTGGATGGATCGATTAAAAGAACGACGCTCAATATTCTATTGCTCGCGATGTATATCGGCTTCCCATTGATCTGGAGCGGCATGATGGCATGGATTGGGCTGAGTATTGGTCGGGGGATCGAAAACGTGCAAGACGACGCAATTAGCGGAGCACGGAGTGCTGGGGATGCAGGGGCGAGACTTCCAGCGAAGGTGGCTAAGGTCGTGCGGGGTTAGGCCAAAAGATCTCCACGCATGGATCAGGACGAGGTTACCTCGTCCTGTGTTAGTCGCCAAAGCCCGTATAGCGTTCATATCCGCGCCAGTTACGGCGTCGGCGCCTTGGGGTGCTTTCTGTTGAAGGGGTAAGAACGGCGATGGCAAAGCAAATACAGGTACCTAACAGCCGCAGGAGTATTGAGATGACCTTAAGCATGATTCGTCTTTCATTGAGATTGTCCTACGAACGGTCGAGGAGTCGCCGATGAAAGGCGCAAGCAAAGTGCAGGACGGGATTTAAGGAATGTCTGATTTGAATATACCATAATCGGGAAAGCACTCTTATGTACCAATCAAACGAGAAGCATAATTTGCCGCCCTCGCACTATACGCAAGAGGTATCCGTATGGTTCAGCACGGAAGGCCAAGTAGGAAATGCAGGTACTTATTTCTTATGTTTGCTATTTTTTTGGCTGCTTGTACCACTCGCTTATGCCCTCTTCAAAATTGTCGCAACACTTTGTCACACCTATTCGTTGACGAACCAACGGTTGCGCGAGTCAAGCGGGATTATTTTTCGTAAAACGGGAGAACTAGAGCTATACCGCGTAAAAGATATATCAGTTCGACAGCCTCTGCTACAACGCCTTCTTGGATGTGGCCAAGTCATCTTACTGACATCCGATCGCTCTACACCTCAAGTTGTATTAAACGCTGTTCCAGCCCCTATTGCTGTCGCTGACTTGATTCGTCATCAGGTTGAGTGTTGTCGCGTAGCAAAGGGCGTACGTGAAATTGATTAATCAATAGGAGAAATCATGTTTTTCAAAGAATATCAAACTGCCCTATTTCGTACAGTGGCGACAACGTTTCTGTCTGTCGGTCTTGCAAGTACCTCCATCGCAAGCGATAACTTGGACCAGAAACTAAAGGACGCTATAGAGAGCAATACTTCCGGGAAAGTTTCTGTTTCTGGTGTCGCAAAGACCCCTATTCCGGGCATTTATGAAATTACGTCTGGTCCGGACATTTTTTATGCCGACAGCACGGGCCGTTATGGATTCGTCGATGGGCGCCTCGTAGATATGAAAGAGGGTAAGGACTTAACCGCCATGCGACTAGAGAAACTATCGATGATCGACTTTAAGGAATTGCCGCTGGATTTGGCAATCAAGACGGTTCATGGCAATGGCAAGCGGGTGCTTGCAGTTTTCGAAGATCCAGCTTGCCAGAGCTGCGTGGCTTTGCACAAATTCCTTGAGCAAATTCCAGACGCTACCGTCTACACCTTCATGTATCCGATCGTTTCGCCAGATTCGATTCCGAAAGCACAGGCTGCTTGGTGCTCCACGGACCGTGCGAAAGCATGGTCGACCCTAATGCATGGCGGACAAATAACGACCTCACCCAAGTGTGACACGAGCGGATTGGCACGTATTGCAGCTGTAGGCGATAAGTTAAACATCGCTGGGACGCCTACGGTATTTCTCCCAGATGGGCGTCGTCTCGTTGGTGCCACGCCTCCCGATCAATTGATGGCGGCGATCGACGAAGCGGCAAAGAAAAAATAAGCAGCTGATCTATCACTCATAGTGAACAAAAGGACGCGATGAAGATTCATCAAAAAATTGGGGTTGCATTGCTTGGGTTTGCAACAGTGTTTTCGGCACACGCACGGCCTCTCGATGCAATTGGAAAATGCGCACAACAAGGCGCCATCGAACTCGCAGGACAGCCGTACAGCGGAGACGCGAGAGTGATGAAGAGCATATCGGATTTTATAAGTCGGCACAGCGAAGCCGCTATAGAAGAAGAGCCATGGCTTAAATCATTAATTGGGAAATCAGGCAAAAACCGCGTCTACAGTAAGGGAGAACAGCGAATAGTGATCATCACTTTATGTAATTCGGCAAATTGTGAGAAGAACCGGGCGTACATAGCATACGAACCAAAGACAGGCTCATATGGTGCGTCACTGTACGAAGATAGGCATGTACGTGAAATAGGCGCAACGCCCGATGAAATCATGTACCCCCCTCATTTAGGGGCCGCGATTATATGCGCCCAGAATTTGGACTGGGGTTCTCATCGCTAACGGCATCTCGGACACACTATCCACCCATGATAAAAATAACTAACCTGTCTCGCTATGTAGTTGGCGCCCTGACGTACTTTTCATTCATTGCACTTGTTTGGGCTGGCGTAACTTACGTCGACTTTTTACACGATTTGGCAATGACAGAGTCCAGCATGAAACCGTCAGCTATGAATGGGCCTGGGTATGCTGGACTCTTTCAGCTTGGGGAAGCTGCGCTGATCGATGCTGGATATTACATAAAGGATGGAACAAAAAAGAATGATTGGCAGGGCTCGTTTACCGGGAAAAATGGCATCAACAGTCTAAGCGACTTCAAGAATAATCCTGACGCGCAAGTGAAGGCAGTCGTTGATTATCAAAAGCAATCGTGGAAGGTCATTCAATCCCTTGGGTTGGATAAATATATTGGAAAGACCATCAACGGCGTCCAGATTACGCAATCAGGACTGATCGCTGGAGCGCACTTAGTAGGGTATGGCGGGCTGAAGAGCTATTTAAGTTCGAACGGAACCATTATTCCCAAAGACGGCAATGAGACAGCAATCACCAGCTACATAAAGAAGCTCGGTGGCTACACTATTGACTTAAGTAGTCCGGCTCCTAGTTATGCTGCGATTACTTCTGCTCCAGGAGGAAGTGGAATGCCTAGTGTGAATACCCCGCCGCCCTCTCCTCCTACCGGAGAGACGACCGGTCCAGTGCCCTCGTCACCAATTGCCCCCCCTCCCATGGGAAGTGTCTTGCCGGATGAAGCCTTTTTTAGCAATACCGGCTACCCGCCTGGAACGGTAAGTGAAGCTATCAAAATGATTGTGGCTGGGTCTCTTTTTATGTGGCTGGTGTGGGTGATACTGGGCACATGGAAAGGGTTTAATGAAGGCCGTATTGCTATCGCGCAGTTCAAGATAGATATTTTCCGCGCTTCAATCATTCTTTCTGTTGGAATAGTTTTAATCACCCCCTAGGCGAATCGCGCTCTGCCGCAGGCACATCGGAATGGCAGGTGTCAGTCCGCGACACGAACAATGACCTTGCCTAAGTTCTTACCTTCGAGCAGACCGATGAATGCTTCCGGTGCTTTCTCCCAATTGAGAACTTCTTGCCCCGAGTATCCTGCAGCTTTCCAAGATTTGAACTCAAGCCGCAGGCCAACATTCTTCATTCACCTTTTCGGCGGCTTCTGCTTCTTTGGCAAGGTTCGCGTCGAACCACATATCAGCCGCATTAAGCACCAAAGCGATGCAGACTCCTATCATTAAGCTGGCGGACCACCACCAATTTTTTGCAGTTAAGTCGGGACGAAATAGGTATGCAGTCAGAACGATGACTACCAAAGGTGATACAGCAATAAAGAGCTATAGTCGAAAGTGGTGTACGGCCTGAAGCCTGAGGAGGGCGAGAGGGCGGTGGAGATTTTTGTTGGAGAATTTGATTGTCGAGATCAAAGCAACCAACGAAGA
>CBHCMF010000043.1:0-25018 GCA_965974465.1 uncultured Noviherbaspirillum sp.
AGGTTGCATTTAAGTTCACGGTGTTTTCCTTCTCAGAATAACGAGAGCCGAACCTAGGATAGGTCCGGCTGTTGGAATACAGCTATAGACTGATTACCCAGCGACGAACGGGTTTGCGAATGCAAACAACATGGCGATACCAACACCGATCAGGAACGCTGCGTCGATCAGGCCGGCCAACAGGAACATCTTGGTCTGCAGGGTATTCATCAGTTCAGGCTGACGAGCCGATGCTTCGAGATACTTACCGCCCATGATTGCGATACCGATACAAGCACCGATAGCACCCAGGCCGATGATCAAACCGCAAGCCAAAGCAACAAAAGATACGTCAGTCATGTGAATTCCTTCAAAAGGTTAAGGTTAAAAACAAAAATCAAAAACAAACTTCTTTACTTACCACTATCTTTCGATTCTTTACTGCACTTAGTGCGCTTCATGTGCCTGGCCGATATACACCAAGGTCAACATCATGAAAATGAAGGCTTGCAGGAACACGATCAGGATGTGAAAGATTGCCCACATGGAACCGGCAATCACGTGGCCGACGAAACCGAAAGTGGTTGCCATCGAGCCCAACAAGGCGATCAGCAGGAACAGCAATTCGCCGGCGTACATGTTGCCGAACAGTCGCATGCCGAGGGAAACGGTGCGAGCGAGATACTCGATCAAATTGAGCAGAACGTTGAAAGGTGCCATGTAGATGCCGAACGGTGCTGCCAGCCACTCATGCAACCAGCCACCGACACCCTTGATCTTGAGGTTGTAGTAAATCACGACGGCGAGGACACCAAGCGACATGCCGAGCGTGCCGTTGAGGTCAGCTGTCGGAACCACGCGATGATGAATATCAATGCCGAGCAGGCGGAAGATACCGGAGAATAGATCCACAGGCAGGAAGTCGAGGGAGTTCATCAGAGCAACCCAGACAAACACTGTCAGAGCCAAGGGCGCGATGAAGCGGCGATCGCCATGAACAATGGCTTTGGATTGGTCTTCCACCATTTCGACAACCATTTCCACGAAAGCCTGGAAACGGCCCGGTACGCCAGCAGTTGCCTTCCGTGCTGCCAGCCACATCAGGAAGCAGCCGACCACGCCGGCAAACACGGACCAGAAAACGGTGTCCATGTTGATGATCGAGAAATCGACGATCTTGTCCTGATGGTGAGTGGAAAGATGTCCGAGGTGGTGGACAATGTATTCTGAGGCAGTGGGGGAGTGCGCTGCCGCTTCGGTGGTTGCAGATGACATGTCAGTGCCTAAATAATAAGATGATGTAACTTTTCAGCGCCACGATGAAAGCAGCGATCAACGCCAGCCAGTTCAAATCGCGGTACAGCCAGACCACCGCACCTAACAGCGCGATAGTTAATGCAATCTTGATAAATTCGCCGATGAAAAACGTCATCGGATTGACAGCCCCCGGCTTTTGCGCGTTGATGAACAATCGCAAGGCAAACAAGCCGTTTGGCACCACACAGCACAAGCCACCCAGAAGCGCAGACACCAGCGCATGCCATCCCCCGAGCATGCCGGCAATCAGGCCGGCGATGACCGTAGTCGAAAATTGCAGGAAGACGACGCGCAGCATATGAGTCCGGAATCGTGCAATCCGTGGGGCCTGATTACTTTCAGACACCTGCTACGGGCCGCGATGTTTCTTGGTGGTGCGTCTTTGTAAAACCACGGGATTATATGTGTTTTCTTCAGACACCGTCAAACGTTTGCGGCGATGGAAACATTCTTCGACACACCGTAAAACTACGGTAAAGTGGGGTTTTTCACTCGCCTGCACTGCAACGATTCGCTTGGATTGGCAATATATAAACACCAGTGCAATATTGCAACATTTCCGCTCAGAATCTTTCCCAAACCCCTTAATGTGACCATTTCCGAACGCTCTTAACTGGCTTTGCGCAATATCAACCCGTTATAATGCGGTCCATGATAGTGCGAGCAAATTTCTTGGAAACCGTACATTCTGAGGCCGTTTCCTTTTCCGTCACTGGCAGTGCGGCATGGGCGCCTGGAATCGAAAGCCAAGAGGCATGGCTCGTTTGGGCTCACGACTGTTTCCCGATTACCGGAGACACCGAACCTGCGTTACGTGCAATGCCAGCAATGCAACGACGCCGCGTTGGCTTTCTCGCAAGGATGGCGCTTGAAGTAGCGTACGGTTGCCTTGACGCTCGCACCGATGTTCCCATTGTGTTTTGTTCGCGCCACGGAGAAGTGTCCCGCTCAGTGAATCTACTGCGGGATTTGGCTTGCGGTGAGCCGCTTTCGCCTGCCTCGTTTGGCTTATCGGTGCATAACGCCGCAGCGGGTTTATTCTCGATCGCGCGTGGTGAAAAGGCAAACCACATTGCAATTAGTGGGGGACCAAGCGGTGTTGAGCATGCGGTGATTGAAGCATGTGGATTGCTTGCCGATGGTGAAAAGGCCGTATTACTGGTTGTCTACGACTGCCCGCTGCCTGACATCTATACGGCGTATCAAGATTGCAACGAACAGGCATTTGCCTGGGCATGGCTCATCGAGCCACCACAACCACAGCAGGATGTCATTTCGCTCACATGGTCGGCGACCTCTCAGGTGGACGCTGTGGCAGATAATGATTTACCCGCAGGATTGCAAATTCTTCGTTTTCATCTGCGCAAAGATAGCAGCATGGAGCGCGTGTGCGGCAAGCAGAAGTGGCAATGGTCGCGCAATGCTTAGGCAAATGGGTCGTTGCTGGCGCATTGTTGGAACGGGCCTAAGTTTTTTGATATTTGGTGCAGGCGGCCTATTAATGCGGACGCTGGCGTTCCCGGCAGTTAACCTGTTCATCCGGGAACGTTTGCGACGTGTAACAGTCGCACGCAATCTCATTCGCCATACCTTCCGTGCATTCGTTGAATTGATGCGCCTCTTGGGAATATTGCGTTATGAGATCAAGGGATTAGAGAAGTTGCAACGGCATGGTTTGCTCATCCTTGCCAACCATCCAACGCTGATCGATACGGTATTTCTGATGGCCTTCGTCAAGCGCGCCGACTGCATTGTCAAGAGTGCACTTTGGAACAATCCGTTTACAAACGGCCCGGTGCGCGCGGCAGATTACATCAAGAATGAAAACGGTCCGGAGTTAGTCGAGCAATGTCTCGCGTCGCTAAAGGCCGGTAACAACTTGATCATTTTTCCGGAAGGAACACGCACACCGCGCCAGGGCGCAATCAAGTTCAAGCGTGGTGCAGCAAATATTGCGGTGCGTGGTATGCGCAGTGTGACACCGGTCGTGATCCGCTGCACACCGCCGACGCTGGGTAAGGGGGAAAAATGGTGGAAAGTACCGCCGCATGTCGTGCAATTCACCATCGAGGTGCACGATGATATCGACGTTCAGCCCTTCATCGCAACAACCGATAGCGAAGTACTGGCCGCGCGTCGCTTGACTGATTATTTACAAGATTATTTTGCCGAGGGAAGCAAACCTTATGCAGTCGCTTGAAGAAGAAGTGAAACAATTCATCATCGATGTCCTCCAGCTGGAAGATATCAAGCCGGAAGACATTGATGCCGAGGCCCCGTTATTCGTTGAAGGGCTCGGACTCGATTCGATCGATGCGCTAGAACTCGGCGTGGCCTTGCAGAAGCGCTATGGCATTTCCTTATCCGCCGACTCGGAGGAAACGCGCACGCACTTCAAATCAGTACGTACGCTTGCCGCAATGATCGCCGGTTATAAAGACAAATAAGGGGGGAATCGAAATGGCCGCAGTTAGCGCTATGAGTAAGACAGAGATCTACGACTGGATTGCAAATACACTGCATGAGATGTTCGAAATCGATAAATCTGCAATCACCCTGCAATCCAATTTGTATACAGATCTCGACATCGATAGTATTGATGCCGTCGATCTTGCAGTGAAATTACAAGAACTGACCGGCAAGCGCTTGCAACCGGAAGTCTTCAAGACCGTGCGCACGGTAGAAGACGTGGTGAACGCACTGGTAAGCCTGACAGCGGAGTAAGATATTAACCGCGTCATCCTCCATGTCCTGCCAGTTCTGATCACACTTGTGTACCCACTGGCGCTCTGGCTTGGTCATGGCCAAACCGAGCCGCGTCTGTTCGCATGCTTGTTGCTGCTCGCCGCACTGACGCGCTTGTGGACCATGAAAGCGGGCAATGCTGGCCGCTGGTGGCTGGCTGGCGCATTGCTGCTTGCAGCCATCACGGTATGGGGCAACGCGTGGATGCCGCTGAAACTGTATCCGGTGCTGGTCAGCGGCGTAATGCTCGGCATGTTCAGTTACAGCCTTGTTTCGCCACCGTCACTGATTGAGCGTATTGCTCGGCTAAAAGAGCCCGATCTGCCGGCTGCGGCCGTTCAGTACACGCGCCGCGTTACACAAGTATGGTGCGCGTTTTTCCTGATCAACGGCAGCATCGCATTGAGCACTGCACTGTGGGCCTCTCCTGCAATTTGGTCGCTTTACAATGGCGTGATTTCCTACGTGCTAATGGGGCTGCTGTTTGGCGGAGAGTATCTAATTCGATTGCGTTTCAGACGGCGGCATCATGTCTGACATGATCGATATGCTGCATCTGTTGTATACGCCGCGTTCGGCGCATACAACAGTTGGGTACCGTGATGGCCGCGTGGTCACATACGCTGAATTTGTCGCGCGCGCGCGCCAGTGGCAAACCCGGCTGCTCGCCCTATCCGGAACACGCTTGGCCGTGTATTTCACCGATAGCATCGAGTTCGCAACAGCACTGTTCGGGGCCTGGCATGCTGGCAAAACTGTCTATCTTCCGTCCGATACGTTACCTGGCACTTGCGCGACACTACGAGCGGCAGTTGACGCCTATGTTGGGGAATTTGCTGTAGACGGCACGCTGCTCGCGGCACCAGAAGAAAACTGTAACAGCCCGCAAGCGCTTACGCCCTTGCATCCTGACTTTGCCGGGCTGGTGGTCTATACCTCCGGTAGCACGGGGATCCCGCAAGCCATTCCCAAAAAGCTGTCGCAGCTTGCCAGCGAAGTAATAACGCTTGAGCAGCTGTTCGGTAAAACCGCCAATGGTGCAGAAGTGGTAGCGACCGTATCGCATCAGCATATCTATGGATTGCTGTTCAAGGTGCTTTGGCCGTTAGCGGCAGCACGTCCAATTCATGCGCGCAGCCTGGCCTATCCGGAAGAACTGGCGCAGACCACTGCGACACGCGACTGCCTATTGATATCCAGTCCGGCACATCTTAAGCGCTTGCCTGAGAGTCCGGCATGGACGAGCGCCAAACATCGTGTGCGTGCCGTGTTTTCTTCCGGCGGGCCGCTGCCGCGGGAAGTGGCACATGCTACGGCGCAGTTGCTGCATCAAGTGCCGGTCGAAGTGTATGGCAGCTCCGAAACGGGTGGCATTGCATGGCGTCAACGCCAAGCGGATGAAAACTGGTCAGTCATGCCTGGCGTGGAAGTACGCATTGCTACGGATCGTGGCGTACTGGAGGTACGTTCACCCCATCTGCCAGATACGAACTGGTTCCCAACATCCGACCGAGCCCAGGTAAGCGATGATGGCCGTCTCACGATCCATGGCCGTGTAGACCGTATCGTGAAGATTGAAGAAAAGCGCATTTCGCTTGATCTGATCGAAACACAACTTCAGCGATCGACGCTGGTGCGCGATGCGCGCGTGCTAGTGGTTGATGGGCAGCGGCAGCGTGTCGCTGCCTTCGTCGTACTGTCCGATGCTGGACGTGGGACCTTGAACACAAAGGGCAAACATGCATTGAATTGCCTGTTGCGCGACGAGCTTGCGTATGCGGTCGAACGCGTCGCCCTTCCCCGCACCTGGCGCTATCTCGATGCCCTACCGATCAATGGGCAAGGCAAAACCGCGCAAAAGGAACTGATGGCATTGCTTGAAGGTGAACAGTCTGCCACACGGTCGATCCAGCCGCGCAAGCAACTGATCGAGAAGGAGGCACAGCGTGCTTTGTTTGCGTTGATGGCACCACGCGACCTGATGTATTTCGATGGCCATTTCCCAGGGGCGCCGATTCTGCCGGGTGTGGCGCAGCTGGAATGGGCTCTCATGCTGGCGCGTGAGTGCTTTGTGCTGCCGCCGCTGTTCCGTGGCATTCATGCACTGAAGTTCCAGCATGTCATCCGTCCGGACACCCCCTTCTCGCTGGAGCTGCAACATGATGCGACGAAAAGCCTTGTGGCATTCAAGTTTTTTTCACCGACTGGCACACATGCAAGCGGGCGGCTAATGTTTGGAGCGGCGGATGTTTAAGCCTTGTGTGCTGATTCCTGTGTATAACCATGAGCACGCAGTCGGTGCGGTGGTGCAAGCTATTCTTGCCACCGGCCTACCGTGCATCCTTGTGGATGACGGTAGCTCGGCGGCGTGTGCGCATGTACTTGACCGGCTTGCCGCATCGTCCCCGCAGATCACTCTGGTGCGACACGAGGTCAACCGCGGCAAGGGCGGTGCAGTAATTACGGGTATTCGGCATGCCGCACAAGCGGGATACACCCATGCATTGCAGATCGATGCGGATGGCCAGCATTGCGTGGCGGATGTTCCTCGCTTTATCGAGTCGGCGGCGGCACGGCCGGAAGCGCTAATCATCGGGTATCCCCAATACGACGAGTCAGTGCCGGCAATTCGCTTGTACGGTCGCTACCTGACGCATATCTGGGTGTGGATCAATACGCTGTCGCTACAGATCAAGGATTCGATGTGTGGCTTTCGCGTATATCCGGTCGCGCCGGTGCTGGCCTTGGCTGGCAGGCACAAGCTTGGCGCGCGTATGGATTTCGATACTGAAGTGCTGGTGCGGCTGTTCTGGGATGGCATTAGCGTGGTCAATGTCGGCACGCGCGTCGGTTATCCGACCGATGGCGTTTCGCATTTCCGGGTGTGGCTCGATAACGTGCTGATTTCTCGTATGCACGCGACGCTGTTCTTCGGCATGCTGATTCGCGCGCCCAAACTGCTGGCGCGCAAATGGAGCAAGACATGACGGCACCCGCACGTGCTGCGGATCATAACCATTGGGCACAGATTAACGAGGCCAGTTTCGTTGTCGGCATGCGCGTCCTTTTTTGGATCTGCCGTGTATTCGGACGCTGGCCGTTCCGGTTCACGTTGTATCCAGTGCTTGCTTGGTATGTATTGACGCAACCGAAAGCACGGGCTGCGTCCTCCGGCTATTTACGCCGCATACGCGACTTCGGTGGTGTCACAGACATCCGTGTGGGCTTGGCTGGTGTAATGCGCCATTTCGCCGCATTTGCCGAATGCATCCTCGACAAGATGTTGTTGTGGGGTGGGCTGATGAATTTGGACAATACGGTATTTGTTGGCGAAGCCCAACTTGACGACGATATTGCCCACGGACGCGGCGGCTTGATGATTTGTTCGCACTTCGGCAACCTCGAATTGTGCCGTGTGCTGGCAAGGCGGCGCGCAGGTATGAAGCTAACGGTGTTAGTCCACACCAAGCATGCACAGAAATTCAACCGGATGCTGGCGCAACTGGATCCGGAGAGCCAACTGAACTTGTTCCAGGTGACCGAGATGACGCCGGCTACCGCCATGATGTTGAACGAGCGGGTATCGCGTGGTGAATTTGTTGTCATTGCCGGTGACCGCGTGCCGGTTACGCCAGGTTCGCGTACCTGCCGTGCATTATTCATGGGTGAACAGGCGTCATTTCCAATTGGGCCGTATGTGCTGGCGAGCCTGTTGCAATGCCCGGTCACCATGCTGTTTTCGATGCGTGTCGGTGGTCGCTCCGAGATTCATTTCGAACGCCTGCGCGATGTGATCCAACTACCGCGCAAACGACGTGAAGAAGTATTTTCCGCACTGACGCAGGAATATGCAGCACGCTTGGAGCAGCACTGTTTGCGTGCGCCGTTTCAATGGTTCAATTTTTACGATTTTTGGCACTCACCTGACATGGATATGACCGATGCATCCTGCTGACCTGAAGAAAACCTTGCGATCCGTTCGTTTCGACCAAGGGCGGCTGCTGATCGAAGATATCGTGGATATTGCAAACGGTTCAGCGTGTGCGGTGTTATCCGATGCGCCAGCGTTCCGCGCTGCCATTGCGCGCGGGGCAGACTTCCTGGACCGCCTGCTGCGCGAAGATGGCACGATCTACGGCGTGACGACAGGTTATGGCGATTCATGTACGGTCACAGTTCCCCCCGAGTTGGTGGCCGAACTGCCACATCATCTATACACCTATCACGGCTGCGGGCTTGGTGAATACTTTACGCCGGCGCAGACGCGCGCCATCATGGCTGCACGGCTGGCGTCTCTGAGCAAGGGTTACTCGGGCGTCAGTGTGGAGTTGCTGGAGCAGATCGTGCGGTTGCTCGACAAGGGATTGCTGCCGCTGATTCCATCAGAAGGTTCGGTCGGTGCCAGTGGCGACCTGACACCGTTGTCCTATCTCGCAGCGGTATTGTGCGGCGAGCGCGAAGTGTGGCGCGATGGCGTGCAGATACCCGCGGCCCAAGCCCTTGCCGAAGCGGGAATCACACCGCTGCGCCTGCGCCCAAAGGAAGGCTTGGCAATCATGAATGGCACGGCGGTGATGACCGCGTTAGCGTGTCTTGCCTATGCACGCGCCGAATATCTGACCCGCTTGTGCACGCGTATCACTGCGATGGCGTCGTTTGCCCTTGACGGCAATGCACACCACTTCGACAAAACGCTGTTTTCAGTGAAGCCGCATCCAGGCCAGCAGTGCGTGGCTGGTTGGTTGCGCAGCGATCTGCCACATAACGAGCCTCCGCGTAACGGTAAACGCCTGCAGGACCGCTATTCGATCCGCTGTGCCCCCCATGTCATTGGCGTGTTGGCTGATGCTTTGCCATGTCTGCGCGACATGATCGAGAACGAACTCAATAGCGCCAACGACAACCCGATCATCGATCCAGAAGGCGAGCATGTGCTGCATGGCGGCCATTTCTATGGCGGTCATATCGCGTTTGCGATGGATAGCATGAAGAATGCTGTTGCCAATCTGGCCGACTTGATGGATCGCCAAATGGCGCTGTTGGTGGATAGCCGCTACAACAATGGCCTCCCCTCCAATCTGTCCGGCATGCAAGGACCGCGCGCTGCAATTAACCACGGACTTAAAGCCTTGCAAATCAGCGCATCCGCGTGGACTGCCGAAGCACTCAAGCAGACCATGCCGGCTTCCGTCTTCTCGCGTTCGACCGAATGCCACAATCAGGACAAGGTGAGTATGGGTACGATCGCGGCACGCGACTGCCTGCGTGTGCTGGACTTGACCGAACAGGTCGCCGCGGCCTTGCTGATTTCGGTGCAGCAAGGCAGTGTGCTGCGTCAGCAGGTGAATCCGGCTGTTGTACCAGAAGCGCCGCTGCGATCAATGATTGATGCGCTTGCCACTGATATCCGTTTGGTCGAAGAAGATCGCCGCTTGGAGCCGGATCTGCGCGTCTTATTGGAACGGATTCGCGCACGCGCATGGAAGTTGTATGACTAAACCATCGTGCCACTGGTCCGCTGAAGTCGAACTGCAGGTGCAGTTCTTCGACCTCGACCCGATGAATATTGTGTGGCACGGTAACTACGTTAAGTATCTGGAAATAGCACGCTGTGCGTTGTTTGACAGCATCGACTACAACTACACGCAAATGAAAGAGTCCGGCTATATATGGCCGATTATCGATTTGCATGTGCGCTATGTCGGTTCGGCGAAATTCAATCAGCGCATCAAGGTGCGAGCCTCTATCGTCGAGTGGCAAAACCGCCTTGTGGTCGACTATCTGATCACCGATGCAGAAAGCGGAAAACGCCTAACACGCGCGACCACAACCCAGGTTGCAATCGAGCTGGCGAGCGGCGAAATGTGTTTCGTGTCGCCGCCCGTGCTGTTTGAAAAATTGGGAGTCAATCCATTATGAAACGCTACCTTCTCGCCTGCGGCTTGGCACTTGCCGTCGTCCCCGCCATGGCCACTGTGCCGACGGCAAAAATTCAAGCCATGCTGGCCAAGCCGCAGATGCTATGCGGCCGCTTCGATCAAAGCAAGCAATTGACCGGTATGAAAAAGCCGCTGCTGTCGAGCGGTCGATTCTGCGTGGCTGCGGGCAAAGGTGTCCTGTGGCGCACGTTGCAGCCATTTCCGAACACGCTGCGCCTGACGCGTGATGAAATCGTTCAAATGCAAGGCGAGCGCGTTGCTGTGCGTCTGGATGCGAAGCAAGAACCGGTCGTGCGCACGATTAACAATGTGTTGTTCTCGCTCCTGGCGGGTGATCTCGGCCAGCTCGAAACTCTGTTCGACGGCAACGGCCTTGTGCAAAACAACCAATGGAGCGTAGCGCTAAAAGCGCGCGATCCAGGGCTGGCCAGAGTGATTGCCAACGTCTCGTTGGAAGGTGGCGCATTCGTAAAGAACATCGTCATCCATGAAGCAAACGGCGACCGTACCAGCATTGCCTTTTCCGCAATGCAGACCGGTGACAACGCCCTCACATCTGAAGAGGCGGCACAGTTTTGAAGCACCGCACTCTGTTCGCACTGCTCTGGGCATTGATCGTCGCGCTGCTGCTCGCACACAGTGCGAGCCTGTGGCTCAACAAGCGCATCGTGCTCGACACCGATATCCTCGCACTGCTGCCGACACAGGAGCGTGACCCGGTGCTGCAACGCGCGTTTTCCCAGGTGGTGGACTCGGCACAGCAGAAAATGATCGTGCTGGTTGGGGCTAAGGACTGGGAGCAGGCGCGGCGCGCGGCAGACGCCTATCGCGCGATATTGGCGCCGCATAGCGAATTGCTGCAATTCGCAGACAATCTAAGCGAACAAACACAACAGGACTGGCTCGCGCTGTTCAACCAACACCGTACCGTCTTGATACGCACTCAGGACGAAGCAGCATTGCGCAACCAACCGAAACAGTATTGGGTCGACAGCGCATTAGCCGCCCTGTACAGCCCATTTGCAGGGCCCAAGACGGGTTCCTGGCAGGATGACCCATTCGGTCTGTTCAGCGGATGGATGCAAGCACGCGCGCAAGAAACACCCGTACGGCCGCGTGACGGCCGGCTTTTTGTCGCAGACGGTGAACGTCATCAGTACGTCGTGATGCCGCTCGTGCTGCGTATGCCGGCTTTTTCGATGAAGACACAGGAGGCCGTAATACCCTTACTAGCACACGCAAAACGTGCCGCGCACGACGCCGTGCCAGGGGCTGAAGTGCTGGCGGCCGGTATGGTTTTGCATGCCGCGGCGGCAAGCCAGCAGGCTGAGGGCGAAGTGTCGATCATCGGCATTGGCTCAATCATCGGCATCCTGTTGCTAATGTGGTGTGCGTTTCGTTCATTCAAGCCGATCGCTTACATCCTGCTGCTGATTGGTGTCGGCTTTGTCGGTGCGTTATCGATATGCCTACTGCTGTTTGAGCGCGTGCACCTGCTGACACTCGTATTCGGTGCAACGCTGATTGGCGTGGCGCAGGATTACGGTATCTATTTTCTGTGCAACCGCTTGGGCGCGGATGCCTCTACGGATTCTTCGCAATTGCTGCGTCGTTTGTTGCCGAGCCTGCTGCTGACCTTGATAGCGGCGGTAGTCGGCTACATGGGACTGGCGTTGACGCCCTTCCCTGGCTTGCGTCAGATGGCGGTGTTCTCGGTGACGGGATTGCTGTTCGCTTGGCTGACGGTGGTGTTCTGGTTTCCATTATTGGTTGGTCCGCGTACGTTGAAGACTGCCCGCCTGGCGCAATGGCTTGGCGCCGGTCTAGCACGTTGGCCAGTGCTCGGCATCAACTGGCGATCCGCAATTGCCCTGTTAGGAGTAGCCATGCTGGTGTTGTTCGGCTGGTCGCGTCTCGGCGTTAACGATGATATTCGCTCGTTGCAACATCCGCCAAAGGATTTGCTGAACGACCAGATCAAGCTTGGCAAGCTGCTTGATACACCAGTCCCGGTGCAATTCTATCTAGTGCGCGGCAATAGTGCCGAGATGGTGCTGCAACGTGAAGAAATGTTGAAACAAAGGCTCGATCCGCTTCTTGCACAGCAGCTGATTTCGGGTTACCAAGCCATTTCTAACTGGGTGCCATCCTCACAGTTGCAAGCCGCACGTCACAAACTGATCGAAGAAAAATTGCTGGCCGATGACGCGGCATTGCCGGCACTGGCAGCACGGCTCGGTGAAAACAGCGACTGGATTAACGACGTGCGCAATCGTGCCGCTGCTGCCCCGCTGTTGACTGTCGACGCCTTTCTGAATGCGCCGGCCAGCCAGCCGTGGCGCCATTTATGGTTAGGACAAAGCGGCGGCGAATTTGCCAGCATTGTCGCGCTGCGCGGCTTCAGTGTGACCAGTTTGCCGGCACTGCGGCAGGCTGCCGTTGGGATGGAAGGCGTGCAATGGGTCGACAAGACAGCGGAAATCTCTTCCGTGCTAGGACGCTACCGGCAATACATGGAATGGATACTGCTATTTTCCTATGGTGCAGTGTTTTGCCTGTTGTTTGTCCGCTATCGCGCATCGGCATGGCGCGTGTTGGCACCGACCGCTGTGGCGAGCGCTCTCGCGCTCGCCGTGCTCGGGCTCGCGGGGCATGCGCTGCAATTATTTCACGTGCTTGCATTGATGCTGTTGCTTGGCATTGGGGTTGACTATGGTGTCTTCTTCCAGGAGCGTGCCGAGCGTCGTGCTGCCACCGCATGGCTCGCCGTCAGCCTGTCGGCCGCAAGTACCCTGCTCTCTTTTGGCCTGCTCGGTCTAAGTAAGACACCAGCGCTGCAGGCATTCGGCTTGACGATGTTGCTTGGTACCGCACTCGTATGGTTGATCGTACCCTGCTTCAGTCAGGAGCGGACGGTCGTTCTGAGGGACGAAACATGCGCGCAAAAATAATCGCGGCGTTTTGTGCGGTGGCTGTACTTGCTGGATGCGCATCAGCACCACAACAACCGGCACGGCTCGGACTGAAGCTGGCACCGTCGGCCCTTGGTGCGTCGATCAGTCTGCAACAGCGGCTGAGCGTTGAACGCAATGGTCGTGCCGACCATCTCGACGCCGCGCTCGAAGTCGACAACGCGCATGTCAGCATGATCGGCCTTGCCCTAGGGCAGCGCGTGATGAGCCTGGACTATGACGGCACGACGCTGAAGTCATGGCGGCATGCGTTGCTGCCGGCGCAGGTGCGGGGCGAAGATGTGCTGGAGGACATACAGTTGACCTACTGGCCAGTCGAGGCGATTCGCGCGGCGCTGCCGCCTGGCTGGCGCATCGAGGAAGAAGGCCAACGTCGTACCTTGTGGTCGGGCGAATCGCTGATCATGGAGATTACCTACAGTACCGAACCACGCTGGGGCGGCATGGTGGCATTGTCCAATCTGAGATACCAGTACCGGCTCACCATTCAATCGGTTTCAACAGAGCAGTAACATGGTTTATTTGAATCAGCTCGGCATCATTTGCCCCGTCGGCAGCTCCCATGAGGAAGTGAAACGGCGCGTATTCAACACTGCGGATAGCGGCGTGGTGATGACCGAGCGCTATTCGCCGGGGCGCGTGTTGCCCGTTGGCTGCGTCGAAGCGAACCTGCCATCGGTCGATCACCTACCGTTGCGCGAACGCAGCCGCAACAACCGATTGGCGCTGGCGGCGCTGGCGCAGATCCGCACCGAGATCGATGCTGCAATCGAACGCTTCGGCGCTAGCCGGGTCGGTGTAATCATCGGCACCAGTACTTCTGGCATCGCGGAAAGCGAGGCAGCACTGCACCATCATGTGGCAACCGGATCGCTGCCGCCGCAGTTTCACTACAGTCAGCAAGAGCTCGGCTCACCGGCAACTATGCTGGCCTCCGTGCTCGGTGTTAGCGGGCCTGCTTACGTCCATTCGACTGCTTGCGCGTCCAGCAGCAAGGCGCTCGCTAGCGCCGCACGGTTGATCAACATGGGTGTGTGCGATGCAGTGATCGCAGGTGGTGTTGATTCGCTCTGCGCATTTACGATCGCCGGATTTTCCTCATTGGAGTCAGTGAGCGCCATTCGCTGCAACCCAATGAGTGCCAACCGCAATGGCATCAATATCGGCGAAGGTGCAGCCTTGTTTCTGATGAGCCGCGAACCGGCTGCGGTATCGCTGCGCGGCTGGGGTGAATCGTCCGACGCTCATCATATGTCGGCACCAGAACCATCCGGCAAAGGCGCATTGGTAGCGATCGAACGCGCCTTAGCGCGGGCCGGCATTGTGCCGGCACAGATCGACTACGTGAACCTGCACGGTACCGCTACGGTACAAAATGATGCAATGGAATCGCGGGCGGTGCATGCGCTGTTCGGCGATACGGTCGCAATGAGTTCCACCAAGCCATTCACAGGGCACACGTTAGGCGCGGCGGGTGCGATCGAAGCAGCCTTATGCTGGCTGGCGATGCAGGACGACAATCCGGAAGGCAAGCTGCCCCCGCATCTGTGGGATGGTGCTGCCGATCCAGCACTGCCGTCGCTAAGAATGGCGGAAGTCGGCACCAACCTCGGTCGCCCATTGCGCTGGAGCCTGAGCAACTCGTTTGCGTTTGGCGGCGCTAATGTTGCCCTAGTCGTGGGGAGGGAGTGAAATGAGCATGCCCGATATCCGCTCATTGGTCCCACATGCTGGACCAATGGTACTGCTCGATCGCGTACTGTCAGTGGATGCCGACAGCCTGTGCGCCGAAGTCACGATCCGCCCAGATAGTCTGTTTTGCGGCTCGGACGGTGTCGGTGCCTGGGTAGGCATCGAATACATGGCGCAAGCGATCGCCGCGCATTCCGGTCATGCGGCACGGCTGCGTGGCGAGCCGGTCAAGGTGGGCTTTCTCCTTGGATCGCGGCGTTATGAATGCGCTCGGTCCGTGTTTCGCATTGGCAGCGTACTGCGCGTGACGATCCAGTGCTTGCTGTTCGCCGATAACGGCCTCGGTTCCTTCGAGTGTCGTATCGATGATGAAGACGGCGTAGCGGCAACTGCCACCGTGTCCGTATTCTTGCCGGCGAATGTCAATGAATTCCTCAACGGGGGTATGGAGTGAATCAAAGCGTATTAGTAACAGGTTCCAGCCGTGGAATCGGAAAAGCGATTGCCTTGCGCTTGGCGCGTGATGGCTACGACATCGTGCTGCATTGTCTGAGCCGACGCCAAGAGGCAGATGCTGTAGCCCAATCGATTACCGAAATGGGGCGCAGCGCCCGCGTGTTGCAGTTTGACATCGGCGACCGTGCCACCACCGAAGCGGTATTGAACGCGGATATTGCACAGCATGGCTGTTATTACGGTGTGGTTTGTAATGCCGGCGTCGCGCGTGACAACGCCTTTCCAGCGATGCCCGGCGAAGATTGGGACATTGTGCTCAAGACCAATCTCGACGGCTTCTATAACGTGCTGCAACCGTTAATCATGCCGATGGTGCGGCGTCGCAAACCGGGCCGCATCGTCACTCTCGCATCCGTTTCCGGATTGATCGGCAATCGCGGCCAGGTCAATTACAGTGCGGCCAAAGCCGGCATCATCGGCGCCACCAAGGCATTGTCATTGGAACTCGCTTCGCGCGGTATAACCGTCAACTGCGTGGCGCCTGGCCTGATCGAGACCGACATGACCAGCGATGTGCCGATGGAAGAAGCGCTGAAAATGATTCCGGCACGCCGCGTAGGCAAGCCAGAAGAAGTCGCAGCCGCCGTCAGTTTTCTGATGGCAGAGGATGCGGCCTACATCACCCGTCAGGTGATTTCAGTCAATGGAGGATTGGCGTGAACCGTCGTGTCGTCGTCACCGGCATGGCCGGAATCAGCCCACTTGGCAACGACTGGCCAAGCATACGTGCCACCTTGGGTAGCTATCGCAATGCGGTCAAGCGCATCGAGCAATGGTCCGAATATGACGGACTAAACACCCAGATTGCGGCACCGGCCGTGCCCTACGCATTGTCCGAGCGTTACAACCGCAAGACGACGCGCAGCATGGGCACCGTCGCATTGATGGCCACGCGTGCCAGCGAACTAGCGCTGCTCGATGCGGGCTTGCTTGATGACCCGCTGATAAAGAGCGGTTGGATGGGCATTTCCTATGGCTCATCAGTCGGTACCACGCAGGCGATCTGCGGTTTCGGCAAGATGATCGAGGAAAAAACCACGCGCGGCATCAATGCCACCACCTACATCAAGATGATGGCGCACACCGCACCAGTCAACATGGGCGTGTTCTTTGGTGTAACTGGCCGAGTGATTACCACATCGAGTGCCTGCACCTCCGGCAGTCAGGGTGTCGGCTACGCCTATGAAGCGATCCGCAGTGGCCGCCAGCGCGCGATGATCGCGGGTGGTGCAGAAGAACTTTGCCCTACCGAAGCAGCCGTGTTCGACACCTTGTTCGCCACGAGCGTGCGCAACGATGCGCCGCACACCACGCCTAGCCCCTTCGACGCGAACCGAGACGGTCTGGTGATCGGAGAAGGCGCCGGTACACTGATTCTCGAAGATCTGGAACATGCGCAAGCACGCGGTGCCCGCATCTACGCGGAGATTGTCGGCTTCGGCACCAACAGCGACGGTTGCCATGTAACGCAACCGAATCCGAACACAATGAAGATCGCCATGGAAATGGCTCTGGAAGATGCCGGCCTGCCACCCTCGGCAATCGGTTATATTAATGCCCACGGTACCGGCACCCAGCACGGCGACGTGGCCGAATCACAGGCCACTGCCCAAGTATTCGGTACCCACATGCCGATCAGCTCGCTCAAGAGCTATATGGGCCATACGCTCGGCGCCTGTGGTGCGCTGGAAGCATGGGCCAGCATCGAGATGATGCGAGAAGGATGGTTTGCTCCGACCATCAATTTGAAACAGCTTGATCCCCAGTGTGCGGAACTGGATTACATCGTGGATCAGGGGAGAAGATTGCAGTGTGAATATGTGATGTCGAATAACTTTGCGTTTGGCGGTATCAATACCTCTTTGATCTTTAAACGATATTCCTAGACATGAAAAATACAAAATACGCCCTTACTGCTATTGCTAGTGTTGTCCTTTTGGCAAGCTGCGCAACCCATGTAAAGAAGCCCACGAACGAACAAAATCCACCGCCTGCAGAAGCATTTTCAAAGTTCACTGCGTTTGAGCTCAAAGCAATCAATACCACCGAAGGTTGTGATAAACAGCATGGTGCAGACGTAGCGCTGCGTTCGATTGAAGAGCGGATGACATCCCGTCTTAGCAGCACGCTCGCGAACTGGAACGCTGAGCGTACAAAGACACAAGCACCACGCAAGTTGATCATTGAGCCCATTTGCTCCGACGCCAAACTTGTGGGGACCAATGCGCGCATATGGGGTGGCGCATTGGCTGGTAGCTCTGCCGTCGTCATGAAGGTGCGGTATATCGATGCATCGACTAAGAAAACCATTGCCGAACCGGTGTTTTACCAGCGAGCGAGTGCAGTGGGCGCGGCGTGGAGTTTTGGTGCCACCGACCGCGATATGCTGACCCGTATCGTCGATTTGATGGTCGACTATACGCTCAATAATTATCAAGCCGCAGTAGGCGGCCCTACTGGCTTGTAATACCAAGCCTAGCAGAGAGAAGAGCTGCATGCATTTAGAAGCAGCCGCGGACTTTAACAACAAGGGGAAAAATCAAGCTTCCGGGCTAAATCTATCTCCGCCCCTCCATCATGCTTCGGCTAATAGATTGCATACTTCGACAGATCATAAAAAACGACTTTACAAAAAATGAAAAAACAAATCATCTTGGCAACCATGGCAATCGCCATGGCAGCCGCTATGCCAGCACAAGCACGTGATACCAAGCTTTTGTTGCCCATCTCTGAAGGTACGGCCACCAAAGGGGCCGAAGAACGCCTTGAGGGCACGGTAAAGTTCTATTTTGGTAAACAAAGCCATCCCAAAATATTGACGAGACTTAGCACCGACTTCACGAATCGGAAAACGAATGCATTCAATAAGTCGGACGAAGAAGCATGCAACTGGGCATTTTTGTCCGCATTGGTCCAACTGGAAAAGCGTGCGAAGGAGTTAGGTGCCAACGCCGTCGTCAACATTGTCAGCTATTACAAAAAAAACGAATTTTCCAGCTCGACTGAATTCGAATGCCATGCTGGTGCCTTAATGGCTGGTGTGGCGCTCAAAGGTGATTTTGTCAAAATCGCAGACAAGTAAGCTGCAACCCCAGAGCACTTTTCTATGGTTGCTTGACAGCCGCACGGTAGGAGATGGCGCGCTGGCGTCTTTTCTACCGTTACTTACGCCCGAGGAAACAGCGCGCCATCGCCGATTTCTTCGTGCGGAACGCCAACGGCAATTCGTCCTTGGGCGAATGCTGCTGCGCTTTGCCATCAGCACTCTCACCGGTATTCCGGCTACCGCAATCGGGACCATCATTCGACCTGGCCTCGGACCGCAACTGCAGCTTCCCGACGATGTACCACCCCCGCATTTCAGCCTTTCGCATAGTCGAGAATGGATTGCCTGTGCGGTTAGCACCGAGCATGCGATTGGACTTGATATTGAAGTGCTGGACGCAGAACGTGATGTCCTCGCGCTATCCGAAGTATCGTTCCGTGCAGATGAACGCGCATGCTTGCTCAGGCAGCATGGTGCAGAGCGTATTGCTGCCTTTTATCGATTTTGGACGCTGAAAGAGGCCATATACAAACTGTTCTCCAATGCTGGTTTGCAAAGAGATTTACCCGCTCTCATCGATGCGAATGGAACGCTGCTATCGCAAGGTAATAGTTGGTTTGCATCGATCCCGCAACACGCGAGCTTGTCCATTGCCCTCTGCAGTGCGTCGGCGATGCCGCATCTGACCTTCATGGAAACAAGCGAATTTCAGCGCGTAGTTTCCGGTTTCACAGCAACCAAATTAAGCAAGGTTTCTTCGCGCTGACCGATGGGCGGCGTCTTTTTGATGCCCCACCTGTTCAGCAATCCCAGGTCATTGCGGCTCCACCACAGATAAGGATAAGAAATCTGCTCGGGACGCACCTCGAACCCTGCTTGCCGAATCAGTGCAAGATATTCATCCGCCGTCTTTTGCACCTCCATCGGGTGACGGAACAGCAAACGGATGATCCAGGAATGAATATAGGCGCGCGTCGATTCCGCCCACAGCAACATCCCCCCCGGTTTCAATACGCGGTAGAACTCCGCGATGGCTTTCTCATGTTCCACCAGATGATGAAAGGTTTGGTGGCAAAACAGGATATCCACACTATTGTCAGGCAAGTCGATGGCAGCACCACTACCTAGCATTAACTTTACATCCACACCATCGTGTTGCGCTTGCGCGCGCGCCTTCTCGAGAATCTCACCGTCGGCATCGATACCCATCAGAACACGAGGAGAAAACTTCTGCTGCAATAACCGAAAGGACTTTCCTTGTCCGCAGCCGACGTCGAGCACCAGTCCATAATCTGACCGACGCTGCCGCCCGAGCAACCGAACAAGATCTTCCACCGCTACCTCGAGCACAAACTTGACCCAGGTTTCACTGCCAAGAAACCAGATGCCAAAGCGGGTTTCCGGTACAAAAGCGAGTTTGTTCAAATCTTCCTCTCTGGATAATCTGCAAATGCGCGTTGCGTTAACACGGACAGCCATGCACGGCCCTCCGGCCAATCTGCCAGACCGCTCTTATCATTGATATGCCCGCAAGGGCCGATGTCATGGCATTGCGCTCCCCATGCGGCGGCCCACGCTTTGGCTCGCGGTAACGCACACCAGGGATCGTCGGACGATGCCACAACAATCGTATTGAATGGAAGTGCCGTGTGCGGCATGGGTGCAAAGCCGCTGGCGAATACCGGAAAATCCGCCCGTTCGACATCGGGCGGTGCGACCAGCAAGGCGCCTTTGATGTTTGCCGCATACGGCGCACCGCCATGCTGGCTGGCCCACCAAGCGGTCAGGGCACATCCCAGGCTGTGCGCGACAATGATCGCTGGGCCATCAAGCGCGGCGATCGCTGCATCCAGTGTCGCCACCCAATCCGCACGATTGGGGCTGTCCCAGTTGCGTTGCTGCACGCGTTGCGCATTTGGCAGCATGCCTTCCCATGCCGTTTGCCAATGGCTGTCACCGGAATTGAAAAGGCCGGGGAGGAGCAGGATGGTGGGGGTCATGCGTCAGGGGCACGCAGCTTGCCAATCAGTTCGTCTAGCGCGTCTAGGTCGGCAAAGTCAATGATGAGCTGGCCCCTGTTTTTAGCGCCGACCTTGATGACGACTTGTGTGGCTAGTGCGTCGGACAATTCTTCTTCCAGACGGGTAAGGTCACGCGATTTTTCCTTTGTCGCACGTGCTTTGCTGTTTTGTTGCTCGTTGGTGGTGCGTGCGACCAGCTTTTCCGCATCGCGCACGGACATGCGTTTGGCGACGACTTGGTTGGCGAGCGTGATCTGTGTTGCCGAATCGGTAGCCAGCAAGGCGCGTGCATGACCCATGTCGATATCGCCCGCCATCAGCATCGTCTGTACCGGCTTAGCCAAGTTGAGCAGACGCAGCAGATTGGATACTGCACTGCGCGAGCGACCGACCGCACCAGCGGCCTGCTCGTGCGTGAAATTAAAGTCGGTGATGAGACGATGGATACCTTGTGCTTCTTCCAGCGGGTTGAGGTCTTCGCGTTGGATGTTTTCAATCAGCGCCATGGCGGCGGCGGCTTGGTCGTCGACATCTTTGACCAGCACCGGCACTTCGGTCAGGCCGGCGATCTGTGCAGCGCGAAAGCGGCGTTCCCCGGCAATGATCTCATAGCGGTCGCTGCCATTGTGCGCGATTGGGCGCACCAAAATCGGCTGCATCAGACCCTGGGCCTTGATCGATGCGGCAAGCTCGTTCAACGCCCCCTCGTCCATGCGCGTGCGCGGCTGGTATTTGCCTGCCTGCATTTGCGTCACGCGCAATGTCGTCGGTGCGCCCTCCACGTTCGGCGTCGCTTCAACGATGTCAGAGGAACCGCCGAGTAATGCATCGAGTCCGCGTCCGAGACCTTTGGTTTTTTTTGTGGCCATAGTGTTTTACCGTTACATGGTTTTGATGCGCTCGACCATCTCTGCGCCGAATGCGATGTACGCCTGCGCGCCTTTCGATGTGGGATCGAAGGTCACGCCGGGCATACCATAGGATGGCGCTTCAGCCAGGCGCACGTTGCGCGGAATAATGGTCTTGAACACCTTGCCGCCGAAGTGCTGCTCAAGCTGTGCAGAGACTTGTTGCGATAGGGTCATGCGCGGGTCAAACATCACGCGTAGTAGACCAATGATCTTGAGATCGGTGTTGAGCTTGGCATGCACTTTTTTGATGGTGTTGACCAGGTCGGACAAACCTTCGAGCGCATAGTATTCGCACTGCATCGGGATGATCACACCGTGCGCAGCACACAGGCCGTTCAGCGTGAGCATGGACAAGGCGGGTGGGCAGTCGATCAGCACGAAGTCGTAGTCGCCAGAGACCGTGGCGATCGCGTCCTTCAAACGCTTTTCGCGGTTCTCCAGTTCCACCATTTCGACTTCGGCACCGGCCAGTTCACGATTGGCCGGTAGTACGTCGAAACGGCCAGATTCGGAACGTTTGCGCGCAGTCTGAATGTCGCTGATGCCGACCATCACTTCATACACGGAGGCGTCGAGTTCGGCCTTATTGATGCCAGCACCCATCGTGGCATTTCCCTGCGGGTCGAGATCGACCAGCAGCACACGCTGCTTCAGTTGCGCCAGACCGGCGGCGAGATTGACAGCGGTAGTCGTTTTGCCGACGCCGCCCTTCTGGTTGGCGACGCAGAATATTTTGGCCATGTTCTAATGAATAAGTGGTGTGATGCCAAAGCCCGCTGAAATCAGCAGGCGGCCGTTGTACGAAAGGCGACGAAAAACCATCGCGCTCATGCCTTTTCTCCGGCTTCGATGAAAACCAGATGACGTTCAGCATTGAGGCCTGGAACGACCAGGGGTTCCACTTTCATGATGTTCCACCCGGCCGGCAACCGCGCAATCTCCTCGTTCGGCATCACGCCTTTCAGCGCAATGAAACGCCCCCCCTCTTCCAATAGATGAGCGGACCACGTGACAAAATCATTCAGTTCGGCGAAGGCTCGTGAGGTAATGACGTCGAATTTCTGCGGCACCTGCAATTGCTCCACACGCATCGTGTGGACGGTGACGTTGGTCAAGCCGAGTTCGGCTTTCGCTTGCGTGAGAAAGGCGGTTTTCTTGTGCACAGTGTCGATCATCGACACGCGCATGTCGGGCCGCGCAATGGCCAGCACCATGCCGGGCAAGCCACCGCCGGCGCCAACGTCAAGAACGTTCTTCGCACTAGCGAATGCCGGCACGACTGCGAGGGAATCGAGCAGATGGTGCGTTACCATCTGCGCCGGATCACGCACGGCAGTGAGATTGTAGACAGCGTTCCATTTTGACAATAGCGCAAGGTAATCCATCAACTGTGTCAGTTGCGCGTCGTTCAATGGAAGCTGCAGCGTACGCACACCGTCGGTGAGTGTGCGCAGTAAAGTTTCACGTGAAAATGCGCTCATCGTGCCGTGGCCCTCATGCCGCTGACGCCGTGGCGAATTCCTTGAAACCGCCCTTCTTCAAATGCACCAGCAACAAGGAGATCGCGGCCGGCGTGATGCCGGAAATGCGGGAGGCCTGGCCGAGAGTTTCCGGACGATGCTTGTTTAGCTTTTGTCGCACTTCGACCGATAGACCGCGCACTTCCATGTAATCGAGCTCAGTGGGCAGTTTGAGGTTTTCATAGTGATCATGGCGTTCGACCTCGCGTGCCTGACGGTCAATGTAGCCAGCGTACTTCACCTGAATTTCGACTTGTTCGGCGACAGCCTCGTCGGTTACGCCAGGTCCGGCTAAGTCCTGCCCTTCTGTGCCTTTTAGCGTCATCAGACTGGCATAGCTCACATTGGGACGGCGCAGAAGATCGGTAAGCGCATACTCTCGCTCAATCGTCTTGCCCAAGAGACGTTCGGCTTCGGCCTCAGGAACAAGCCGAGGATTGACCCAAGTGGTTTTCAGGCGCTCCAATTCGCGCGCAACAGCTTCGCGCTTACGTTCGAACGCTTCCCATTGCATGTCGGACACACAACCAAGTTGACGACCGATCTCGGTGAGGCGCAAGTCGGCATTGTCTTCGCGCAAGCTGAGGCGGTACTCGGCGCGGCTGGTGAACATACGGTATGGCTCTTGGACCCCCTTGGTGATGAGGTCGTCAACAAGCACACCAAGATATGCCTCGTCGCGACGTGGTGTCCACGCTTCGCGGCCTTGCGTGAGCAAGGCCGCATTGATTCCAGCCAGCATGCCTTGCGCTGCGGCTTCTTCATAACCGGTAGTGCCGTTGATTTGCCCGGCAAAGAATAGCCCCTGGATCGCCTTGGTTTCCAGCGAGGCCTTCAGGCCGCGCGGATCGAAGTAGTCGTATTCGATCGCATAACCTGGCCGCAGGATGTGCGCGTTTTCCAGCCCGCGCATCGAATGCACCAACTCCAGCTGCACATCAAAAGGAAGACTGGTCGAGATACCGTTAGGATAGAACTCGTTGGTTGTCAGCCCTTCCGGCTCCAGGAAAATTTGATGCGCATTTTTGTCCGCGAAGCGGTGGATCTTATCTTCGATGGACGGGCAATAACGCGGGCCGACACCTTCGATGACACCGGTGTACATCGGGCTGCGGTCAAGGCCGCTCCGAATAATGTCATGGGTGCGTTCGTTGGTATGGGTAATCCAGCATGGTAGTTGCTTGGGATGCAGATCGGCCGAGCCCATCACCGAGAACACGGGAATCGGATCAAGGTCCCCGGGTTGCTCTTCCATCACCGAAAAATCGATGCTGCGACCGTCAATGCGCGGTGGTGTACCGGTTTTCAGTCGACCTTGCGGCAGCTTCAGTTCTTTCAGCCGTGCGGACAACGAGATAGCCGGAGGGTCGCCAGCACGTCCCGCGGAATAATGATTGAGGCCCACATGGATCTTCCCGTCGAGGAAAGTACCGGCGGTCAGCACCACCGCACGGCTGCGGAAACGAATACCGACCTGCGTCACTGCACCAACAACACGGTCCCCTTCCACCATTAAGTCATCCACGGCTTGCTGGAACAGCCACAGATTGGGCTGGTTCTCCAAACGTTCGCGGATCGCTTTCTTGTACAGAATCCGGTCTGCTTGCGCACGGGTGGCCCGGACTGCGGGGCCTTTGGAAGAATTCAAAATACGAAACTGGATACCAGACTCGTCAGTGGCAATGGCCATTGCACCGCCCATCGCATCCACTTCCTTGACTAGATGTCCCTTACCAATACCGCCAATGGAGGGATTGCAGGACATCTGACCGAGGGTCTCGATGCTGTGAGTGAGCAGGAGGGTTTTTTGGCCCATGCGGGCAGAGGCCAGTGCGGCTTCTGTGCCGGCATGACCACCACCAACGACAATGACGTCAAATTCTGTAGGAAAAAGCATATTTCGCCTCGACGAGACGGTAAGGATGAGAGCGGCTGTTGCGGGCCGGAGGCGAGATTATAAGGTGTTTTTTACCCGTGCCACTTTTGTTGTCGAGGCTTTTACACAAATTTGTTTCACGTGAAACAAATTAGGCACCAAGTTTTGCCAGCGTATATCCTGCGAGAAATCCAACTCCCAGCGTGATTAACCAGTACCCCCAATGCACGGTCTTAAACGGAGCAAACATGGAATCGTCCTCTGCCGTCGTTGTTGTCGTTGTCGGCATTGTTGCCATTGTTGCCATTGTTGCCATTGCTGCCATTGCTGGTGCCGCCGCCATTGTCGCGATGCCAGCATTGGGATTGAAGTGGCGCGGCATGACGTCCTCCAGCTTCACGAGCCGATCAGGCTGTCGCGCCCTAACCTCATCTCCCAAGGAATCGGCAAGTTCGCAGTGGAATGCATCCAGCGCAGGTACAGC
>CBHCMF010000044.1:0-24708 GCA_965974465.1 uncultured Noviherbaspirillum sp.
GCCCTTGTCCGCGCCGATAATCCAATCCGGCGTCGGCGTCCGTTCCTCCCAAGCCTCGGTCATCTCGCCAAATATGTCGCTGAAGGATTCGTTCAAAGCGGCCGACTCCTGGCTGGCATCGTAGCTGAGCTTGGCCGATGTCTCGATAACGCTATGCGTGAATTCATGCCCGATGATATCGGTGGTGTTATAGTCGTCAGTCGATCCGGGACCGGCGATACCGACGACAATGGCGCCGCCGCCTCCACTGGCGCTCTGGCCGACATTTGGGTCATTGATGATTACCATGTTGCCGTTCTTGTTGTCGTAGCTCTTTCGCTTAAGCACCAGGTCGAAATAGTCGTAGCCCACGCCCAGCGCCCAGAACGATGTGACCAGCCCGCGGTCCTGGTCGGACCAGTTGTTGTCGTTGTCGAACACTTCCTTGGATGTGCCGCTGGTGAAATTGAAGGACTGCAGGCGCAATTGGTTACCATGGCAGTCGTCTGTTAGGACGAAGCGTGCACCTAGTCCGGGGATATTGGCGCGCGCGGTATTGAAGGTCTGGTTGCCACGGAATGAGGTAAGAGCGCTGGTGGTGAAGCACTCGGGCAGCAGCGGAATTTCCTTGATAATGGCACCGTTGCGGGCATCGACGTAAAGGCGGCGCGAGCGGGGAACAGGATCGACATAGGCATCGAAGCGCCAAGCCAGCACACGTTCCTGCACAAGCCCTATGGAAGTGAACACCAACGTGCCGCGCGGCACATGATTCGAGGCGCTCCTTTTTAACTCTTCGACGAGGCGTGCGCCATCGTAATACGCGCCGGCACCCATGCGATCGCGCACGATGGCCCAGGCGCGAGCTTCATCCAACGGCGCACTCACGACCTGCGGCGCAAAGCGGATGGCCAATTGCCCGTTCGCGGATAAGGCACGCGTCCCCTTCGCATGCACCAGGAACTCAGCACCTTCTACTTCAATGCCGCGGTAGTATTGCTGATAGCGCAGGTGGAGCATACCCAGCTCGTCAATTTCCTCGGATATGGGGCGCATCTCGGTGCCTTCCGCCAGTTGCAGCGAAGCCGCGTAGCGCGACATGAAACTGCGCGCATCGACATTGGCTTCGGGACGGAACCGGAGCCAGCCAGGCGAAGTGATGGGCGCCGCCACTTCGGCCAACATGTCCGGGGCGGCGGATGTATCCGGCCTGGTCTTGAGCGCACAGGCGGACAATGCGGCCAACAGTGCGCCGGAGATCAGGATGTAAGCCAGTGCCGACCAACGGTCCGTTGCCATATGCCCTCCTTGCGTGGCATGCACGAATTCCTAGAATAGGCGTGATCTTTACCGCATCTTCTGACGGGGATGTCGATGTTCGTTATTGAATTAGGACTTACGCAAAACCGTCCTGCCTGCTTTATGCTGCCTTGCCATACTATGGGTACTGTCTGCAGCAACACGTCTTGCTGGAACGATTTGGCATAAGTCCTAGCATATTTACTTTAAAGGAGAAGTGCCGCCGCATAATGCGCTTGCTCAATACTCGGAGAAGATCTCATTGGGAGAAAGGACTGTAACGTTGAGACAATGCTTTGTCAGGCCGAGCGCTGGGCGGTCATCAATCTTGTCTTTGAGACATATTGTGGCATCTAGTGCCACCTTTTTGTTCCAGGTTCAAAGGCGGACATCTGCACCTAACCCGTGATTTCACCCAAGGTAGATGTGAATTACCATATCAACAACAAGGCCATAGCACTCTGCCGCCTGGATGGCGGATTTCCGAACGGAATAGGAACGACCGGAAGTAGTCGAATCCGGAAGGCTAAGCAAGAGACCAATTTCATTCATCCCATGCCGCAGAATTAACTTCCCTGAACCCGCACAGGTCTTTATGCTGTCCATGCCATAAAGCTGTAACCACTTTGCGGCAATACAAAAAGCGCTGGCCTGCGATGCGGGAACATCACAAGCCAGCTAACTACAACCGACTAAATAGGAGTCAAGCGTGGCTGAGATCAATCATAAGCCAAAAAAAACCATCTCCCCCAACAGGGATACGGCAAGAACGCCGTCTGAAGGTAACATCACTACTCTACGATCAGACAAGCAAGACGCAAGGTAAAGCCCAAGTAAAAGTGCCTTGGATACGCATGCAAGGAAAATGGCTGGAACAGGCGGGTTTCAAGATACATACGCCAGTGCGTATTCGGATCATGACGGGTTGTCTGGTACTGACAACTGATTAATTGTTCTGACCTGCCACAACGGCCAGGATCAGCGATCGGTTTCACTAAAAACCAATCCGATCCTGGCACGTTGCTCATCCCACAAAGCTGGCGGATCGACCGCCAAATCAAAGAGCGTTAAATCGGGCGGAAGCGTTTCGTCCAGAATCGCTTCCACAATGTCTGGCGCCAGCGTCGTCAGATTGATCATGCGGCTGACATAACTGGTATCGACACTCTCCCGTTCGGCAATCTCTTTGAGCGACTTCGCATCGCCCGACTCCAGCATGGCAAACCAGCGGTATCCTCGGGCGAGCGCCAGTTGCAGCGGCGTGGGCGCAGTATCCCAAGGGCGTGGCGGCACGGTTTCGCCCGTGGGCAGGGTCACAAGCTTTCGTCCACTGCGCCGTTTGATTTGAATCGGAACTGAAATGGTGAGCCGGCCGTCGCTCGCTTCAATCACTTGCGGCTCACCGGACTTGTCGATACGCATTCGGCTCATGCTGTTGCCTCCTGCAGCATGGGCGGCCGCAATTCAAGCGCCAATTTTTCAATGCCGTTGTTGCGCAACCGAACTTCGATATCGCTTGGAGATACGATGACTTTTTCGATCAGCAGGCGGACGATGCGGGTTTGCTCGGCTGGAAACAGCTGATCCCAAATCTGGTCGAGTCGCGTCATCGCGACGGTGACTTGCGCTTCATCGAGCGTGGGATCAAGCGCAATCGCACGGGCGGCGACGTCGGCGACCATGCTGGGTGCGCGCAGGATGCCGCGCAATTGCTCCAGCACCGCTGATTCCAATTCGGCCGCCGGCAAACGCGGCAGCCCGGATGCGCCGGCATGCTCCTTAGCGTCGCGTTGCGGGAGATAGTAGCGATAGCGGCGGCCATTTTTCTTGGTGGTGTGCCAAGGCGACAGTGCGCGGCCATCGTTGCCGAACACGATGCCTTTGAGCAGGAATTGCACAGCAGCTCGCGTGGCGTTGCCACGTTTGCGGCCATTGGTCGCGAGAATGGCTTGCGCAGCGTCCCATACTGTTTGATCAACGATCGGCGGATGTTCCGCGTTATACCATTGCTCCTTGTGGCGTAATTCGCCGAGGTAGGTGCGATTGGTGAGCAGCTTGTAAATCAAGCTCTTGTCGATGGGCGTTCCTTCGCGCACCCGGCCGTCCTGCGTCGTCCATGCTTTCGACGTCACGCCATCGAGCCGCAACTCCTTGACCAATAAGGTCGAGGAACCCAGTTCGGTAAAGCGCTTGAAGATATGACGGATGGTCTTGGCTTCTTTTTCATTGATGACTAACCGCCGGTTTTCGACGTCATAGCCAAGCGGCGGGATGCCGCCCATCCACATGCCTTTGCGTTTGCTGGCGGCGATCTTGTCGCGGATGCGCTCGCCGGTGACTTCGCGCTCGAACTGCGCGAAGGACAGCAGGATGTTGAGCATCAGCCTGCCCATCGATGTCGTGGTGTTGAATTGCTGCGTCACCGACACGAATGAAACGCCGTGGCGCTCAAAGACGTCGACCATCCTTGAAAAATCCGCAAGACTGCGTGTCAGTCGGTCGATCTTGTAGACCACGACAATATCGATCTTGCCAGCCTCAATATCGGCCATCAGCCGCTTGAGCGCAGGCCGCTCCATGTTGCCGCCGGAGAAGGCGGGATCATCGTAGTCGTCGGCAACCGCAATCCATCCCTCGGCGCGCTGGCTCGCGATATAGGCATGCCCGGCGTCGCGTTGCGCGTCGATCGAGTTGTATTCTTGATCGAGTCCCTCCTCGCTGGATTTACGCGTATATACGGCGCAACGGCGGCGCTGTTTCAAGAGTTCATTCATCACCGGCTTCCCTGCTTCTTCGTTTTGCTGGGCGCCTTGAGCCCGAAAAACAGCGGCCCCGACCATCGGGTGCCGGTAATTTCGCGTGCAATCACCGACAAGCTGCCGTAAAGGCGTCCTTCATAGTCATACTGACCATCTTGCGTCACGACGACGCGATGTTGCACGCCATGATGTTCCCGCATGAGCACGGTGCCCGGAATCGGCCGGAAGTCTTGCTCGCGCTTTCGACTTTTACCGGTTTCTAACAATGCTTCAATGCGGCGCTTGTTTCGATCCAACAATGCGGGATTGCTCTTGCGGAATGCGATTTCCTGCAGTTTGTACGCGATACGGCGCTCCAGGAATTGTCGGTTGTGCGTCGGCGCGTCATCACCGAACAAGCGTCGCCAGATTGCCTTAATTTCCGGCATTGGAAGTTCGGGCAATTGCGTGATTTGCGCCGCGATGGAAGGCGGTGTGGCTGGCATTCGAGGCTTAGCGTTCATGTGTGCTCCATTATTCTCTGGTGGGCGGGTTGACATGAACGCTCTGGTCGCCGGAAAAGCCAAGTAAAACTTCGCTCTCCCCTGCGCTGGCCATGGGTACGTAGATCGCGCTGTGACGCAAGCGATTCAGCGCTGCCGCCAGTAAAGACGCGACTTCGCGCCGGCGCTGCTCCGGCGTCATGCGATCTGAGGATAAATGGTTGATAAGTTGCATTGGCTACGCTCCTGAACATCCAACTCGCTGGAAAACACTATTGTCAGTTCAGCCCCCTCACCGTAGCCATGGGGGAATTTTGGGCAAAAGCGGAGGGTTAAGGCCAAATACGAAAATCGCCTCCCCTGCCGTCAATCCTCTCCGCGCCCTCTTCCTTCCCAAAAGCTTGGGAATTTATACTGTATTTATATACAGTATAATTGTATCAAAGCAAATAGGGAGGGAGAATCAATGACGCTGACTGACCTAGAACCGCAAAAAGGATTAAACGATGCTGAAAACCTGACCAAACTGCTCACGCACCTTGCGCCGGCGGTATTTCGAGAATTCATGGCGAGCGAATTCGACATCGCCATGCCGGAGCCGGATGAAAAGCGAACGCAGAAAGAACAACGCAAGCCGATGGCGCTTGTCTTATCCGCTCTCGACGTAGCGGCCCGACAAAAAATCGAGGAAGTCGCCGAGAAGCTTGTTTTACTTAGCGACGGACCGGGACAGGATGTCGTGGATGGCTTCTGCGGCGGCATCTTTGAAAATACTGACAAGGCAAGCTTCGATGCGCTCCGCAACCAATATGAGCGCGCGTTGTGGCTTTATCAAAATGAGCCCGACCTTTTCAAGGAGGCGCTCGACGCGCGGCAAGCCGATGTATTGCGGCAGAGCGTCACCTGTTATTCCGGATTTGTCGTTCCTAAGCATCTCGCGGTGGCGACAAGTGCCAGTGCAAGACACAAGTTCCATGAGGGCATTGCCGAACAGTTTGGATGCGGCAGGGATGCCGTTGCAGTGCAAATTTTTAAACGTCTTCGTCCTGATACGCGCACCGGTGAAGAGGTGGCGCTTTACCAGATCAGCATCCACCATAATCGCCCTCCTGAAATCGTCGATTGTGTGCAGGCAAGCGAACTGGTGCCACAGGAAGTCATCCGCGCAGTGGCCTCTCATATCACTTACGAACCGGCCAACGGCCATCTCGAAGTGTTGTCGCGCGATCCGGAAAGTCGGGGGATGCTGGCGCGCTTGGCTGCGGACATGTTGTTGCAGTCGCCGATTTCCGGAGAAAAGATTCCACTGAAACAGTACGACTATCAAAGCCTCGCCGCGCCGCGCCATTTCGATATCGCCGGTGAAGACATCACTTCAGTGAAAGTGACCGAACTCGGATATACGCAAGCGTCTCGAACGCTGTTGTTGAAAATCCTGGCCAGCGACGGCGATGACATCTATACGGCTGCAAGATCTATCGTCGGTCCTACTTTCGATTTCCGTCATCACCATTTGACTTACGCGAAGCTATCGATTCGTTTGAAGAAAAGCGGCAAAGGCCGCGCCCGCACGCTCTCTATCATTCTCCGTGAAGACAACAAGTGCAATATCAAAACCAAACGTGAGAAGGATCGGGCGCTTTGCGACCGGTTGCTCGTCAAATGGAAACTGGTGAAGGAAATCGGCGATGCCGGCGCAAACTCTCTCGACGCGTTCGCTGCTTGAGCTGATCGATTTGTTCGAGCGATCGCGGCAATCCGTTAGCGGTTGCGATGGACAACGCTTGTCGGGCGCGCCAGGTTGGAGCTTCTTGCCTGCAACCTCTTTGTCGGAAGCCGAACTGTCCGCATGGACCAGCCGCGTGGGATACGCTAGTCATTATCCAGCCGATCGCGGCGATGAACGCGTGGCCGTCGAGCTGGAGGAAAGCGAGGATTCCTCGCTCTACCGTTATCGATGCCCCGCGACATTTCGAATGAAATCCGTATCGGCCGATGAAGTAACGGTGTATTCCATCGACGCCGCCAAGCTGTTGCATGTCATCTCGGATCTGCTCGCTATTCCACAAGCCTTGCGCAAAGGGATTGAAGTCCCTGCGCTTGACGGCGTCTTATGGCTGCTCGGAAAATCTCGAATCGGCGCTGCGCACACTGACGTTTGGTTAGTGCGCGGGCTGGCGCAATCGGTCGATGAAGTGTTTCGGCACTTTCATTCGCAATTGCTGCCGGATCAAGGTCTCATTCTTTCATCCAATGTGAAATTGCCTGACTTCGTGCGCCCCCCGCGTAATTATCGCTTTGCGGCTTTGCGCGATGTATTGATCGGCCACTTTCCCGAACCTCGCTTCGATATGGATTTGCTCCATCGCATTCTGACAGCGCCTTCCGATGGAACGCTCCGTCCTGCTCTGCCAGTGCATTTCGATGAATACACCAGCACACTGACGATTCGTGGCAAAGCCGGACCGTGGTGCATCAAAGGGAAACGCCAAGCCGCTGCCGTCAAATACATGTTCGAGCAATTCGAAAATGGGCGGCGCTGGCTTGGTTCAGATGAGATTCTCGCAGCGGCCTTTCCGGATAAAGATGACGGGAAAAGCCGAAAAATGCAAAGTCTCTTCAGTGGAAATGACGTATGGCGGGACTACATCGACAATCCTGGAAAAGGAAAGTACGGCTTTCGGCTCGTACTGTCCAGAGCGGATCTAGCAACGAATCAATAATTCTGCGAGAACGGCGAAGGCAGCTTCTGGCCGGTCACAGATGCTCTCCTATGAAACTTGCAAATTTCCTAATTTGAATTACAATCTTTGCCATGGTTGGATACCTCCCTGCTGCGTGGGAAACCTCCAAAGCGAAAAGCTCACATTCATTTAGCCTTGCGGCCGTGGCGAACAAGCAGCATGTTGGCAAGACGATTTACGTCTTTGGCTGCCTACTAGCTAAAGGAAATTGTGATGTTTCGTTCCCCCTTCAAGCGTTCCGAAGTCGTTGAAGCAGTACGGCGTTTTTCTTCCAACGACGAAAATGTAGACCTCTCCCATTGCAAGTTATTGAATGAGCGAGCAAAACTTCTCGGATATCAATCCTTCATACATTTCAAGACCTCTATGGAGAAGATGCCGCGTGACGATTTCAACGTGGTTTCTCTTAAGATAATGCGCGAAATCTGCGCCACCAAATTGCCGCGCCAGAATTGCGCCTACTACGAGTTCCAAATGCTGCCTAATCACGGCGTGGGCTTCTATAGCATGTGGATCGGCTGGGACAAAAACGGAGAAGAAGTCAGGGCGCCACGCCCGCTCCATGGACGTCCCTCGGTCGAAGGCCTTAGGAAGGTGGATTCATTCCCAGTATACGTGACTGAATCAATGAAGGAATTTAACGTATGGCAAAATGTTTGGGGGGCAACTGCTTATGTACCGGAAACTCTTGCCAAGGCAGGCTTTCCTAGGCTATTCAATCGCGAAGCATTGGTAGTGAAGGATGTGCCATTCGATCTGATTAAATCGCGGTCCTACCAAGGAAACTTCGAGCAAGTAGGCGGCGAAACAGATTCCCCTAAAGCATAAGCACCTTTTAGAAGGCCCTGCGGTCAATCAAGTTGACAACCGCAGGGGCATCTTTATGAATAAATTGCCATGTAATTGAGCATGCTAAGAATGCGCTCATACCTGCAGAAGAATTACTAACTATGCCAGTTCGTTGTTGCGATTGGACTGAAGGTCAATATTTGTTCTCATAACAAACGGACATTTCTCCCGAGTTTTTCAACAAAATCTAGCGATACCGGACGGTGAACTTGCCTGTTCGACCTGCCGGATTCGACCACGACTGACCATCCGCTCACACCAGCCTCGTCATTCCCGGCCGCGAATTGCGGTGGCTCATGATGAGCTCGTGCTAGTCACCGACAAGTCGATATCCGATACCGGTCTCAGTCAATATATGCTTAGGCCGAGCCGGATCGCTTTCCAGCTTTTGCCTTAGGTGGCCCATGTAAATGCGCAGGTAGTGACTGCGTTCGGAATGCCCAGGCCCCCAAACCTCCCGCAGCAACTGCGCGTGGGTAAGCATTTTGCCGGCGTTACGGACCAAGGTTGCCAGCAACCGGTACTCGATCGGCGTGAGATGCACTTCCTGACCGTTATGGGTGACGCGACGCTGTAGAAGATCGACCGTTACTTCGCCAAAATGGAATACTGGCTCAGTTGCTTGCGCACCGCCATTTGCGCGCTTACGTAAATGGACCCGGATGCGTGCCAACAGTTCGGCATTACCAAAAGGCTTAGTCAGGTAGTCGTCAGCACCGGAATCCAGCGCATTTACCTTTTGCGCTTCGTCGCCGCGGGCCGACAGGACTAGGATCGGAAGCGTTGTCCACGTCCGCAATTGACGGATGACCTCGATCCCGTCACAGTCTGGCAGACCGAGGTCCAGAATAACCACATCTGGCTGATGCGCACGGATTTCTGTCACACCTTGCCTGGCAGTCTCCGCCTCGCTGACGTGTAAGCCTTCGGCTTCCAGGGTCATGCGCAGAAACCGTCGAATTTGCTTTTCGTCCTCAATGACGACGATATGGATAGCCGATTCGCTCATGCCGCGGAATCCGTCCTATTCAACTCGTTGGACTCCGCACATTCTCCGTAAGCAGGTGGCGATCCCAGTGGAAGCGTAAATATAAAGCGCGCACCGGTGCCCTGAGGGTTGTCGACCCAAATGCGCCCGCCATGCGCCTGGACAATCGCACGACAAATGGACAAGCCCAATCCGGCGCCGGCATGCGCGGACTCCGGGTGTCCTCTTACGAACTTCGCAAAAATCGCCTCCTCTAAACCTGCCGGTACGCCAGTGCCACGGTCTTCCACCGACACTTGTATTTCATCGCTGTTGAGCAAAGCTGCAATTCGGATCGGAGTGGCTGGCGTGGAATATTTGATAGCGTTATCCACAATGTTGCAAAGTACCCGTTCAATCAATACTGCATCGAAGTTAAGCAGCGGCAGCCCCGGTGGCAGTACCAGATTGACATCGCGGCCGTTCAAAGACCGCGATAAGTGCGCTAGTGCGCTACCGACTACCTCTTCCAGCATCTGCCACTGCCGATTCAACTTGACGCCACCGGCCTGCAACCGTCCCATGTCGAGGAGATTGGTCACCAGGTTGCTCATCCGCAGTGCCTCATCCTGTATTGCACCTATTAGTTCCTCGCGCACGTCCTCCGACAGCGTCCGCTGGGTTGCGAGCGTGCTCGACAACCCGACAATTGCAGTAAGCGGGGTGCGCACGTCATGCGAGATCGCGCTCAGCAGCGAGTTACGCAGCCGCTCCGACTCCACTGACACGAGGGCGTCCTTTGCGGCGTCAACATAATGGACCCGCTCCAAAGCCAGGGCGATTTGCGCAGCACAGGTCTGTAGCAGGCGTTGTTGCTCCGGCAAGAGCAACTGTCGTATATCCTGAGACGTGACTGCGAGTATCCCTCTGATATGCGTCGGCGCACGCAACGGCAGGTAAAGCACGCGGCCCGAGCTCTTCATAGTGCTATCCGGGCTCGATGTTAGCTGGTTGTCATAGACTGCTTGCGCACTATGGAGCTCGACAGCGGAAACAAACGAGCGAGCGTTATCTCCGGCAGCGAAAGACTGCAGTTTTCCATACTCGTCAGGCAGGAGGAGCACCACGTCTACCTGAAACATGGCTTCGACATGGTGTGTTGCGACAACGATGATCTGTTCGTCTGTCAGGGCGGCAGACAGCGCTTTGGAAAGTTTAAACAATGCATTGGTGCGCCGCTCGCGATAATACGCAATCCTCGCTTGCTGGCGCAGGTTTGCCGCTAGACTACTGATGATAAGCGCCACAGTGAGCATGACCCCAAACGTCAGAAGATACTGTGTGTCGGCGACAGTGAGCGATTGGTACGGCCGAACCAGGAAAAAATCGAATGCCAGTACGGCTAAAACCGATGCAAAAATGCCCGGCCCGCGACCAAATCGAACCGCGATGAGAGCCACCGCCAACAGGTAGAGCATGACGATGTTGGCTGGATCGAGCAACTCCCGAAAGGGTAGTGCTAATACGGTGGTCAGTGAACACGCCATGAACGCCCAACTGAAGCCGGTCGAACGATCAGGCTTGTCGCATAGCCCCGGTGCAGGCGATTCAATCGCCAATTGTTTGGCCAGCTCTTTGTCGATGCCGGTGAACGCCGCAAGGCCACGCTTTATCCACTTCAGCGGTTCTGGCGCGTCATCCGTCGGTGAAAAATTAACCTGTCTGCTTTTCATCGGTCCATATCCGGCTGGCAAGGGAAACGCTTGTTATCCATTGCTTGCCATTTTAAGCCTTTGATTGGTTGTCGCTCATCATGCTGGCCAGCTATTGCAAGTCAAATTTCGATCTGGGCTCCCAATTCAATAACGCGATTCGGTGGCACACGAAAATAATCAGCCGCATCACGTGCATTACGCGACATCGCCGCGTACAGCGATTCCCGCCATAAGGCCATACCAGCGCCAATACTTGGAATGATGTTCTGGCGGGCGACAAAGAACGACGTCTCCATCGGGTCGAACTCCAGGCCTTTGTGTTTACACATCTCAAGCGCTTGGGGAATATCTCTCTCATCCTTAAATCCGTAATACACGTTGACCTGGTAGCATTGATGGCCCAGCGGTTCAACCGTCACTCGTTCGGTCGGAGGTATCGTCGGAATGTCGGCATTGGACACCGTCAGGAAGACAGTACGTTCGTGAAGGATCTTGTTATGCAACAGATTGTGCAGCATTGCATGCGGTACGCCGTCGCCTTCCGCCCTGAAAAAGACGGCAGTACCGGGGACGCGGTGGGGTGGGTTTAAAAATAGCGATTGAAGAAAATTGTTGAGCGGAATAGCATGCCTTTTCAGGTTTTCGAATACCAGTTCCCGTCCGGTTTTCCAAGTCAACATAATAAAGACCATCGTCGCGCCAAGCGCCAACGGAAACCATCCACCATGCAGGATTTTCAGTGTGGTCGCAGAAAAGAAGGCGAAGTCGATGGCGAGAAAAAATCCGGTAGCCGCCCAACAGAGCAGCAGGTTGTACCGCCATTTATAGCGGATAACAAAGAACGTCAGTATTGTTGTCATCAGCATCGTTACAGTGACGGCGATTCCATATGCTGCAGCGAGGTTGGTCGACGAGCCAAAACCGATGACCGCAAGAATGACGACAATACACTGCATCCAATTGACGGCAGGAATGTAAATTTGACCAATTTCGCGTTCAGAGGTATAGAGAACGTGCATGCGCGGCAGGAAGCCGAGCGAAATGGCTTGCTGCGTCATCGAAAATGTGCCGGAGATCGTCGCCTGCGACGCGATCACGGTGGCCAACGTCGAAAGAACTACCAAGGGGTAAACGCTCCACGGGCCAAGCTGCTGATAGAACGGATTTGAAACGGCGTCCGGGTTCGACAGCAAAAGCCCGCCCTGTCCAAGGTAATTCAGTGCCAGTCCGGGAAAGACAACCAAAAACCAGGCTAGACGGATCGGCTTTCGTCCAAAATGTCCCATGTCGGCATACAGCGCTTCCGCTCCAGTAAAGGCGAGTACAACCGCGCCCAGGGCTACGAATGCGAGCCAGCCATTTTTGGCGAGAAAGCCCACAGCATAAAGGGGATTGAGCGCGGCCAGAATGGCTGGATTCGCAACGATGTTAACGAGTCCCATGGCGCCAAGCGTGGTGAACCAGACCAAAACGATGGGGCCGAACCATTTGCCAATGCCGGCCGTACCCCGGTACTGCAGCATATACAGCGCCACCAGTACCGCCACGGTCAAGGGAACCACGTAAGGTTTGAACGCTGGCGTGGCTACTTCAAGGCCTTCAATCGCCGACAAAACCGAAATGGCTGGCGTAATAACGCCATCCCCGTAAAACATCGCAGCGCCAATCATCCCAAGTAGCAAAACCGGGTAATACCAACGCGACTTTTGGGTTACGGAAGACAGCGCGAGCGCTGTTAGGGCCATGATTCCTCCCTCGCCGCGGTTGTTCGCACGAAGGATCAATGTTACGTACTTGAGGGACACAATGATTGTGAGTCCCCAAACGATCAACGACACTACACCGAAAAGGTTGGTCTCATTAAGCGTAAGTCCGTGTTCTTTCGAGAACACTTCTTTCATCGCATACAGCGGGCTGGTACCGATGTCGCCATAAACAATGCCGATGGCAGCGAGTGTGAGTGTTGCGACGTGACTTTTGGGAGAAGGGGATGTCAAATTGCACCTATCTGTTTTTTACACGGTCTTTGCTGCACGTCTACGGCGCTGTTTTGCGCTCTCTTGTGTACGTGAGCTACGATATCTTCGGCCAAACGCTTACCAACCGTTTATCAGAGGCATAGCCCCCTATAACGGTCAGTGTCTAAGCTGCAGGTTGTGGGACTCGAAGCGCCATAACTTACCTTTTTCCGTATAAAAAAGTCGTAAAGATTGCAACGCTGACTTACTATATTTTCACAAAGCCGTGCCTTCACCCTTTCCTTTCATTCGTTGTAAGGGCGCGGCTAACCGCTATGCGGCTCTTCATTCAGTTCAGCGCCCGTCAACTTGCGCACGGCGGAGCTCCCTGAGCTTAGTAGTCTGGCTATGCGCGTAGCCCACTCTGCCGGGATATCCCCGACCTTGTTGATACGGTCCATCCCCGCGGTCGCGCATTCAATTGAGGCTAGTGCAGTCCGTCGCCTGCAATCTGTGTAACCGCTTTCAGTCTTTTAGAGGCATTCAGCAATGTATGCCGGACGTCGTTTCGAGCAAACATCGACTGATCGCCCCTTTTGCTCAATGATATGAAAAACCCGCCTTTGGGCGGTTTTTCGCTTTACGGGCCCACGAAACTCTCTTCAACGGCTTCCCCGTACATCCGCCCGTACATGACGTCGGAAGACGCCCGTACATCCTCATTCCGAGAATGAGCTCACGTTTCCGCAACCACCCAAAGGAGTAAAACGTGAGCGTCAAACATCTCAATCAACGCCAACTGGCCGAGCGCTGGGGCCTCAGCGAAGCCTCGCTGGAGCGCTGGCGGTCCGAAGGCATCGGCCCGATTTTTCTCAAGCTGCAAGGCCGAGTGCTGTATCGCCTCGAGGATATCGAGGCATATGAAACCGAATGCCTGCGCAAGAGCACTTCTGAATCCGCAAACGTCAGGAGTGCGGCATGAATCCACTCAGCCCAGAGCACGCATTCCGCATGCCGGTGAGCACGCTCGCGGCATTACCGAGCGATGCCCTGTTCCATCTAAAAAGCGATACGGCCGATTTGCTCTCGATGGCGAAAGCCACCGCTGAGCATATCGATCGCGCCATCGAACTCAAATTTGCCGAACGCGCGCAGGCAAAGCGTGTTGCTGAAAGTAAGGATACTGGCATTGTGCATTTCGATGACGGACGGGTGCGCATCACTGCGGATTTGCCTAAAAAAGTCGAGTGGGATCAACCAAAACTGGCCGAGCTGGTCAAGCGCATCGCGGATGCTGGCGACGATCCATTGCAATACGTGGAAATCAGCTATCGCGTATCGGAGACCAAGTACAACGCTTGGCCAGAAGCATTACGCAGCCAGTTCACCCCCGCGCGCACGCTTAAAACCGGCAAGCCTGGCTTTCGCCTGGCATTGGTCGATGCAGGAGGTGCGCAATGAGCCTGCCGATCATTTCAGTCGACCAGCGCCTGGCAGAAAAGCGCGGCAGCAAGCTAGTGATTTTCGGCCCATCGGGCATCGGCAAGACGACGCTGTTGAACACGCTCGATGCCGACAAAACCTTGTTCGTCGATCTCGAAGCGGGCGACTTGGCGGTGCAGGATTGGCCAGGCGACACAATTCGTCCGCAAACATGGCAAGAATTCCGCGACTTCGCCGTGTTTCTCGGCGGGCCGAATCCTGCACTGCGCGACGACCAGCCATTCTCGCCAGCGCATTACCGCTACGTCTGCGAACGTTTCGGCGATCCTGTCACGCTTGCCAAATACGACACTTATTTCATCGACAGCATCACTGTATTAGCGCGTCTGTGCTTTCAGTGGTGTAAGGGACAGCCACAAGCGTTCTCAGAAAAGACTGGCAAGCTGGACAGCCGTGGCGCGTACGGCTTGCTCGGACAAGAGTTAATCGCTGCGCTCACCCACTTACAGCATACCCGCGACAAAAACGTGGTGCTGGTCGGCATCCTCGACGAGAAACTGGACGACTTCAACCGCAAAGTCTTCGTTCCGCAAATCGAAGGCAGCAAGACTGGTTTGGAACTGCCCGGCATTGTCGATCAAGTGATCACGATGACTGCGCTCAAAGCCGACGATGGCAGCCTGTATCGCGCGTTCGTTTGCCACACGCTCAATCCCTGGGGCTATCCCGCGAAAGACCGCTCCGGCCGGCTCGATCTGATTGAAGAACCACATCTCGGCCGCCTGATGACGAAGATGGCCGGCCCCGTCCGTCCCGTTGCCGAGCGGCTGCGCTTCGATGCGTTGTCCTCGCCGCACACCCCTACCCCGCAATCCACCGAATCGAATTAAGGAACCCCATCTATGAACGCTTACACCCCATCCAATCCGTGGGCCGATTTCAATGACGCCCAAGACCAGCAATCCTATGACCTGATCCCGAAAGGCACGCTGGCGCGCGTGCGGATGACCATCAAGCCGGGGGGCTTCGACAGTCCCGAGCATGGCTGGACCGGTGGTTACGCCACGCAAAGCGACAAGACTGGCTCGGTGTACCTGAACGCGGAATTCGTCGTCACCGAGGGCGAATTCGCGCGCCGCAAGGTATGGAGTCTGATCGGCTTGTATAGCCCGAAGGGACCGGAGTGGGCAAATATCGGCCGCGCGTTTGTGCGCGCCATCCTCAATTCGTCGCGCAACCTGCATCCGCAAGACAACGGACCGCAAGCGACTGCCGCGCGTCGCATTCAAGGCTTCGCCGAGCTGGATGGCATCGAGTTTCTCGCCAAGATCGACGTCGAACAGGACCAAAACGGCCAGCCGAGGAATGCGATCAAGGTCGCGATCCAGCCGGATCACAAAGACTATGCGCGGCTAATGGGCGTGACGCCCCGGCCGCCAGCAGCAGCGCCTGCCTCGACGCCTCCTGCAGCGCCAGCACCGATGCCGCCGGCAACCAATCCATCTCGCGCGTCTCAACCTGCGGCGGCCGTTCCGGGCCGTCCGAGCTGGGCGCAATAAGGAGCCGCCGCGATGATGCTCCGACCCCGACAAACTCTGTTCGTCGAGCGTTCCGTGGCGGCGCTCGATGAATACGGCAACACGCTGGGCGTGGCGCCGACCGGCGCCGGCAAGACAGTGTTGCTGTCGGCCGCCACCGGTCGCGTGCTGGCCGAGCGCGACGCCAAAGCCTGCATCCTGGCGCACCGCGACGAGCTGGTCGCGCAAAACCGCGCGAAGTTTGCGCGCATCAACGCCGACGTCACGACGTCGGTATTCGATGCGAAGGACAAATCGTGGGAGGGACGCGCCACCTTTGCGATGGTGCAGACGTTGTCTCGCGACAATCATTTAGCGTCGGTCCCCACGCTCGACCTGTTGGTGATCGATGAAGCGCATCATGCTGCCTCGCCAAGCTATCGGCGCGTGATCGATCGCGTGTTGCAAAAGAATGCGAATGCGAAAATCTATGGCGTCACTGCCACGCCGATGCGCGGCGATGGTAAAGGACTACGTGACGTGTTTTCTAATGTCGCCGATCAGATCCGGCTCGGCGAACTGATCGCATCTGGCCACTTGGTGCCGCCACGCACTTTTGTCATTGATGTCGGTACCGCCGATGCACTGTCACGTGTCAAATGCACCGCTTCCGATTTCGACATGGCCGAAGTCGAGGCGATCATGAACAAGACGCCGGTGACTGATGCGGTAATCCGGCATTGGCAGGAAAAGGCGTTCGGCCGCAAGACGATCGTATTTGGTTCGACCGTCGCGCATGCCGATAGCGTTTGCCGCGCCTTTAATGACGCTGGTATTGCAGCGGTACTGGTGCACGGCGAATTATCCGAAACCGAGCGCAAAGCACGGCTGGCGGCATTTGAAAGCGGCGATGCGCAAGTCGTCGTCAATGTCGCGGTGCTCACCGAAGGCTATGACTATACGCCGGCCAGTTGCATCGTATTGCTGCGGCCCAGCTCGCACAAATCGACGCTGATGCAAATGATCGGGCGTGGCTTGCGCACTGTCGATCCTGCCGAGCATCCAGGCGTGATCAAGAGCGATTGCATCGTGCTGGATTTCGGCACTGCAACGCTGATGCACGGCCATCTCGAGCAAGAAGCCAATCTCGATGGTCAGCAACATGCGCCAGGCGATGCGCCAACGAAGGAATGTCCAGGCTGCCAGGCGACCGTACCGGCGGCGAGTCGCGAATGCCCGCTGTGCGGTTTTGCATGGACCCGCAGTGAGAGCGATGGCGACAAAATCCTGACTGACTTTGTGATGACGGAAGTCGATCTGCTTGCGCGCTCACATTTTCGTTGGTGCGATTTGTTCGGCGACGATTGTGCGCTCGTGGCTACTGGCTTTTGCGCATGGGGCGGCGTGTTTTTTCTCAATGGCCGCTGGCATGCAGTTGGCGGCAGCAGGCAAACCCCGCCGCGGCTGCTGGGCATCGGCGAACGCACCGTTTGCTTGGCGCAAGCGGATGATTGGCTCAACACGTATGAGTCGGCCGATTCTGCGCATAAATCCAAACGCTGGCTAAACGAACCGCCTACACCGGCGCAATTGAAGTATCTGCCGGCGCAGCACCGCAACGATTACAGCTTGACGCGCTATCAGGCATCGGCGCTGCTGGCGTTTCACTTCAGCAAACCGCAAATCCAGCGGCTGGTTTTTTCTGCTGAACGGGAGGCCGCGTGAAATGCGCAATCTGTTCTCGCCAAGCGAAGGGGTTCGGATGGCGCAACCCCAAACATCACGCTCCCCTTCCCTGCTCCGATGCACGCCGCTATTCGGACCTGTGGCTGTTTTGCTCAATGCGCTGCCAAGCGGCGTTCTCTCGAATCATGGAAAAAACGGAGGGCCACATGATCGATCCGTCTGATATTGAAATCGGGGCGATGCAAAGCTGCCTCGGGCCGCTCGGTGACTATGTCGCATCAATCGGCATGGACCGCCCTCTTGCCGATTACCGTAAAGAAGAAGTTTTGGGGCTGATCGACGTGATCGTCACTGCGTATCAGGAACACATGACCGCCGAACACGAGCGCATGGCCGAGCAGGACCGGGCTTTTCTGGAAGCGCGGCTCGCGCGTCTTCCCCAACCTGCACATGGCCCGGGGGTGCCGTTCTGATGCTCGACTTCAACCATCAACCCAAATTCCATGAACAAGTATCCGCGCTGCTCGATCACGCATTGCAAGCCGAGCGCAACGGGCAATCGCCGCGCGATTACCTGGGCGCGTCACGGCTCGGTGTCGCGTGCGAGCGCGCACTGCAATACGAGTATGCGCAAGCGCCAGTCGATCCAGGCCGTGAACTGCCGGGCCGCACAATCCGCATCTTCGACGTCGGTCATGCGCTGGAAGATTTGATCATTCACTGGCTAAAGCTGGCGGGCTTCGATCTCTACACCCGGCGGCAAAATGGCGAACAGTTCGGCTTCGCTGTCGCGAAAGGCCGTGTGCGCGGTCACGTGGATGGCATTCTCGCCGACGGTCCATCGGCGCTTGGTTTGCAGTATCCGGCGCTATGGGAATGCAAGACGATGAACGACAAGAACTGGCGCGATTGCGTCAAGCGTGGCGTTGCGCTTTCCAAGCCAGTGTATGCGGCGCAAATCGCCATTTACCAAGCGTACATGGAAGCGGCCGTGCCTAGCCTCTCGGCGAATGCCGCACTGTTCACTGCGATCAACAAAGATACGCAGGAATTGTATTTCGAGAAGGTGCCATTTGATGCAGCGCTCGCGCAGCGCATGTCTGATCGCGCACTGCGCATTTTGCAAGCGACCGACGCTGGTGAATTACTGCCACGCATGGCGATCGATCCTGCGCATGTTGAATGCCGGCTGTGCAATTGGCAAGACCGTTGCTGGAAACGAGAAACGGCATGAATGAAACCACAACCTCTTCTCTCGCCTGGCTCGATTTCAACAACGCTGCCGAACAGTGGAATCCCGATGTGCGCCGTGAAGACACGTCCGTACTGCGGCAAGGCTTGCTTGCACGCATCGAAGCAGTGCTGCATTACCTATTGCCGCAAGGGCGTATTCGCGCCGGAAAATTTCACGTCGGCGATATCGATGGCAATCCGGGCAAAAGCCTGGTGGTGGAGCTGGATGGCCCGCACGCCGGGTTATGGAAGGATTTCGCCACCGGCGAAGGCGGCGATCTGTTCGATCTGTGGGCGCGGGTGCGCGGGCTTTCGATCAAGATGGACTTTCCCACCATCGCGACCGAAGTGCAGCAATGGCTCGGCATCCATCCTGCCAGCGTTATGCCACAGCGCGATCTGCGCCGGCCGGCCATCGATGAACTGGGGCCGTACACCGCAAAGTGGAACTACACCACGGCCAACGGCGAACTGATTGCTTGCGTGTACCGTTACGATCCGCCCAGTGGAAAGGAATTCCGACCCTGGGATGTGCGTGCCCGCGCCTGGCGCACACCCGACCCGCGGCCGTTGTACAACTTGCCCGCGGTGGTCAACGCATCGATTGTTGTGTTGGCAGAAGGCGAGAAATGCGCGCAAGCGCTAATCGGCCAAGGCGTCTGCGCAACTACCGCGATGAATGGCGCGAAGGCGCCAGTCGACAAGACTGACTGGTCTCCATTGCGCGGCAAGCATGTGCTGATCTGGCCAGACAAGGATTTGCCGGGCTGGGACTATGCCGAAGCCGCAGCGCAAGCAATCGCGGCTGCTGGCGCGCTATCGGTCGGCATCCTGTTGCCACCGGACTCCAAGCCTGAAAAGTGGGATGCGGCCGATGCGGTAGCCGAAGGGTTTGACTGCAACGCATTCATCAACGAAGGCCCGCGCGCGACGATCAAGGCGGCGCCGGCAACGCTGCCGGTGTTTTCGTTCGGCGCAATGCTCGACGACGACAGCCCGATCCCGCCTGACATCGTCAGTCCACGCGTACTCACGCCTGCTGGCATGCTAGTGTTCGGCGGCGCACCGAAGGTGGGCAAGAGCGATTTCCTGCTGTCTTGGCTCGCGCATATGGCGGCGGGCGCACCCTTTCTGGGCATGCGCCCTGCCCGGCCACTGCGCGTGTTTTACTTGCAAGCTGAAGTGCAATACCACTATCTGCGCGAACGCATGCGCGATATCCGTTTGCCAGCGTCGCGGATGCTCGACGCGCGCCGCAATCTGATCGCGACATCACAATTGCGTCTGGTGCTCGATGACCATGGCTTGCAACAAATCATTCCGGCTATCGCTGCTGCATTCGGTGGCGAGAAGCCAGACATCATCGCGATCGATCCGATTCGCAATATCTTCGATGGCGGTGAGGAAGGCGGCGAGAACGACAACAATGCAATGCTGTACTTCCTGTCGCAGCGGGTCGAACGGCTGCGCGATGCGGTCAATCCGGAAGCGGGCATCGTACTCGCCCATCACACGAAGAAACTCTCGAAGCGGCAATTCGAAGAAGATCCCTTCCAGGCGCTCGCGGGGGCTGGCAGTCTGCGCGGTTATTACACGACTGGCATGCTGCTGTTCCGCCCAGATGAAAACAGGACGGCGCGGCAACTCATCTATGAGTTGCGCAATGGCCCGGGCATTCCAACCAAGTATGTCGACAAAAGCGGCGGAATCTGGCGCGAGCTCGATCCGCACGCAGAGCGCTTGGTCAAGCAAGACTACGGCGACAAGCTGGATGCCGAACGCCGCCGCAAGCACGATGTGATTTTGCAAATGCTGTTCGATGAAGCGCAGCGGGGCCGCGCGTACACCGTCACGCAGTTCGCGGAAAGCTTCGAGAACCAGGCGGGCCTGGGTGGCCGCTCCACCGTCGCCGAGCGCATTGGCGTGCTCGCCACCAAAGGCTATGTGAAGTTTTTCCAGAATCCGCGCGATTACGGACTGCCGATGCCAACGCGCAGCAAGTTTGGCTACCTGTGCGTCGAAGACATGGCGCTGCTGCGCCCGAAAGGCGAGCCCGATCCGGAAACCGGCGAGTTGCGCGAAGCCCTCGTACCGGTGCTACCCACCCACTACAAATGCCGGCAAAGCGGCGCCGTGCTACCCGTTGAAAACCCCGATGTTTGGATTTACCAAGACGAAGAAGAGGACCACGACAATGACGATTCCCACCCATGATTTCTGCCCTTCCAAGAATCCGGAAGTGCCGGATTCTGGATTCTTGCTGGACAGTCAAACCGATAAAAATCAAGCACTTAATCAAGATTTCAGAATCCAGCGGATTCTGCCTTGGATTCTGTGGATTCTCAACGCATTCCCAGTATCCATGCGGGTTTGCAGGCTGTTCCCAGAATCCAAGTGCTCACCCTACTACTACGTAGTAGGGAACCCAAAGGGGTTCCCTACCCTACGTAGAGGTGTTCCGTTGCGGAGGGCCGTCTGATGCGAACCATTCTTTCGCTCGATCTTGGTACCACGACCGGATGGGCGGTGCGTTCACGCGCCGGTGACATCACCAGCGGCATCCAATCGTTCAAGCCGCAACGTTTCGAAGGCGGCGGCATGCGCTTCCTGCGTTTCAAGCGCTGGCTCACTGACATCAAGCAATGCGTCGATGGCATCGATCTCGTGCATTTCGAAGAGGTGCGCCGCCATGCCGGGATCGATGCAGCGCATGCATATGGTGGTTTCATGGCGCACCTGACCGCTTGGTGCGAGCACCACAACATCCCGTACCAAGGCGTGCCCATAGGAACGATCAAGAAGCATGCGACCGGTAAGGGCAATGCCAGCAAGGAGGAAATGATCGCCGCAGCGATCAAGCGCGGTTTTACACCGGCAGACGACAACGAAGCCGATGCGTTGGCCTTGCTGCATTGGGCCATCGAACAAGAGGAAGAAACGACATGACGACCTGGACCAATGACGCCATCGCCGCACGCTTTGAGGAAGCAAGCGACACGGCGCACCGCTTGGCGCCCGTGCGCGTGCAAGGCTATTTCAACGTGTGGCCCGTGATCGTACGACAGCAGTGGGAGGAGCTGGCACGCGACAATGCAAGAAAACATTTCCCGCCAAGTCCGGAAGCAATCGATCGCATGGTGGAGACGATGAAGTGGGTTCAGCCATTGACGGTCGAGGAACGGCATCTGGTGTGGATGCGCGCCGAAGGCTATGAATGGGAGCAGATCGGCAAGCGCTTCGGATGTGAACGCACGACCGCTTGGCGACGCTGGCAACGCGCGCTAGGCAAGCTGGCAGATCATTTGAACACAGCGCACAAGTAAGTCGCCTTTATTTGATCCGCCGACTCGTGTCGAACTTAATCGCGTCCTGAACCTTGCCAAATGCCGATTTGAGGCGGCAAAGTGCTTCGACTTTGTTGCCGATACAAAAATTTACATCTACACTCATCCAAATTCACGAGCCAAGCGCAGAGGTCCGCTTTTCACGGAATTTTATGTTTCCTGTTAAATCGGGAAAATCGCCAAAAGCCATGCAGGATGCGGCTCTTCGATATTCACCGTTCCGTGCATAACGGCTTGTGACCGTGCATAACGGACACGGCTGTCCGTATAAATAATGTAATGGACTCCCTCCCCCTCTGATGCTGGATAGACTGGAGGTCAAGCGAAGCGTGGGCATCGCATTGGGAAAGGGGAGGAAGAAATGGCAATCGTTCGAGTCGGTCTGGATATCGCGAAATTGGTCTTCCAGGTTCACGGTGTAGATGAGCATGGCAAAACAAAGTTAAAGAAGACGCTGTCTCGCAAAGAGATGATCGAATTCTTTGCAGCTCTGCCAGCCTGTTTGATCGGGATTGAAGCTTGCGGAGGCGCCCATTATTGGGCAAGAGAGCTGAGCCGCTTGGGACATGATGTGCGATTGATGGCAGCACAGTTTGTGGCGCCTTACCGTAAGAGCGGAAAGAACGATGCGAATGATGCCGAGGCGATCTGCGAAGCAGTCGGCAGGCCGAATATGCGTTTTGTTCCAGTCAAGAGCGAAGAAGCACAAGCAGTCTTGACACTTCACCGGGCGAGGGATTTGCTGGTATCGGAACGAGTGGCGCTATCAAACCAGATCCGGGGCTTGCTGGGTGAGTTTGGAATCGTGGTGGCGGCAGGCATGGCAAAGTTGCGTGTCGCCATGCTGGAGATCCAGGCCGGTAACCGGTTGCTGCCAATATTGGCAAGGGAAACCGTTGTCGAGTTATACGAGCGGATGTCGGGACTGCAGGAAAAGGCGCTGGAGTACGAACGCAAGATTAGTGAGTTGGCCAGGCAAAGCGAGGCAGCCAAACGCCTGATGAAAATTGAAGGCATAGGCCCGATTACCGCAACGGCCTTGTTGGCAAGCGTGGGCGATGCGAAGTTGTTTCGCAACGGACGTGAATTTGCCGCATGGCTTGGGCTAACCCCGCGTCAGCATTCTAGCGGCGGCAAAAGTCGCTTGGGTGGGATTACCAAACGCGGCGATGTGCGATTGCGGACATTATTGATTCACGGCACGCGCAGTGCCATGCGGTTCATGATGGAAAAAACCGATCGCAAGAGCAGATGGGTATCCGAACTGCAAAAGCGGTCTTGCAACAATGTTGCCGCCGTCGCGTTAGCAGCCAAGCATGCGAGAATCATCTGGGCCATGCTGGTGCATGGCACGGAATACAAGGTGGCCGCTTAATTCGAGAAGGAAAGCGGCCAGCATTACTAGCATTAATAGTTAATTGGAATGCCCCATCTACGATTGCGAGCAAGACGGGTTGATGGAGAATGAGTTCGGACTCACGCAGACAAGAGCCTGATAACTGTGTTGGTCGAATCAAGACCGCTAAAATAATGAGGCAGTCTGCGAGCGAATGACATCAGGGCCGGTACCGACGGGTACCACAGTAGGCCGGATAGATTTGTGCAGTCGATCTTCACTTCAATATCAAAACGGCATGTCTTGCAAAATGGAGGGAGTCCATAGATAACCAGTTAAATTTGCAATATGGACGAGTCGTCTTTTGAGGCTAAGTTTTGGGATCTATGCGAAAAGGCGCACAGGTTCGACGAAGAAAACTTGGATTTGCCTCAGCTTGAGCCCTACCTGCAGAATATTTTAAATTTTGTCAAAGTGAATCAAGCCAGCGAAAAGCTTTTTAAGAAGTGCTTCGTTGAAATGGCAGAGGAGAGGAGGAGCTTCTCGAAATGGATTTTGTTGTATTGCATGCGTGAACTGAGGTATCCCGAGGTGCAATACGCTGTAAATAAACGGTTCAACGACTTAGGTGGCCCTAGTGGGGCGCCACGGCTAATGAACTACGTGAGCGCGGTTAATTGGACCTATGACGATACACCTTGGGAAGATGCGATTTTCTTTAAATACTACTGGCAACGCGAGCATCCTGGTGAGCCGTGGCCATGTGAAAAGCAAACTTAACACGGCATTCGACACCGTCACGCTTTCAGCGTGCTGGTCAACTTAGCGTTATACGTAACCAGTAATGATTGAAATTCTCGATAACCTCGACGTTCTAAAGATGCAGAGCTGGAAACTCTCTGATCTGCAAATGGCTGGGGTTGCCTATGGCAGCGAAGCTTTTGACTTTCCTCTTGAACGAGTTAGTCAGGTCACGCTCGCGCCTATCGTCAAGAGCTCCTCATGGTATCGTGATATTGGCGCCAGATATTATGACGAAATTGGAAAAGAGCTAGCGTTAGACCAAGTCATTGAAAACGTAATTCAGACCAAAGGCGTCCTTCATTTTGAGGGTGGAATTAGCTTCAAAATTGAAAATGGTAAGGTTTCAGGCTTCGCGATATATGGAAACCTATTACGGCATTTCGATTCATTGAAAACTTACGAAAATTGTCTGAATGCGTTTGGACGCCCCGACAAGATCGATCGTAAAGAAGCGTACGGAGATTTAATGGGATTCGAGCTCTACTTCACGAATAAAGAGATGCTTGTAAGCTGGGACAGTATGGATGATCGTGTTTCGCTAATAAATCTCGGAAAGTTTAATGAGTAAAACGCATAACACAGCAATGGACGTC